>JAZKDL010000541.1:0-21480 GCA_040387575.1 Pseudomonadota bacterium
CAATCCGGTATCCTCGGGGATCCCCAACTCCGCCCTCCCGCAGTGGCCGACCCTCACCCTGATCGCACGCCCGTTGAACGGGAAGACAAACGCAGCTTCTTGCAAAAACTCGCCGAATTCATCCATCCCGGACCGGATTCGCGCGACGAGCTGATCGAAACCCTTGCTGACGCCGAAGACAACGACGTGATCGGCGCCGAGTCGCGCGTCATGCTCGAAGGCGTGCTCCGCATGGCCGACATGACAGCTGGCGACGTCATGGTTGCAGCGCCGCGCATGGACCTGGTGAACATCGACTCGCCTTACGACGCGCTCCTGCACGTCGTCATCGACACCGCGCACTCGCGCTTTCCGGTGTACGAGGGCGAGAAGGAAAACATCATCGGCATCCTGCTGGCGAAGGACCTGCTCAAGCTGCAGCGGGCGCCGGGACTCAACATCCGAGCCTTGCTCCGGCCCGCGACCTTCGTGCCCGAAAGCAAGGGCCTCAACGACCTGCTCCGCGAGTTCCGCGGCAACCGCAACCATCTTGCGATCGTGATTGACGAGTTCGGCCGTGTCGCAGGCCTCATCACCATCGAGGACGTGCTCGAGCAGATCGTCGGCGAGATCGAGGACGAGTTCGACATCGCCGAGGACGAGGGCGACATCTTCGGTCTGGCCGACCACACGTACCGTGTGTCGGGCGACACGCCGATCGAGCGTGTCGCCGAAGCCTTCGGCATCACTTTCGACGCAGAGGCGCTGAGCGAAGACTTCGACACCATCGGCGGCCTGGTTGCGCACGAGATGGGCCACGTTCCGAAGAAGGGCGAGCATCACGCGCTTGGCGGTTTCGACTTCGTCGTGCTGCACACCAAGGGCGGCGCAGTGCGCTGGTTCAAGGTGTCGCCGGCACGCGGCAGCGGCGCTTCGGACTGAGGGCGACGATGGCCGCCCGCAGCGGCCTGCCGCCGCTTCTTCTCGCGTGCCTGCGGTTGCTGGGCTTCACGATCGCCGGACTTGCGCAGGCGCTGTCGATCGCCGCGCCTTGGAACGGGCAGCCGCTCTGGTGGCTGCAGATACTTTCGCTTGCGGCACTGGTCTGGCAGCTCGAGGCGCTTCGCAATCCCGCAAGCACGACGCCGTGGCGGGCTGCTGCGTTGCACGGCTGGGCATTCGCCACAGCATGGCTGTGCGGCACCTTCTGGTGGCTCTTCATCTCGATGCACACCTACGGCGGATTGCCTGCGCCGTTGGCGGCCGTCGCGGTGCTCGCACTGGCTGCGGCGCTGTCGCTCTACTACGCTGCAGCCTGTGGCGTCTTCGTGCTGTTGAAGCCCGCAGGCCGTCTCCCCGCAGCATTGTTGTTCGCGGCGCTTTGGACGCTCGGTGAACTCCTGCGCGGACACTGGTTCACCGGCTTTCCCTGGGGTGCTGGCGGCTATGCGCACGTCGACGGTCCGCTGGCCGGCTATGCGCCATGGCTGGGCGTGTACGGCATCGGCGCCGTGAGCGCTGGCATTGCAGCGCTGCTCGTGCTTGCGCTGCGCCGCACGGCCGTTCAAGGTACGGGCTCGCCGCGCATCGCTCCGCTGGTCGTTGCCATCGTGACCTTGCTGTTGCCGTTCGCCGCCGCACCACTGCTCGCACAGGGCGCCGACGCGTCGCGCGGCCGCATCGACGTCGCCTTGCTACAGGGCAACATCCCGCAGGACGAGAAGTTCATTCCGGGCGGCGGCGTGGCGACGGCGCTGCAGTGGTACGGCGAACAACTGCGCGACCCGAAGGCGCCGCTCGTGATCACGCCGGAAACGGCGTTCCCGCTGTTGCCGTCGCAACTGCCGGCGGGCTACCTGGATTCGATCGCTACCCGCTACACACAGGGCGCGCAAGCAGCAATCGTCGGCCTGCCGCTGTCGGGCCGCGACGGCTATACCAACTCGGTCGTCGGCTTCCAGCCCGGCGCCGCCGAACCCTATCGCTACGACAAACATCACCTCGTTCCGTTCGGTGAATTCGTGCCCGGCGTGTTCCGCTGGTTCACCGCGATGATGAACATTCCGCTGGGCGATTTCGGCCGCGGCGGCCTCGCGCAGCCGCCCTTCCTTTGGCAGGGCCAGCGCATCGCGCCGAACATCTGCTACGAGGACTTGTTCGGCGAGGAGATCGGCGCCAACTTCCGCGACAGCGCCGCCGCACCGACGTTGCTGCTCAACGTGAGCAACATCGCCTGGTTCGGCGATTCGATCGCAATCGACCAGCATCTCTCGATCTCGCGCATGCGCTCGCTCGAATTCCAGCGGCCGATGCTGCGTGCGACCAACACCGGTGCGACGGTCGTCATCGACCAGACCGGCCGCGTGACGCACGCCTTGCCGCGGCTCACCCGCGGCGTGCTGGTGGCCGACGTGGAAGGCCGCAGCGGCATCACGCCATACGCCTGGTGGGTGTCGCGGCTGCGGCTCTGGCCGCTCTGGATCGGCGCGCTGCTGGTCGTTGCGGTTGCCGCCATGGTCAGCGTGAAGCGCCGTCAGCGCGGCAGGTAAGCGGTCGCCTCGACCTCGATCAGCAACGCGTCGCCCGGCAGGAAGCGCGATACCTCGACCACCGTGCTGACCGGCGGCTCGCCCGGATAGAACAGCCCGCGCACCCGGTTGTAGGGCGCGTAGTGGCGCAGGTCGCGAAAGTACTGCACCAGCTTCACCACGTCGGCCATCGTGCCGCCGTGTTCCGCCGCCAGTTGGCGGATGCGTTCCAGCACGAACCAGCTCTGCGCGACGATCGGCGCCTCGAACACGTCGACCGACATCTGGCCGGTGACGTAGCCGAGCGGTTTGAGCGCTTCGCGCGCGGCCTCCGGAATGTCGTCGTACGAACCGACAGCCATGCGGCGCGCCGGATCGACGGCGACCACGCCGCTCATGAAGACGAAATCGCCGACGCGCTTGGCGGCGAGGTAGTTCGCCATCGGCGCGCCCATGGTGGTGGGACTGGTGCTCATGGCATACCTCCGTGCCGCGCACTGCGGTGCCGAACCCCTTCGGATGGCGACCGTGCGGCGCTCATGCCACCACCGGCCAGTCGCGCAGCTTGCCCGGGTTGAGCAGACCTTCGGGATCGAAGCGCTTCTTCATCGCGATGATCTCCGGTGGCAGCGCGCCGCCGGCCTTGCCGTCCTCGACGATGAAGGTGTGCGGGTTGTTGATGCGCACGCCGTTCTCGCGGTGCAGCCGGATGATCTCGTTCAGCCGCTCCTCGGTCGTGAAGCGCACCAGCTGCAACGCGCTGCAGCTCAGCAGGCCGTCCATGCCGCGCAAGAACTCGACATGCATCATCACCTCGCCCGCGAACATCTTCTCCATCGCGGTGATCTGCTGCACGTACTGGCCCGGCGTGAAGCTGCTCTGCAGATAGGTCAGCGTCTTGTCGATGCGCAGCGCGTGCAGCGTCGTGTGGTTCCAGGTGAACTCGATCAGCGTGCGGTTGCTCTTCTGCACCTCTTCCGCGGTGCGGCGGTAGGTCACGGTGCCGCCGTGCGCTGCCGCCATGTCGTTCATCGCCTGCTCGCCGCTTTCATCGATCAGCGACAGCACGGCATGGCAGCCTTTCGGCAGGTATTCGGCGAGCTGGCCGAGGTGGTCGGGCACCGGGCTGGCAAAGAAGGCGACCTCGCGCTTGTCGATGCCCGGCGCGCGGGCCAGCGTGTCGGCAAAGGCCAGCGCCGCGTCGAAGGACGTGAAGGTGACCAGCGTCTCGAGCCACGGATGCACCGGCGCCAGCGCCACCTCGATCTCCAGCACCAGGCCGTTGGTGCCCCAGAGATGGTGCATGCGCAGCGCCTCGGCACCGCGCAGCTCGACGATCTGCGGCTCGGCCTCGATCGTCATCGCGCGCACGCCGAGCACGTTGCCCGGCGCGGCCAGCGGGCCGTAGTTGATCGAGCCGACGCCGCCGAAGCCGCCACCGAACAGGCCGCCGAGCGTCGCGCTGCGGAAGGTCGACGGCATGCAGCGGAACTCGTGGCCAGTCGGCCGCGTGGCCTTCTCGATGTCGCCGAGCCGGATGCCGGCCTGCGCGCGGGCCACGCCGCGGCGCACCCACAGCATCGCGTTGTAGCCGGTCATGTCGAGCACGACGCCGCCCGCCAGCGGCGTGGTCTGGCCGTAGTTGCCGGTGCCGCTGCCGCGGATGGTGATCGGCACCTTGCGCTTGAAGCAGGCGCTGACGAGCTTGCGGATCTCGTCCTCGTTGCGTGGGCGCACGACCAGGTCGGCGCGCTTGTCCTCGAGCTGGCGCTTCAGCACCGGGCTGAACCAGGAGAAGTCCTGCGACAGCCGCGCGATGCGGCCGGCGTCGGTGATCCAGTCGAGGTCGGGCAGTTCGAGCTGCAGTTGCTCGATGGTGGAGGCGGGGGCGTTCATGGTGATGTCTGTCGTATTAGGTGATCAGTGATCAGTCTTGGGAGATTTCGCTGGCGTGCCACGAGCCGAGCGCCAGCTTCGAGAGCCATGCCATCAGCACGAACAGCCCGACGCCGGTGAGCGAGATCAGCAGCAGCGCGGCGAACATGCGCGGGATGTTGAGCTGAAAGCCGGCCTGCAGGATCTGGTAGGCCAGACCGGCGCCCGAACCACCCGTGCCGGCGACGAATTCGGCAACCACCGCGCCGATCAGCGCCAGCCCGCTGGAGATGCGCAGGCCGCCAAAGAAGTAGGGCAGCGCGCTCGGGATGCGCAGCCGAACCAGTTGCTGCCAGCGCGTCGCGCGGTTGAGCTTGAAGTAGCTCTGCAGGTCGGGGTCGATGCTGCGCAGGCCCAGCGTGGTGTTGGCGATGATCGGGAACAGCGCCACCAGCGCGGCGCACACCGTCATCGCGGCGACCGGGTTCTTCACCCAGATGATGATCAGCGGCGCGACCGCCACGATCGGCGTCACCTGCAGCAGCACGGCATACGGGAAGAGCGCGGTCTCGATGCGCTTGCTCTGCACGAACAGGAAGGAGATCAGCACGCCCATCACCGTGGCCAGCACGAAGGACAGCACGGTGATCTTCAGCGTGACCAGCAAAGCATTGCCCAGCGGCACCCAGTCCTTCACCAGCGTTTCCATCATCAGGTAGGGCGATGGCACGAGATAGGGCGGCAGCTCCATCGCGATGACCATCCATTGCCACAACGCGACCAGCACGACGCCGACCAGCAGCGGATACATCACGCGTTGCACGCGCGGCTGCCGCAGCAGCGGCACCGGTGTGGCGCGCGGCGGTTTGACCTTAGCGACCTTGACAGCAGAACCGCTCATGGTGCGATCTCCTCATGCGCGCTGCTGGCGCGCAGCAGGCTGTCTTGCAACTGCTTGGCGTAGCGGCTGAACTGCGGCGACACCATGAAGTCGGCCTGCCGCGGATACGGCTCGTCGATCGTGAACTGCTCCACCACGCGACCCGGCCGCGCGGCCATCATGATCACGCGACTCGACAGGAACACCGCTTCGTGGATCGAGTGCGTCACGAAGATCACGGTGAGCTTCTTCTTGCGCCACAGGTCGAGCAGGTCGGCGTCGAGCTTGTGGCGCGTGATCTCGTCGAGCGCGCCGAAGGGCTCGTCCATCAGCAGCAGGTCGGGCTGCGTGACCAGCCCGCGCGCGATCGACACGCGCATCTGCATCCCGCCCGACAACGCCCGTGGCAACGCGCTCGCGAACTTGTCGAGACCGACCAGCGCAAGCGCCTCGGCCACGCGTGCATCGGCCTCCTTGCGCGACACGCCGGCCAGGTCGAGCGGCAACCGCACGTTGGTCTGCACGCTGGCCCAGGGCATCAGCGTCGGCGCCTGGAAGACGAAGGCCATCTTGCGGCCGCTCTCGTCGATCTGCTGCACCGGCTTGCGCCAGACCAGCAGCCGACCGTCGCTGGGTTCCAGCATGCCGGCGACCATCTTGAGCAGCGTGCTCTTGCCGCAGCCCGAGGGGCCGAGCAGCGTGACGAACTCGCCCTCGGCGATCGTCAGGTCCACCGGCAGCAGCGCCTGCGTGCCGTTCGGGTAGGTCTTCTCGGCGGAGAGGATTTCCACTGCGGGCGTGGCATGGGCCAGCGCAGCGGGCGGTGCGAGCGGCGCACCGGGCGCGGAGTCGACGCGATTCATTCGGAAAGCCTTTCGAGGGGGCCGCATCTCGGCGACCGGCCCCTGTGTGTCAGGGCGGCAGGCGGATGCGTCCGCCTGCGGGTGCGAACTCAAGGAAGAACTTTGGCGTCCTTGATGAATTCGGTCGTGTAGGTCTTCGCCAGTTCGACCTTCGCCGGGTCCAGCAGCTTGGCCGACACCAGGAAGTCGTAGCTCGCCTTCGAGCGCGCGTCGGTGATCACGCCGATGCCCAGCTTGGCCGCGTCACCGCCGGTGATCATCCCCATCTCCTTGAGCTTGGCGACGCTGTAGGCCAGCTGGTCGTCGGTCATGTTGGGGTTGTCCTTCTTGATCAGCGCGTTGGCCGGTGCCGGGTTCTCCAGGTAGCTCTTCCAGCCTTCGGCCGATGCCTTGACGAAAGCGGTGATCTGCTTGCTGCGGTCCTTCACCGTCTTCTCCATGCACGACACGGTGGTCGCATACGCAGGGAAGCCGTGGTCGCTGAACATCAGCACGGTGCTCTTCACGCCGGCCTTCTGGATCGCGTACGGCTCGGAGGTCAGGTAGCCCTGCTGCGCCGCGTTCTTGTCGGCCACGAAGGGCTGGATGTTGAAGGTGTAGGGACGCGTCTGTTCATCGGTGAAGCCGAACTTGGCCTTCAGCCACGGCCAGTAGCCGCGCTGCGCCTGGGCGCCGATCAGCAGCGTCTTGCCCTTCAGGTCCTCGAACTTCTTCACGTCTTCATGGGCGATCAGCACCTGCGGGTCCTTCTGGAAGTAGGCAGCGACGGTGACGACCGGCACGCCGCCTTCGCGCACCTGCATCATCTGGATGTCGCTCGAACCCATGATGCAGTCGGCCTGGCCGGCCGCCATCATCTGCGTGATGTTGACCTGCGGGCCACCCATCTTGATGCTCACGTCCAGCCCGTACTTCTTGTAGATGCCTTCGGCCAGCGCCTGGTAGAAGCCGCCGTGCTCGGCCTGCGCGTACCAGTTGGTCATGTAGGTGAACTTGTCCTGGGCCTGAGCTGGGGCCGCAGCAGCGAGGGCGAACGCGGCGGCGCCCGCGAGGGACGCGAGACGGAAGGCGATGGGCTTGCGCATGGAATGAACCTCTCGAGGAAGGGATGAAGAAACGTGGGTGAAGAAACGGGTTGCGGGATGTGTCGCGGTCAGCAGGTCGACGGCCGGGCGATGCAAGGAGCGCGCCTCATGCCGCGGTTGGTGTGGCCGGCGTGAACGACGGCTGGATGAAGCCGGTCTCGTGGCCGCGGCCCCAGGTCGGCTCGTCGCGCACGACCCAGCGCAGCGCGTAGAGCTCGGTCAGCGCCTGCACCCAGCTGTCGGACAGCGTGTCCAGGATCTCCAGGCCCTGCTCGCGCGTCGCGCTGGTCGGGTCGCCGATCACGCCGCTCGGGCCGAAGTCGCGCGAAGTCCAGGCACAGGCCGGGCGGCCATCGGCCGACAGCAGCTTGATCGGGAAGGGCGGCGGAAAGTTGGCCGCAGCGCGTTCCATGTGCACCGTGTCGGGCGCCAGCGCCAGCATCAGTGCGGTCTCGGAATGGCCGGCGTGCATCGACAGCTTCTTCTCCTGTTCGCTGATCTGCTTGCTCGACGCGTTCGGCAGCCGCGACACGCCGTGCGGCACGACCACGAAATCGCCGTGGCGCAGCCGCAGCTCGCGCGCCGCCATTTCCAGCACCTGCGGCTGGCCGCCGTGGCCGTTGGCGAACAGCAGCTTGCGGAAGCCCGAGCGGTAGACCGACTCGCCGATCTCGATCACCGTCGACAGCAACGTCGTGCCGGTCAGCGTCATCGTGCCGGGGAAGTGCAGATGCTCTTCCGACTTGCCGTAGGTGATCGGCGGCATGGCGAAGGCGCGGACCTCGGCCGGCAGCTTCTCGAGCGCCTTGCCCATCACGCCGGAGGCGATCACGCTGTCGACCGAACACGGCAGGTGCGGGCCGTGCTGTTCGATCGCGCCGCAGGGCAGCACGATGACGGTGTTCTCGCGGTCGGGCAGCGCGGTGATCTCGGTCCAGCTCAGGTAGGGCAGGAAGCGGTGGGGCGGGATGTAGCCGTGGAGCATGTCGGTGTCCTGTCGTGTTTTCAGGTGAGGGAAGTCGTGGCGGTCGGCGTCCACGCGGGCGGAACCTGGCCGCGCACCACGCGGCCTTCGCGCAGCACCACGCGCGTCGCGGTGCGCGACGGCCAGCCGTGGATGTCGGATTCGGGGAACAGCACCAGATCGGCCGGCGCGCCGACCAGCGTGGGCGTCGCGTCGGGCGTGCGCTGCAGCCAGTCGGCGCGGCACAGCGTCTGCGACCAGACGTCGAAGGGTGCGTCGAGCTGCGCCACCATCGCGGCCAGACCGAGCGCTTCGACCGGGTCGAAGCTGCCGAGCCGGCAGAACGGGTCTTGCACGTTGTCGCTCGCGAAGAGCAGCGGAATGCCGCGCTCGCGCGCTTCCTTGACCAGCGTGAGGCCGCGCTGGCGCGGCGTGCGCCCGGTGACGGCGTCCTGCAGCAGCAGGTTGGTGGCCGGCAGCGACACCAGCGTGATCGGCACGCGCGCCACCGCGTCGAGCGTGGCGAGCGCGGTCGATTCGTCCTGCGCAGCCAGCGCGCAGGTGTGGCCGCAGACCACGCGGCCTTCGAAGCCGATCTCGCGCATCACGCGCGCCGTGGTCGCCAGGCCGACCGCGTCGGGGTTGAGCTCCTCGTCGACATGCAGGTCGACGTCCAGGTCGAAAGCCTGCGCCGCGGCCAGCAGGTTGCGCAGCGCGCGCTCGCTCCAGTTGTGCGAATGGACGAAGCCGCCGAGCAGCGCATGCGGGCCGGTCTCGGCCGCGATGCGCGCGAAGGCATGCGCCTGCGCCGCGTCCTCGAACAGGCTCAGCTTGATCAGGCTCACCTGCTCGAGCTGCACCCGGCCGCACCATTCTGCGGCGAGATCGGCCAGCACGTGCCAGGCGATCGGCACCGATTCGGGCTCCCACCAGTCGACATGGGTGCGCACGCGCGTGCTGCCGCATTCCCAGGCCCACTGCAGGCCGCGCGAGGCGCGCTCGCGCACGTCGGCCACCGTCCAGCGCGGCCGGTCGGCCAGCATGGCGTCGATCGCGCCGAGCAGGCCGGGCTGCACGTTCTTCATGCGCGGCAGCGTGAAGGCCTTGTCGAGGTGCGTGTGGGCGTCGACGAAGCCGGGCAGCGCGAGCGTGCCTTGCAGGTCGAGTGCGCCTTCTGCCAGGCCCGTCGCGGCAACGCGCGGCATCGGCATCAACTGCGCAACGCGGCCCTGCGCGATCGCTATGCGGGCCAGTGCAGGCGATCCTGATTCACCGTCCACAGGCCAGCCGGCCGGCAGCAGCCAGCGCGGCAGACGCATGTTGTCGAGGAGAGCGGGAGCGAGTTCGGGCACGCGGGCGTCCTCAGGCGAACTTCGCCATGGCCTGGCCGACGCGCGCCATGAAGCGCTTCAGCTGCGGCTCGGTCGCGATGTTCATGTGGTAGTGCGCGTGGTAGTCCACGCGCGCGCCCTGGCCAGTCAGGCGCTTCATGTAGCGCGTGATGATCTTGCGCGGCGGGTCGCCCATGTACCAGGCGACCCAGCGCGGCCGGCCGTAGGTCACGACGGCCGAGATGCGCTTGATGTGCGTGAGCGACGGCTTGACGTTGGCCGGGTCGCTGATGTCGAAGGCCACGCCGGGCATGAACATCCGGTCGAAGTAGCCCTTGAGCATCGCCGGCAGCCCGAAGCACCAGGTCGGAAAGCAGAACACCAGCGCCTCGGCCCACATCAGGCGGTCGATGTGCGACTGCAGCGGCAGGCGGTTGGCCGGCACGTCGTGGTAGCCGAGCCGCTCCTCGCGCGACATCACCGGGTCGAAACCCTCGGCATACAGATCGCAGTCGTCCACCTCGTGGCCGGCCGCGCGCAGGTTCTTCAGCACCTCCTGGTGCATGGCAGAAGCGAAGCTGGTGTCGACCGGGTGGCAGTAGATGACGAGCACGCGCATGGTGTTTGACCGCTTAATCAGAGCAAGTGGTCAGGTTTATGCAAAGCGCGTGCCAGCGTGTGCGCACCTTATTGGCGCACGGCGGTTGTCGAGGTCTTGCGGCGCGGAAGCGCGCCGCCGCCGGTCAGGGCCGGATGCCGCAGCCGGCGAGCACGAAGCCGATCAGTTCCTTGGCGACTTGGTCGCGGTCGATCGGCGTGTCGGCGCCGGTGCCCATCATCACGCGCGCCTGCAGCGCGTAGTCGGCGTGGTACTGGGTCATCGCCCAGATGTGCTGCAGCAGCAGCCGGGCGTCGAGCGGACGCATCAGCCCGCGGGCGATCCAGCCGTTGATGATGTCGATCTTCTTCTGCGTCCAGGCCTGCGAGTTGGGCCAGAAGCCCTCGAGGTTCTTGCCGCCGTCGAGCACTTCGCGGGTGAAGATGCGTGACATCTCGGGGCTGTCGAAAGCGTGGTCGAGCTTCTGGCGGATGTAGTCGGCCAGCACGGTGGCCGGCCCGCTGCTGGCGGCCTGGTCGAAGGCGAAGACGACCTTCCACGAATGCAGCACCTGCATCAGGAGCTCTTCATAGAGCTCTTCCTTGCCGGCGATGTAGTAGTGCAGCTGCGGCTTGGTCAGCCCCGCGCGCGCCGCGATCGCTTGCGTCGACGTGCCCTTCAGGCCGTGCAGGCTGAACTCCTCGATGGCGGCGCTGCGGATCGCCGCCATGATCCGCTCGCGCCCCGGGCGCGCCCGCGACAGGGGGCCGTCGGGGACGGGCATGTCCTGGGCGGTAGCGGGCGGGAGACTGGAAGCGGATTGCACGGTGAGCGCGATGGAAGAGGGAGGCTGTGGTCGCGTCGAAGCGAGCCGGAATGGTAGCGCTTGCCGTCGGTGCGCCAAGGCCGCACGCGCCAGGCTCCGCGTACGACGCGGGCATGGCCGGATGCCGCCTCTGCATGGCCGCCCCCGCATTCGGGCATGGGACTTGTAACGCCGAAGTGCCGTCCGCATCATGCGCGGCACTTCAACAAAGGACACCTTCCATGCTCAATGCTTCCCGTCTGCGCCACTTCGCGGCCACCGCCGCGCTGCTGGCCGTCACCGCGATCGCGCACGCCCAGACCGCGCTGCCCAACGTCGTGATCCTCGCGACCGGCGGGACCATTGCCGGCGCCGGCGCGTCGGCCATCAACAGCGCCACCTACGCCGCGGCCAAGGTCGGCGTCGACAAGCTGATCGCCGGACTGCCCGAACTCGCCAAGGTGGCCAACGTGCGCGGCGAACAGGTCTTCCAGGTCGCATCGGAAAGCCTGACCAACGACAACCTGCTGACGCTGGCCAAGCGCGTGTCGGCGCTGGCCAAGCAGCCCGACGTCGACGGCATCGTCATCACGCACGGCACCGACACGGTGGAAGAAACCGCCTACTTCCTCACGCTGACCGTGCACACCAACAAGCCGATCGTCATGGTCGCGTCGATGCGCCCCGGCACGGCGCTGTCGGCAGATGGCGCGCTGAACCTGTTCGACGCGGTCAGCGTCGCCGGCAGCAAGGACGCGATGGGCAAGGGCGTGCTGCTGACGATGAACGACAGCATCGAGAGCGGCCGCGACGTGAGCAAGAACTTCAACATCAAGCCCAGCGCTTTCGTGAGCCAGTGGGGTTCGCTCGGCATGGTGGTGGAAGGCCGCAACTACTGGTTCCGCGCGCCGGTGAAGCGCCACACGATGAACTCCGAATTCGACATCGACACCATCACGTCGCTGCCGCCGGTGGAGATCGCGATGGGCTACGAAGGCGTGGCTTCGACCGCGATCGACGCGCTCGGCAAAAGCGGCATCAAGGCGCTGGTGCATGGTGGCCCGGGCAACGGCTCGGTGGCCGACCGCATCGTGCCGAGCCTGCAGAAGGTGCGCGCCGACGGCATCGTGGTGATCCGCGCATCGCGCGTGCCGGACGGCTTCGTGCTCCGCAACGCCGAGCAGCCCGACGACAAATACGACTGGGTGGTGGCGCACGACCTGCGCCCGCAGAAGGCGCGCATCCTGGCGATGGTTGCCCTGACCAAGACCTCCGACACCAAGGAACTTCAGCGGATCTTCTGGGAGTACTGAGCGATTCAGCGCCGTCCGCGGTGCCTCGCATATTCCAGGCTGCTCACGCACACGGCCAGCCAGACGAAGCCTGACAGCAGCCCGGCGGCCACGTCGCTCGCGAAATGCACCTGCAGCAGGATGCGGCTGCACGCAATCGTCACGATGGCGGCTGCGCAACCGATCGCGGCGGGCAGGTGCCAGCGCGGCGGCAGGGTGCGCAGCACGACGTAGAGCAGCAGGCCGTAGCTCACGATCGCGCCCGAGCTGTGGCCGCTCGGGAAACTGAAGCTGGTCTCGTACGCCAGGCCGTGGTCGTGCACCGGCCGGGCGCGTTCGAAGATGCGCTTGAGCAGCGGGTTCAGCGCCAGATTGCCGGCCAGCGTGAGCAGCCAGCCCAGCGCCAGTCCGCGGTGCGCGTGGCGCCAAAGCAGCACCGCTACTGCCAGTGCCACAGGAATCAGAAACTCGGCATCGCCCAGGTGCGTGAGCCAACCGAAGATCTGCAGCGTCGACAGCGGCACATGCGCGGCAATCGCGTCGGCCAGCGCCTGATCCGCCAGCCCGAGCGTGCGGCCCTGCGTGACATGTGCCGCGATGAAGGCGAACAGCCCGGACGCGGCCAGGATCAGCACGAAGCCCACTGCAAAACCGACGATGAAGCGGCGCGGACTCGGCTCCGCGTCGGGTGTTGAGCGACGCCGCGCCCGCTGCAGGCGGTGGCTGAAAAGCCCGGCGGCCAGCATCGCGCTGCCCAGCGCGAACAGATAAGCCGCCACTGCGTGCTGGCCCAGCAGTTCGGCAACGATGACGAGGTGTGGCGTTGTTTCGGTCGGCATGTCGGGGCGAAAGCTTAGCGCCCGATTGCCGTGCCACCCATCGGCACCGACAGGCCGGGCAGACCCGCAAGCGGCAGCCTCTGTCGCTCGGCGCAGATGAAGCGCCCGTCGGTGGCCGAATGGTCCCAGCGCTCCACCACGCAGGTCCGCAGCGCGGTATCGCTTTCGCGCCGCACCAGGTTCACCGAATTCGGCCGGCCACCGCGAACCCGCGTGGACACCGCCGTGCCGGCCTGCACCGCCCACATCGGGCGCGGACATGTCGTTCCGGCCTCTTCATGCAAGGGCCGCACATAGGGCAGATGGATGTGCCCGCCCATCACCAGATCGGCGCCTGCCTGCGACCAGCGCGCAACGGCCAGCGCCCGGCCGTGCAGCCGGTTGGTGGCGTCTTCCGGCCGCGTGACCAGCACCGGCTGGTGCGTCACGACGATGCGCAACTGCCGTGGCGTCGCGATGGCCAGCCGTGCCGCCACGCGTTCGACCTGTGCGGGAGACACCTCGCCGTCCGAGTGGCGGTAACGGCGCGTCGTGTTCACGCCGATCACCAGCCAGTCGGGCGTGTCGATGACCGGTTCCAGGTCGCGGCCGAAGGCCTCGCTGTAGCGGCCGTAGGGCGACAGCAGGCGGGCGGCCAACTGGAACAGAGGAATGTCGTGGTTGCCGGGAATCGCCAGCAGCGCGGGCGCGGCGAGCCGATCGACGAACGCGCGTGCCGCGGCGAACTGCGCTCGCGTCGCGCGTTGCGTGATGTCGCCCGACAGCACCACCACGGCCGGCGCCTGCTCGCGCGCCAGGGTTTCCAGTGCGCGCAACACCTCCGGCTGCTCGGTGCCGAAGTGCGGGTCGGAGATCTGCAGCAGCACATTCGTCGCACGGGGCCCGTCTTGCAGGCCACGGGGCTGAGCGTTCTCGCCGGGTCGGATGGCGCTCATTCCTTGGCCGCTTCCAGCTCGGGCGCGACGGCGGGGCGTATCAGCCACAGCGGCTCGGGCGATGGCCGGAACAGCAGCGGCATGTCGAGCCAGCCGATCTCGCCATCGGTCGCGACCTTGATCCGCCGCGGTCCGCGGTTGCCGGCGGCTTTGACCGTCAGCGACTCGAAGGAAAAGCTCTGCACGTCGTCGGCTTGCCCGAGCCGGCCGAGCGCGCCGCGCACCAGCAGCGGCAGCATGGCGAACGCGCCGACCGGCTTGAGCGCGATGGCCGCGAGCCGGCCGTGCGCGTCTTCCAGCGCATCCGCTTCCGCAATGCCGACCTGGCGCAACTGCAGCGGGTTGTTGCCGACGAACAGCGTCGGCGTGCGGATGTCGCGCTCCTGGCCGCGAGAGGCCAGCCGGAGCCGCCACTGGCGATGGCCGCGCAACACGGTGATCAGCCCGGCGAAGAAGGCGATCCAGCGACTGCGGCCATAGCGCGCCTTGTAGCTCTCGCGCTCCTCCAGCAATTCGGCGTAGAGGCCGAGGCTCGCATTGACCAGAAACACCCGGCCATTGACCAGCCCAACCTGCACTGGCCGCACCGCTTCGGTCAGCAGGATGTGCAGCGCCTCGGTGGTGTCGCGCGGAATGCCGTGGGTGCGGCTGAAGTAGTTGAAGGTGCCTTGCGGCAGCACGCCGAAGGCGCAGCCGCTGCCGAGCGTCGCCTGCGCCACGGCATTGATGGTGCCGTCGCCGCCGGCCGCCACGACCACGCCGCCCGCCGCCCGCGCGCGTTCCACCGCTTCACGCGCCAGCGTCTGCAGCTGACCGGGTTGCTCGATCATGAAGATGCGGCACTTTCGTCCGGCCGCCTCGCAGCCTTCTTCGATCACGCGCCGCGTGGCTTCGGCATCGTCCCGGCCGGAGCCGGCGTTGAGCACGATGAACAGGGGTGTCTGGGCGTCGAGAGTGGGAGCAGGCATGGGCGTGGACCGGGCAACGGATAACCCGCGTTTGTCGCAGCGCCGCGCACCGCGGACGAGCGGGCGACATCCCGGCGCCTTGTGGGAGAGTTGCCTTTGCGCATCGACCCACACCAGCGCGGCCGTGCGCGCGGCCCGTAAAATCGTCGCCTTTCGCGGGCCCGACCCGCGCCTTTCGTTCACGCGTCCACGTCCAATGTCCGGGCTCGCCGGCCAGCCTCATGTTGACCTTCCAGCAAATCATCCTCACCCTGCAGACCTACTGGGCCAACCAGGGCTGCGCGCTGCTCCAGCCCTACGACATGGAAGTCGGCGCGGGCACCTCGCACACCGCCACCTTCCTGCGCGCGCTCGGCCCCGAGCCATGGAAGGCCGCCTACGTGCAGCCCAGCCGCCGCCCCAAGGACGGCCGCTACGGCGAGAACCCGAACCGGTTGCAGCACTACTACCAATACCAGGTGGTGCTCAAGCCCGCACCGTCGAACATCCTCGAGCTGTACCTCGGCTCCCTTCAGGCGCTCGGTTTCGACCTGAAGAAGAACGACATCCGCTTCGTCGAGGACGACTGGGAAAATCCGACGCTCGGCGCCTGGGGCCTGGGCTGGGAGGTCTGGCTGAACGGCATGGAAGTGACCCAGTTCACCTACTTCCAGCAGGTCGGCGGCATCGATTGCAAGCCGATCACCGGCGAGATCACCTACGGCCTGGAGCGCCTCGCCATGTACCTGCAGGGCGTGGACAACGTCTACAACCTGACGTGGACCGAAGGCCTGACCTACGGCGACGTCTACAAGCAGAACGAGGTCGAACAGTCGACCTACAACTTCGAGCACAGCGACGCCGAGTTCCTCTTCACCGCTTTCAATGCGCACGAGAAGCAGGCCAAGCACCTGATGGAAGCGCAGCTGGCGCTGCCGGCCTACGAGCAGGTGCTCAAGGCCGCGCACAGCTTCAACCTGCTGGACGCGCGCGGCGCGATCAGCGTGACCGAACGCGCCGCCTACATCGGCCGCATCCGCAACCTTGCGCGCAGCGTCGCGCAGAGCTACTACGAGAGCCGCGAACGCCTCGGTTTCCCGATGGCGCCGCGCGAGTGGGTCGCCCAGATGACGCCGACCACGAAGAAGGCGGCCTGAGACCATGACCATGACCAAGAACCTGCTCGTCGAACTCTTCGTCGAGGAACTCCCGCCCAAGGCGCTGAAGAAGCTGGGCGATGCCTTCGCCGGCGTGCTGCGCGATCAACTGGTCGCGCAGGGCCTGGCCGATGCGGCCTCGGTGCTCACCGCGTATGCCTCGCCGCGCCGGCTGGGCGCGCATCTCACCGGCGTCGTGGCGCAGGCCGCCGACAAGGCCGTGTCGCAGAAGCTCATGCCGGTCGCGGTCGGCATCGACGCCACCGGCAATCCGACGCCCGCGCTGCTCAAGCGCCTGGGCGCGCTGGGCGCCGATGCGTCCGCCGTGCCCGGCCTCAAGCGCGCGATGGACGGCAAGGCCGAAGCGCTGTTCTACGAAAGCACCGCCCGCGGCGCCACGCTGGCCGACGGCCTGCAGAAGGCGCTGGCCGAGGCCATCGCCAAGCTGCCGATCCCGAAGGTCATGAGCTACCAGCTCGAAACCGGCTGCGACATGCCCGGCTGGAGCAGCGTGAGCTTCGTGCGCCCGGCGCACGGCCTGGTCGCGCTGCACGGCGACGCGGTCGTGCCGGTCGAGGCGCTCGGCCTGAAGGCCGGCCGCGACACGCACGGCCATCGTTTCGAGGCGAAGGTCGATCCGGTGGTGCTGCGCGATGCCGACAGCTATGCGCAGCAGCTGGCCGACGACGGCGCCGTCATCGCCGGCTTCGACGCCCGCCGCAACGAGATCGCGCGCCAGCTGGCCGCGGCTGCCGCCAAGGTCGGCGGCGGCGCCAAGCCGATCGAGGACGACGCGCTGCTCGACGAAGTCACCGCGCTGGTCGAGCGCCCGAACGTGCTGGTCTGCGAATTCGAGAGCGAGTTCCTCGGCGTGCCGCAGGAATGCCTGATCCTCACGATGAAGGCCAACCAGAAGTACTTTCCGCTGCTCGACGTGGCGGACAAGCTCACCAACAAGTTCCTGGTCGTGAGCAACATCACGCCGGACGACGCGAGCGCGGTGGTGCAGGGCAACGAGCGCGTCGTGCGCCCGCGGCTGGCCGACGCCAAGTTCTTCTTCGATCAGGACCGCAAGAAGTCGCTGGCCTCGCGCGTCGAGTCGCTGGGCAAGGTGGTCTATCACAACAAGCTGGGCACGCAGGGCGAGCGCGTGACGCGCGTCATGCACATCGCGCGCGCCATCGCCGAGAAGATGGGCGGCGCGGCGCTGGCCGCCCAGGCGACCCAGGCCGCGCAGCTGGCCAAGGCCGACCTGGTGACCGACATGGTCGGCGAGTTCCCCGAACTGCAGGGCACGATGGGCCGCTACTACGCGCTGCACGACGGGCTCGACACCGCCGTCGCCGATGCCATCGAAGACCACTACAAGCCGCGCTTCGCGGGTGACACGCTGCCGCGCGGCGACGTCGGTGTGGCGGTCGCGCTGGCCGACAAGCTCGAGACGCTGGCCGGCATGTTCGGCATCGGCAACCTGCCGACCGGCGACCGCGACCCGTTCGCGCTGCGCCGCCATGCGCTGGGCGTGGTGCGCATGCTGATCGAGAAGCAACTGCCGCTGCAGTTCCACGAACTCACGCGGCTGGCCTTCGATGCCTTCCCGGCCGGCCTGCTGCAGGACGCCGCGGTGGCGCTCGACGAGTTCCTGATCGAACGGCTCAAGGGCTATCTGAAGGACGCGGGCTACGCGCCGGCCGAAGACGATGCCGCGATCTACGCGCAGAAGCTCGGCCTGTGGGCCACCATTCCGCAGCGCCTGGCCGCCGTGCGCGCCTTCGCCGCACTGCCGGAAGCGCCCGCGCTGGCGGCGGCCAACAAGCGCATCGGCAACATCCTGAAGAAGTCGCCCGAAGCCGACGCGCACGTCAGCGAGGTGCTGCTGCAGGAGCCCGCCGAGCAGGCGCTGTTCGCCGCGATGCAGCAGGTCGTGCCCGCCGCCGACGCGAAGTTCGACGCTGGCGACTACGCCGGCTCGCTGCAGGCGCTGGCCGCTCTGCGCGCGCCGGTCGACGCCTTCTTCGACGGCGTGATGGTCAATGCCGAACAGCTCGATCTGCGCCTGAACCGCCTCGGCCTGCTGATGATCCTGCATGCCGCGATGAACCGCGTGGCGCTGCTGGAGCGGCTCGCCGCTTGACGCCTGGCATCCCGCAGAACAGCATCGCGCATGCCCACTCAGCAAGACATCGATCGCTTCACGCTGGCCTTCCACCAGCGGGCAATCGAGTGTCTGCGACAGGAGCAAGACCTCCAGCTGAAAGCATTGGAGGTTCTGGATCGCTGGGAAACGCGCGGCATGTCCGACGGATCGCGCATCTACCGGAACGAGTGGCGCACGTTGTTGCTCGGCGATCTGAATCGGCTCGAGCAGGCTGTTTGCGGACCCACGGATCACGCAGCCACGCTTCGCAACATGTCTCCGCTGGGTTTCGTCCTGAGCGATGACGAGCGTTTGCGCATTCGCCGCACGGCGATGGCGAAATGAAATATTCCCAGCTTCTCCATGTGCTCCGGGCATCGGCGGAGATCTCTGGCGAGACGACCTTCGTGCTGATCGGTAGCCAGGTTGTCTTGCTGGCGTTGCAGGAGCCGGACGAGCGGTTGGTTTACTCCAACGAGCTGGATTTGTATCCCGCTACGGCACCGGAAAAAGCGGACGCAATTGATGGCGCTATTGGCGCACTGTCGCGCTTTCATGACGAGTTCGGCTATCACGCCGACGGTGTCAGCCCTGAAACGGCGGTCATGCCGCCAGACTGGATGGCGCGAGCGAGCTTTCATTATTTCGGCGAGCTCACGGCGATCTGCCCAGAACTGCACGACCTGTGCGTGTCCAAGTGCGTAGCGGGCCGTGAGAAAGACGCCGAGTTCGTTCAGGTATTGCTGAGTGGCGGGCATATCGCCATCGCTTCGCTTGTTGAGCGCATCCGCCAGCTCGATTCGTCGCGTTATTCAGTGGATCACATCGTCGCGTGGGCCGAGCGCCGTCAGCGCGACGCGAATCAATCCGAGGCTCCATGAAACTCGTCATCCTCGACCGCAACGGCAGCATCAACCTGCACCGCGACGACTTCGTCAAGACCGACGCCGAATGGACCGCGCTGCCGCGGTCGCTGGAGGCGATCGCGCGGCTCAACCACGAAGGCTGGCATGTGGTGATCGCGTCCAACCAATCGGGGCTCGGCCGCGGGCTGTTCGACGTGGCGTCGCTCAACGCGATGCACGCCAAGATGCACAAGATGCTGGCCGCGGTCGGCGGGCGCGTCGACGCGATCTTCTATTGCCCGCACAGCCCCGACGAGGATTGCGAATGCCGCAAGCCGAAGCCGGGGCTGTTTCACCAGATCGGCGAGCGCTACGGCGTCGACCTGACGCAGGTGCCGACCGCGGGCGACAGCCTGCGCGACGTGCAGGCCGGCGCGGCCGCGGGCTGCGAGCCGCATCTGCTGCTGACCGGCATGGGCGCGGCCTGCCGCGGCGCGCCGCTGCCGCCCGACTATCCGCCCGGCACCCGGGTGCACGAAGACCTCGCGGCCTTCGTCGACTTCCTCATCGAACGTGAAAAGGCGCAGGCTGCGCTGCAGGTGGCTATCTGATGGCATTTCTCCGCTCCACGATCCACATGCTGTGGATGCTCGTCACCGTGATCCCCTGGGGAATCATCATGTGCGTGGCCTCGCTCTGGCGCCGCGGCGAGCCGCTCTACTGGATGGCCGAGCGCTGGCTCGGCTGGGCCATCGGCGGCGCGCGAGTCATCCTGGGCATTCGCACCCGCGTGACCGGCATGGAGAACCTGCCGCAGGACAAGCGCGCCGGCGCCGTGCTGCTGGTCAAGCACCAGTCGACGCTCGAGACCTTCCTGATGCCCACGCTGATGCCGCATCCGCTGGCCTACGTGTTCAAGAAGGAGCTGATCTACGTGCCCTTCTTCGGCTGGGCGATGGCGCGGCTCGACATGATCCACATCGACCGCAACCAGAAATCGCGCGCCTTCAACAAGGTCGTGGCGCAGGGCAAGGAACTGCTGGCGCAGGGCATCTGGATCATCATGTTCCCGGAAGGCACGCGCATTCCGCGTGGCCAGAAGGGCACCTACAAGACCGGCGGTTCGCGGCTCGCGATCGACACCGGCGCGCCGGTGATCCCGATCGCTGTGACCTCGGCCAAGGTCTGGCCGCGCAAGGCTTTCATCAAGCGGCCCGGCATCGTCGACGTGTCGATCGGCCCGGCGATTCCGAGCCTCGGGCGCAAGCCGGACGAACTGATGCGCGAGGTCGAGGCGTGGATCGAGGCCGAAATGCGCCGGCTCGATCCGGAAGCCTACCGCTGATCTTTCGGTGAACAAGCTGCTGCAGTTCACGCTGGATCTGTTCGACCCTTCGCCCGCGCCGGTCGCGGCGCCTGAGCAACCGCTGCCGTCGCCGCCACTGATCCACACGGTCGACCCCGCGCCCGCGGTGCCGCTGGCCGACACGCTGCGGCTGGCGCAGTTCGTCCATCCGCGTGCCTCGCGCGAGGCGACCATCGGCAATGCCCGCGTCGCCTATGAACTGACGCGCGGCAAGCGGCGGACCATCGGCTTCGTGGTCGGCGCCGAGGGGCTGTCGGTGCGCGCGCCGCGCTGGGTCGTGCTGCGCGACATCGATGCCGCCGTGCAGGAGAAGGCCGACTGGATCGTGCGCAAGCTGGTCGAGACGCAGCAGCGCCATGCGCAGCACGAGGCGTCGCGCATCGACTGGCGCGACGGTGCGAGCTTTCCTTTTCTGGGCGAAACCGTGGTCGTGCAGCTCGACCCGCGCCATGGCTTCGACGGCGTGGGCGCCGTGCTCGACGCCGCAGCGGCCGACGGCACCGGCGCGCCGCGCGTGCTGCGTCTGGCACTCGCGCGCAATGCCGACGCCCTGCAGATCCGCGACGCCGCGCAGGCCTGGCTGATGCGCCAGGCGCGGCGCATCTTCGCCGAGCGGCTCGACCATTTCGCGCCGCTACTGGGCGTGCGCTGGAAGAAGCTGTCGCTGTCGAACGCGGCCACCCGCTGGGGCAGCGCAAGCGCCGACGGCGCGATCCGGCTGCATTGGCGGCTGGTGCACTTCCGCATGCCGGTGATCGACTACGTGGTGGCGCACGAGCTGAGCCACCTGCGCGTGATGGACCACAGCCCGCGCTTCTGGGACACGGTCGCCACCGTGGTGCCTGAATACGCGCAACTGCGCGGCCAGCTCAAGGAAGAAATGCTGCCGCAGTGGCAGTGAGGCAGTGGGGTGCCCTTGAGCCAAGGGGCGCTTTCTCATACCTCGTTGCGTTCGATAGGCAAGAGCCAGGGTGAGGTCACAGGCGAGCCGAGGAGGCTGGGGTGGATGGCTCCGCGGCTGTCCCCCGTGTCTGCCTAGGGCAGACAACTCCTC
>JAZKDL010000541.1:21490-37280 GCA_040387575.1 Pseudomonadota bacterium
GCCCGGCGAAGCCGGTTCCGCGGTGTTTCTGGAAGGTGCCGTTTCGCTCAACGCGCGTGCGTTACGCCGCCGTCGACCACCAGCGTCGAGCCGACCACGTAGTCGCCGGCGCGCGAGGCCAGGTAGATCGCGGCGCCGGCCATGTCCTCGGGCACGCCGATGCGGCCGGCCGGGATGTGGCCCTTGACCTCGTCGCCGTGGTCGCGCGCTTCCTTGTTCATGTCCGATGCGAAGGCGCCGGGCGCGATCGCGCTCACTGCGATGCGGTCGGGCGCGAGGCGGGTCGCCATGCGGCGCGTCAGGTGGATCAGGCCGGCCTTGCTGGCGGCGTACGAGTAGGTTTCGAGC
Organism: Pseudomonadota bacterium; assembly: GCA_040387575.1. Taxonomy (GTDB): domain Bacteria; phylum Pseudomonadota; class Gammaproteobacteria; order Burkholderiales; family Burkholderiaceae_C; genus Variovorax. Next base: position 21,839 of record JAZKDL010000541.1, read on the forward strand.
GGGTTCACCGACACGCCGTCGATCGACGCGATGTTGATCACCTTCGCCAGGTGGTCGGTGGCGGCCTTGCGCAGCATCGGCGTCAGCGCCTGGGTCAGGAAGAACGGCGCCTTCAGGTTCAGGTCGACCACCTTGTCCCAGCCGCTTTCTGGGAATTCGTCGTAGGGCGCGCCCCAGGCGGCGCCGGCGTTGTTGACCAGGATGTCGAGCGTGTCCTCGTGCTTGGCATAGGCCGCGACCAGCGCCTGGGCACCTTCGACGGTCGACACGTCGGCCGGCAGCGAGATGCAGGTGCCGAAGGCCGAAAGTTCCTTGGCCGTCTGGTCGCATGCCGCGGCCTTGCGCGCCGAGATGTAGACGCGTGCGCCCTGGGCGAGAAAGCCCTCGGCGATCATGCGGCCGATGCCGCGCGAGCCGCCGGTGATGAGCGCGCTGCGGCCCTTGAGCGAGAAGAGGTTGGTGGTGTCCATGCGTTTGTCTCCTGTGGTCCTGTTGTCCTGCAAAAAGGGTCGGGTCGTCGGATGCCGCCTTCGGACGGCGATCGGTTGCGCAGCTTAGTGGGCCGCGCGGCGTGGCGCCGTCGCCCAGGTGCCAGCGCCGCGAGGCCGCGGGTACGATCGATGCTTCGCTGACGTTCCGATGGTCCGCCGACCGTGCACAGACAGCCTCCGATGCCTCTTCCTTCCGCCGCCGCGCCGCATGCTCTGGACGCGCCATGCGCCCTGCATGCGCTGCGGTATGGCCGTGTCGCGATGGCGCTGCACTGGCTGCTGGCGCTGATGATCACGGCGTCGTTCTCGCTCGGGCTCTACATGGCCGACCTGCCTTTCACCGTGATGCGGCTGCGGCTCTACAACTGGCACAAGTGGGCCGGCGTCGTGATCCTTTCGCTGTCGGCGTTTCGTCTGCTGTGGCGCGTGGCGCACCGGCCGCCGCCGCTGGGCGAGCGCGTCGAGGCAGCCATGCCGCGCTGGCAGCGTGCCGCGCACCACGCCACGCTGTGCGCGATGTACATCCTGTTCTTCGGCGTGCCGCTGGCCGGCTGGGCCTACACCTCGGCGCGCGGCTACCCGGTCGTGTGGTTCGGCGTGCTGGCGCTGCCGGACTTCGTGCCGCGCGATCCGGCCTGGGCCGACGCGCTGCTGCCGCTGCACCGTTACGGCGCGTATGGGCTGGCCGGACTCGTGCTGCTGCACGTGGCGGCCGTGGCCAAGCACCATTGGATCGATCGCGACGGTCTGGCGGGCCGCATGTTCCCGTCGCCGCGCAAGAAAGCTGTGAAATGAGTCTGTCCCCGTCCCCGTGTCCACGCGGCCTGTCCGCACTCGGTCTGGCCGCCTGCCTCGGCTTGTCCTGCCTGGCCGGAACGGCCTGGGCCGCACCGACCGATGCAGCGCAGAAGTCGCCGACCCCGCCAATGTCAGCCATGGCAGCCGTCGCCGCCGTGACCCCGGCGCGCGTGCTGGCCGCGCAAAGCCGCATCGCCTTCGTGAGCAAGCAGATGGGCGTGCCCGTCGAAGGTGCGTTCGGCCGCTTCGACGCGCAGATCGCCTTCGATCCGCGCAAGCCCGAGGGCGGCACAGTGACGCTGCAGATCGACATGGCCAGCGCCTCGCTCGGTGTGCCGCAGAGCGATGCCGAACTGCCGAAGGCGCCCTGGTTCGACGCAGCGAAATTCCCGAAGGCGGTGTTCCAGTCGACCGCGATCCGTGCGCTCGGCGGCGGCCGTTTCGAGCTCACCGGCATGTTGACGCTGAAGGGTCACGCGCAGCCGCTGGTGGTGCCGGTCGCCATCACGCAGGTGGGCGACACCTCGCTCGCGACCGGTGCCTTCGCGCTGCAGCGGCTCGAGTTCAAGATCGGCGACGGCGAGTGGACCGACACCTCGATCGTCGCCAACGAGGTGCAGGTGCACTTCAAGCTGGCGCTGGCCGGCTTCGGCCCGCTGTGACCGCCCGAGCCGCGACGCACCGAGCGACCACCCGGCCACACGCATTCCGCACGCCATGTTCCGCATTCGAGACAAGACAACCATGAACCCACGACTTCCCGCCGCGCTGCGCACCTCGGTCCTGATCGCCGCTGCCATGCTGGCCGCCGCCACGCACGCGCAGGCGCCCGCGATACCGGTTGCCCCCATGCCGACCGCGCCCGACTACACCGCGCCGGCCGTTGCCGCGGCGCCGTCGGGCGGTCCGGTCAAGAACGCCGACTACGTGATCGACCCGACCCACACCTTCGTCAACTACGAGATGGGCCACTACGGCACGACCACCAACCGCGGACGCTTCAGCACCAAGGACGGCAGCGTGAAGATCGACGCCACCGGTCTCGGCGGCCGGGTCGACATCGTGATGGACATCAGTTCGATCAACACCGGCGTCGACCTGCTCAACCGGCATGTGCAGAGCAAGGATTTCTTCAACGTGGCGGACTTCCCGACCGCGCGCTTCACGGCCGAGCGGATCGTCTTCGCCGGCGACAAGGTCAGCGAGGTGCCGGGCACGCTGACGCTGATGGGCAAGGCGCTGCCGATCTCGCTCAAGGCGAACCGCTTCAACTGCTACCTGAACCCGCTGATCAATCGCCAGGTCTGCGGCGGCGACTTCGAGACCACCATCCTGCGCAGCCAGTGGGGCCTGACCTGGGGCATCAACTTCGGTTTCGAAGACCGCGTGCGGTTGCTGGTGCAGGTCGAGGCGATCAACCTCGCGCCGCCGACGCCCTGATTCAGAGCAGGCTCTCCGGCGTCAGCGGCGCGAGCAGGTCCAGCATCAGCCGCTGCCAGAAGCTCGAGTCCGGTTCTTCGCGCAGCACCCGCTCGCGGCCGTCCTGCTCGCTGACCCATTCGATCCGGCCATCGTCGGCCAGCCGCAGCCGGTAGGCGCCCTGGTCCTTCAGCACCTCCAGCAGCTTGATCACCTGGTCGGCCATCTCGGGGCTGCGGATGATCAGCCCGATCTCGGTGTTGTGGACGTCCGAGCGCGGGTCGAAGTTCATCGAGCCGACGAACAGCACCTGCCGGTCGATCACTGCGGTCTTCGCATGCAGCCGGCCGGTCGATGTACCGAACAGCCCGAGCCGCACGCTCTGCCGGGTGCGCGCCGAACTCAGCTCGTCCAGCCGGATGCCCTGGCGCAGCATGTCGACGCGGTAGCGCCGGTACGCGGTGTGGACCAGCGGCTCGTCGGTGGCGGCGAGCGAGTTGGTGATCAGGCTCATCGTCACGCCGCGGCGTCGCGCCTCGCGCATCACCTCCAGGCCGGCCGGGCCGGGGATCAGGTAGGGCGAACTCAGCACCACGTCCTGCTTGGCACGGCGGATCTGCTCGACCACGTTGTAGCGCACGCTGTCGACGTCGAGCAGCGGAATGCCGCGGTACGACGCGGTCTTGCCGACCACGCGGTCGGGCGCGTCGGCATAGGCCTCGGCCAGCGTCCAGATCAGCCCGAGCCGGCCGCTGTTCAGCTCGTCGACGATCGGGCCGTAGCCCAGCAGGTCGTTCGGTGCGGGCGGCGGCGGTGGCGGCGTGGTCGCCGGGCCGGTCATCGCGTCGAAGCGGCGCTGCAGTTCGTCGCGCGGTACGTCCGTCGGCACGACCGCCGGCAGCGGCACCACGTAGGCGCTGTTCCAGTACTGGTCGAACAGCTCGCCGAGCCGCGGCAGCAGCGCGCCGGCGACGAAGGTGTCGAGGTCGATGAAGCTCTCGCCCTGGGTGCGCTGGAAGTACTGGTTGCCGATGTTGCGCCCGCCCGCCACGGCCATCGCGCCGTCGGCGATGAAGAGCTTGTTGTGCATCCGGTGCTGCACTCGCTCGAAGTGCGCCAGCGACGCGCCGAAGCGGCGCCCCAGGCTCTCGCGGCCGGCCGGGAACGGGTTGAACAACCGCAGTTCCAGGTTGGGCGTGGCGGCCAGGCCTTGCAGCAACTCGTCCTCGCCGGAGGTGTAGAGGTCGTCCATCAGCAGCCGCACGCGCACGCCGCGCAGCGCCGCATCGCGCAGCGTGCGCAGCAGGAAGCGGCCGGTCTCGTCGTTCTCGATCTGGTAGTACTGCACGTCGAGCGTGCGTTCGGCGCGGCGCGCGAGTTCGAGCCGCGCGCTCAGTGCGAAGTCGCCGCCGGGCATCAGCCGGAAGCCGCTCAGGTCGGGGTCGGGTTGCGCCGCCTTGGCGATGCGGCCCAGCGTGGTGTCTGCCGCGCTGGCGGCGGGCAGGGCCTTTGATGGCGGTCCTTGCAAGCCGTCGGGCAGGCTGGCGCAGCCGCCGAGCAGCAGCGCGAGACAGGCGAAGAGCGCGAGAGCGAGGCGTGTCATCGGTGTGCCTGTGTGTCGATGCGTGCGGATGTTCAGGCCAGGCGTGCGAGTTCGCGGTGCACGTCCGCCATCAGCGGGCGGCTGCGCAGGTCGTCGCTGCCGCAGCGTGCCTGCAGCGACGACATGACCCGCAACGCGGCGCGATCGCCGTGATCGGCATCGACGCCTTCCGGCGCCGTGTGCGCCAGCAGCTCCTCCAGCAAACAGCCGAAGGCGCGAACCTCGGTACGCTGCAGCGCCTCGGCCGTGGCGCGGTCGTCGGGGTCGAGAAAGGACGCGGCGCCGAAGTCGCCCAGCAGCGCATCGCCCGCATCGTTCCAGAGGATGTTGTGCGCGTACAGGTCGCCGTGCAGGATGCCGCGCGCATGCAGATGCGCGGTGGCGGCAGCGATGCCGGTCGCGATGTTCAACGCCACGTCGGCGCTGAAGCGCGTGCCCGCGGCATACACATCGCGCGTGCAGGAGTCCAGGCTCGGCGGCCCGGCCAGCACGCGGAAGGCCGAATCCACCAGCGGCATCAGCAGGCCCTGCGCGCTATCGGGATGGCCGACGATGCGGCCCACGGCGCCGACCAGGTTCGGATGCGTGCCGGCGGCCAGGCAGGCCGCCATCTCGCTCTGCGGCAGGCCGTCGCTGGTGAGCGCAGCCTTGAACAGTTTCACCGCCACGTCGCGCGGCGCCTGCGTGCCTGACCGCCACTGCGCGCGGTGGATCACGCCCGACGCGCCCTCGCCGAGCCGCTCGCCGAGCGTCAGCTCCGCCCAGTCGACGTCGGGCACCGGATGCGCGGCGCGGGCCGTCGCTTCATGCGCGGCGGCGAATGGGTTGCCCGCTTGCGCAAGCCAGGCCAGTCGCGGCAAGCCGGCGATTTCTTCCGGCAGCTTCGGCAGGCGATTGGCCGAGATCCGCAGAAGTTCGAGCTGTGTGCAAGCGGCCAGCGTGGCAGGCAGTTGCGCAAGCCGGTTGCCCGCCAGCATCAGCTTCTGAAGCCGGGGCCGGCGGCCGAGTTCGTCGGGCAGTTCGTCGATGTCGTTGTCGGTGAGGATCAGCCAGCGCAGCCGGGGCGGCAGCGCCGCCGCCGGCACGTGGCGGATGCGGTTGGCCTTGAAGCCGACCATGTCGAGGTCTTCGCAGCGTCCGAGCACGGCGGGCAGTTCGGTGAAGCGGTTGTCCGAACAGAACAGCACGCGCAGCCGGTGCAGCCGTGGCAGGTCGTCGGGCAGCTGGTCGAGCGCATTGCCCGACAGGTTCAGGACTTCGAGCGAGTCGGCGAGCGTGAAGATCTCGGGCGGGAATTCGGTCAGCCCGCAGGAGAGGTCGAGCCGCCGGATGCCGGCGAGCCGGCCGGCGCGGAGTTCGGTCAGTGTGTGCATGCGCGCGCGAGCATCGCACAGCCCGCGCGGCCTTGCCAGGGCGGCTTGGCTTCAGCCCGCTGCGGGCACGTTGAACCGGTAGATGCCGTCGGCGCCCAGCGTGCGGCGCAGCTGGCCCGCGAGCCACAGCAGGTGCAGATGGGCCAGCGTCTCGCCCATCGCGAAGGTGGTCTGGTGCAGGTCGAGCGGTCGCTTGAACATCAGCGGCATCGCGTCGGCCGCGCTCAGCGGGCGCTCGGCGCAGCCTTCCATCATCTCGGCGAGCCGGTCGCGGTGGTGCGACTGCAGCTGGACGACGCGGGTGTGGATGCCGAAGAAGGGCTTGCCGTGCGACGGCAGGCCCAGCGCGTCCGCAGGCACCTCGGTATTGAAGCGCTCGATGCTGTCCAGGAACAGGCGCAGCGGGTTCGATTCGGGCTCGTCCGCATGCACGCTCACATTGGTCGAGATGCGCGGCAGCATCATGTCGCCGCCGATCAGCACGTTCAGCGACGCGCTGTACAGCGAGATGTGTTCCGGCGCGTGGCCATAGCCGGTGATGCAGCGCCAGTCGTGGCCGCCGATGCGCACCGTGTTGCCGTCGAGCAGCCGCACGTAGCGCTCGGGCAGCGACGGCACCATGTCGCGGTAGTAGCTGGAGCGTCCGGAGATGGCGTCGAGCGCGCCCGGGTCGATCAACCCGTGCGACGCGAAGAAGCGCGCGGCGATCTCGCCGCCGGAGCCGCTGTCGGCCACGCCCGGCTGGGTGAGGCTGCGCGCGACGTAGTAGTCGGTGGCGCTCATCCACAGCGGCGCGTTCCAGCGCTTGCACAGCCAGTCGGCCAGCCCGATGTGGTCGGGGTGCATGTGGGTGACGATCACGCGCAGGATCGGCAGGCCCTGCAGCTGCGTCTCGAACACCTGTTCCCATTGGGCGCGCGACGCGTCGTGGGCGATGCAGCAGTCCACGACGGTCCAGCCTTCGACGCCGTCGATCGTGTCGCGCAGCAGCCAGAGGTTGATGTGGTTCAGCGCGAAGGGCAGCGCCATGCGGACCCAGCGCACGCCGGGAGCGACTTCGATCGTCTCGCCAGGCTCCGGCAATGTCTCGCCGAGGGGGTATTGAAGTTCGCGTTCGAGGAGGTTCATGTACGATTGACGTTTACGTAAACGTCATGGTGTGATCAGGCATTGTAGGCAGCTTGGTGAAAACCCGGTGTCTCGTCCGCTACCGCACCGTGAGGCCGCTTCGGGCCGCTCTTCGTTCCCTGAATTCTTTCCGGATTCTTTCGACGCTCACATGACGCTCCCGCAACGTTCCTTCACCATCAGCGAGCTGGCCCGCGAGTTCGACCTCACGACGCGCGCGATCCGCTTCTATGAAGACAAGGGTCTGCTCACGCCGGCGCGTGGCGGGGCGGGCGGGCTGCAGCGGGTCTACAGCGCACGCGACCGCACGCGGCTCACGCTCACGCTGCGTGCCAAGCGGCTCGGGCTGAGCCTGAGCGAGGCCAAGGATATCCTCGACATGTACGACAGCCCGCGCGACACCGTCGCGCAGCTGGAGAAGTTCGTGGGTGTGCTGAGCGCGCACCGCGCGCAGCTCGAGGCCCAGCTGACCGAACTGCAGGCCAACCTCAGCGAAGTGCAGGACCAGGAAAAGGCCACCCGCACCGCGCTGTCGCGGGCCCGCAAGGCACCCAAGGCCCGCGCCACTTCCACCTGACCCCAAGCCCTTCCGCAGATGACGCAGATGACGAATTTCGACCCATCCTCCGACCACTCCCCCGAAGCCACGACCATGTCCCACAGCCTTTCCGACCTGTTCGCCCACAACCGTGCCTGGTCCGCCCAGATGGAGCGCGACCGCCCCGGCTTCTTCACCAACCTGGTGAAGCAGCAGACGCCGAAGTACATGTGGATCGGCTGCTCCGACAGCCGCGTGCCCGCCAACCAGATCACCGGGCTGGAGCCGGGCGAGGTGTTCGTGCACCGCAACGTCGCCAACATCGTGGTGCACTCCGACCTGAACGCGCTGTCGGCGATCCAGTTCGCGGTCGAGCGCCTCAAGGTCGAGCACATCATGGTCGTCGGCCACTACGGCTGCTCGGGCGTGCAGGCCGCGCTCGAAGGCGCGCGCATCGGGCTGGCCGACAACTGGCTGCGCCACATCCAGGACGTGCGCGACCGGCATCACGTGATGCTCGACTCGCTGCCGGCCGAAGCGCGCGCCAACGCACTGTGCGAGCTCAACGTCGCCGAGCAGGTGATCAACGTCGCCGTCAGCACGGTGATGGTCGACGCCTGGAGTCGCGGCCAGAAGGTCACGATCCACGGCTGGGCCTTCGGCGTGCACGACGGCCTGATCCAGGACCTGGAACTCACCGTCGACGGCACCAAGCCGCTCGAGAACCTGTACCGCGCAGCGGTGCAGCGCATCCGCTACAAGTGGGGCAAGCCGCCGGAGCCGGCGGCGGTGGCCGCCATCGAAGGCGTCAAGGAAGCGGAAGCGGCCAAGCCGCACTAGGCGCCGGGCATCCGTACATCCAAGGATCCAGGGATCTCCAGGGCGGCCATGTTCCCGCAGCGTCTCGACTCGCCGCAGGCCTACGACATCGCGAAAGCGCTGATCGACGGCTTCAACCGGCACTACCGGTTGTTCCGTGCCGAGTCGGCGCGCGCCAAGCACCGCTTCGAGACCGCGGACTGGCACGGCCAGCAGCGCGCGCAGCGCGAGCGCATCGAGTTCTACGGATTGCGCGTGGCCGAAGCCGTGGCGCGGCTCGAGAAGGAGTTCGCTGCCGGCGAGCAGCCGATGGCGGTCTGGCACCAGGTCAAGCTGCACTTCATCGGCCTGCTGGTCGACCACCATCAGCCCGAACTCGGCGAGAGCTTCTTCAACTCGGTGACCACGAAGATCCTGCACCGCGCGTACTTCCAGAACGACTTCATCTTCGTGCGCCCGGCGATCAGCACCGAGTACATCGAGCCGCGCGGCGCGCCGACCTACCGCGCCTACTACCCGAAGGCTGAAACGCTGACCGATATCGTCGGACAGCTGATCGACGACTGCGCACTGCAGGGCCGCTTCGCGCACCAGCGGCGCGATGCCGAGCGGGTGGCTGCGGCCATCCTCGCCCGCTTCCATCAGGTCAAGCTGCGCGCCAACTTCCAGCTGCAGGTGCTGTCGAGCCTGTTCTACCGGAACAAGGGCGCCTACCTGGTCGGCAAGATCATGAACGGCTATGTCGAGCTGCCCTTCGCGCTGCCGATCCTGCACGACGCCGACGGCCACTTCCACGTCGATGCGGTGCTGTTCGGCGAGGACGAACTGCAGATGCTCTTCAGCTTCGCGCGGGCGTACTTCATGGTCGACATGGACGTGCCGTCGGCCTACGTGCAGTTCCTGCGCTCGTTGATGCCGCGCAAGCCGCGCGCCGAGATCTACAACGCGCTCGGCCTGGCCAAGCAGGGCAAGACGCTGTTCTACCGCGACTTCCTGTCGCACCTGAACTATTCGGGCGACCGCTTCCGCATCGCGCCCGGCATCAAGGGCATGGTGATGCTGGTGTTCGACCTGCCGTCCTTCCCGTACGTCTTCAAGGTCATCAAGGACCACTTTCCGCTGCAGAAGGAAACGACGCGCGAGCAGGTCAAGGGCAAGTACCTGCTGGTCAAGCAGCACGACCGCGTCGGCCGGATGGCGGACACGCTCGAATACAGCGACGTCGGCTTTCCGCTGGCGCGCTTCGCGCCCGACCTGATCGAGGAGATCCGCCGCGATGCGCCGAGCCAGTTCGAGATCGGCGACCGCGACGGCAACGGCGAGCTGGAGATCGTGCTCAAGCACGTCTACATCGAGCGCCGGATGATTCCGCTGAACCTCTATCTGCAGGAAGCGCTCGACGTGCTCGCCGAGCCCGAGACGCCGGCACAGGCCCGGCGCGCGCAGGACCAGCTCACGCACGCGGTGATCGAGTACGGCAATGCGATCAAGGACATGGTCGCGGCCAACATCTTTCCCGGCGACATGCTGTGGAAGAACTTCGGCGTGACGCGCAACGGCAAGGTCGTGTTCTACGACTACGACGAGATCGAATACCTGACCGACTGCAACTTCCGCAAGGTGCCGGCACCGCGCAACGAGGAAGAGGAAATGAGCGGCGAGATCTGGTACGCGGTCGGCCCGAAGGACGTGTTCCCCGAGACCTTCGAGCCCTTCCTGCTCGGCAATCCGGCGGTGCGCGAGGCCTTCATGGCGCACCACGCCGACCTGCTCGATGCGGCTTTCTGGCAGAGCCACAAGCAGCGCATCCAGGCCGGCCAGATGCTCGACGTCTTTCCGTACGAAGCGTCACAGCGCTTCCGCCATGAGGCGCACGCGACGCATCCATGACGCGAATTCAACACCATCAACCCACAGGAGATCACACATGACCGAATCCATCGTTATCGTCGGCGCCGCCCGCACACCCATGGGCGGCTTCCAGGGCGACTTCTCGTCGCTGGCTGCGCACGACCTGGGCGGCGTCGCCATCAAGGCCGCCATCGAGCGCGCCGGCATCGCGCCGGACACGGTCGGCGAAGTGCTGTTCGGCAACTGCCTGATGGCCGGCCAGGGCCAGGCGCCTGCGCGCCAGGCGGCCTACAAGGGCGGTTTGCCCGACGCGGCCGGCGCCGTCACGCTCAGCAAGATGTGCGGCTCGGCGATGAAGGCCGCGATGATGGCGCACGACATGCTGCTCGCGGGCACGCACGATGTGATGGTCGCCGGCGGCATGGAGAGCATGACCAACGCGCCTTACCTGATGCTCAAGGGCCGCGGCGGCTACCGCATGGGCCACGACCGGATCTTCGACCACATGATGCTCGACGGCCTGGAAGACGCCTACCAGGCCGGCCGCTCGATGGGCACCTTCGGCGAGGACTGCGCCGCGAAGTACAAGTTCACGCGCGAGCAGCAGGACGCCTTCGCGATCGCCAGCGTGCAGCGCGCCAAGGCCGCCACCGAGTCCGGCGCGTTCAAGGACGAGATCGCACCCGTCACCGTCAAGGGCCGCAGCGGCGAGACCGTGATCTCGATCGACGAAGGCCCGGGCAAGGTCAAGCTCGACAAGATCCCGCAGCTGAAGCCCGCCTTCAAGAAGGACGGCGGTACCATCACCGCTGCCTCGAGCTCGTCCATCAACGACGGTGCCGCGGCGCTGGTGATGATGACCGAATCGCACGCGAAGAAGATCGGCGCCAAGCCGATCGCCCGCATCGTCGGCCACGCCACGCATGCACAGCAGCCCGAGTGGTTTTCGACTGCGCCGGTGGGCGCCGTCGCCAAGCTGTTCAAGAAGACCGGCTGGTCCGTGAAGGACGTCGACCTCTGGGAGGTCAACGAAGCTTTCGCGGTCGTGCCGATGGCGCTGATGCACGAGCTGGACGTGTCGCACGAGATCGTCAACGTGAACGGCGGCGCATGTGCGCTGGGCCATCCGATCGGCGCCAGCGGCGCGCGCATCATGGTGACGCTGATCCATGCGTTGAAGGCGCGCGGCAAGAAGCGCGGCGTCGCCACGCTGTGCATCGGCGGCGGTGAAGGCACCGCTGTCGCGCTCGAACTGATCTGACCTGTTTTCCTTCGGAGTTTCCATGCATCTGCGCTTTTCCGGTTCTTCTCGTTTCACCCGTTCTTCCCTGCTCGCCGCTGCTTTGGGCGCAGCGCTGTTCGCACCTGCCGCCTTCGCACAGAAGCGCGACAACGTGCTGTTCGATGCCGCCACGGCCGAGCAGCCGGCTGTCCTGAAAACGCTCGAAACGCTGGTCAACATCGAGACCGGCACCGGCGATTCCGAAGGGCTGGCCGCGGCCGGCAACTACCTCGAGGGCGAGCTCAAGTCGCTCGGCTTCACGGTGACGCGCCACAAGTCGGCCGGCATCGTGGTCGGCGACAACATCGTCGGCAAGCTGAAGGGCCGCGGCGGCAAGAACCTGCTGCTGATCTCGCACATGGACACCGTGTACCTGAAGGGCACGCTGGCCAAGGCGCCGTTCCGCGTCGAAGGCAACAAGGCCTACGGCCCGGGCATCGCCGACGACAAGGGCGGCAACGCGGTCATCCTGCACACGCTGAAGCTGTTGAAGACCTACGGCTTTCGCGAGTTCGGCTCGATCACGGTGCTGTTCAACACCGACGAGGAGAAGGGCTCCTTCGGCTCGCGCGACCTGATCCAGGAAGAGGCCAAGGCCGCCGACTACGTGCTGTCCTTCGAGCCGACCGCGGCCGAACGCGAGAGCCTGTCGCTCGGCACCTCGGGCATCGCCTACGTGCAGGCCAACATCAAGGGCAAGGCGTCGCATGCCGGCGCGGCGCCCGAGCTGGGCATCAACGCCGTGGTCGAAGCCGCCGACCTGGTGCTGCGCACGATGGACATCGACGACAAGGCGAAGGGCCTGCGCTTCAACTGGACCATCATCAAGGGCGGCGCGGTCAACAACATCATTCCGGACAGCGCCACCGTCAACGCCGACGTGCGCTATGCGCGCAACGAGGACTTCGACGCGGCGATGAAGACGCTGCAGGAGCGCGGGCAACAGAAGAAGGTGCCGGGCGCCGAAGTCAGCATCCTCGTGACGAGCGGCCGGCCGGCCTTCAACGCGGGCGAGGGCGGCCGCATGCTGATCGACAAGGCGGTCGGCTACTACAAGGAAGCCGGCGGCACGCTGCAGATCGAAGAGCGCACCGGCGGCGGCACCGACGCGGCCTATGCCGCGCTGTCGGGCAAGCCGGTGATCGAAAGCCTGGGTCTGCCAGGCTTCGGCTACCACAGCGACAAGGCCGAATACGTGATGGTCGATGCGATTCCGCGCCGCCTGTACATGGCGACCCGGATGATCATGGACCTGGGCGCCGGCAAGTAAGGAGGCCGACCGATGATCGAGTCGCTCGACCAGCTCCGTGCGCTGTATGCGCAGCCCGGCGACCGCGCGCTGCAGAAGCAGCTTGCGCATCTCGACGTGCATTGCACCCGCTTCATCGAGCTGTCGCCGTTCTGCGTGATCGCGAGCGCCGGGCCTGCCGGCCAGATGCTCGATGCGTCGCCGCGCGGCGGCGAGCCCGGCTTTGCCAAGGTCACCGATCCGCGCACGCTGCTGCTGCCCGATTCGGGCGGCAACAACCGGCTCGACACGCTGGAGAACCTGCTGCGCGATCCGCGCATCGGGCTGCTGTTCCTGATTCCGGGCTTCGACGAGACGCTGCGGATCAACGGTTCGGCGCGGCTGCGCGACGAGCCCGAGTTCGCCGAGCACTTCGCGCAGGAGCGCCAGCGGCCGAAGGTGGTGATCGAGGTCCGCGTGGAAGAGGCCTATCTGCACTGCGCCAAGGCCTTCATGCGCTCGCGGCTGTGGGAGCCCGCCAGCTGGTCGGAGCGCACGCTGCTGCCGTCGATGAACCAGATGATCCATGACCAGATCGGTCTGGGCACCGCCACCGAATCGCAGGCCGAAGTCGTGGCGCGCTACCGCCAGCTGATCGCCGAAGAGCAGTCGCCCGCCAGATAACCGAAACCTCACAAGAAGCCATCAGGAGACGAGAACATGTTGCTGACCCCCGACCAGGAAGCCATCCGTGATGCGGTGCGCGCCTTCGCCCAGGCCGAACTCTGGCCGAATGCGCCGATGTGGGACCGCGAGCACGCCTTTCCAAAGGCCGCGCACGAAGGCCTCGCGGCGCTCGGCGCCTACGGCATCTGCGTGCCCGAGGACGACGGCGGCGCCGGCCTCGACTACCTGACGCTGGCGCTGGTGCTCGAAGAGATCGCGGCCGGCGACGGCGGCACCAGCACCGCCATCAGCGTGACCAACTGCCCGGTCAACGCGATCCTGATGCGCTACGGCAATGCGCAGCAGAAGAAGCAGTGGCTCTGGCCGCTGGCGCAGGGCCAGATGCTCGGCGCCTTCTGCCTGACCGAGCCGCAGGCCGGCAGCGACGCGTCGAGCCTGCGCACCACCGCGCGGCGCGAGGGCGACGCCTACGTGATCGACGGCGTCAAGCAGTTCATCACCAGCGGCAAGAACGGCCACGTCGCCATCGTCATCGCGGTGACCGACAAGGGCGCCGGCAAGCGCGGCATGAGCGCCTTCATCGTGCCGACCGACGCGCCGGGCTACACGGTCGCGCGGCTGGAGGACAAGCTGGGCCAGCATTCGAGCGACACCGCGCAGATCAACTTCGACGGCTGCCGCATTCCGGTCGAGAACCTGATCGGCGCCGAAGGCGAGGGCTACAAGATCGCGCTGGGCGCACTCGAAGGCGGCCGCATCGGCATCGCCGCGCAAAGCGTCGGCATGGCCCGCAGCGCGTTCGAGGTGGCGGTGGCCTACGCGAAGGAGCGGCAGGCCTTCGGCGGCAGCATCTTCGACCTGCAGGCGGTCGGTTTCCGGCTGGCCGATTGCGCCACGCAACTCGAGGCCGCGCGCCAGCTGATCTGGCATGCCGCCGCGCTGCGCGACGCCGGCCGGCCGTGCCTGAAGGAAGCCGCGATGGCCAAGCTGTTCGCCAGCGAGATGGCCGAGCGGGTCTGCAGCGCCGCCATCCAGACGCTCGGCGGCTATGGCTACGTGAACGACTTCCCGCTGGAGCGGATCTACCGCGACGTGCGCGTCTGCCAGATCTACGAAGGCACGTCGGACGTGCAGAAGCTGCTGATCCAGCGCGCACTGGCCTGACCGGCAACGCCGCAGGCGACTGCGGGTTTGTACCGGGGGCGGCACAATACGCGCCGACGTCCCGCCTGCATCTCTCCATGTCCAATTCATCCGCCAATCCGGCCCGCGTGCCTTGCCCCTGCGGACGCCGCGACCGGCGTGAGCTACCGCTCACCTACGCCCAATGCTGCGGCCGCTACGTGGACGATTTCGAGAAAACACCGGCGCCCGACGCCGAATCGCTGATGCGCTCGCGCTACACCGCCTTCGTGCGCGAGCAGGGCGATTACCTGCTCGCCACCTGGCACGCGTCGAATCGGCCGGCCTCGATCGCTTTCGAGCCGGGCGTGAAGTGGCTGGGCCTGGATGTTCGCTCGCGTGCCGTGCTCGACGCCGAGCATGCCGAGGTCGAATTTGTCGCGCGCCAGCGCAGCGCGGCCGGCGTGGCGACCCGCCTGCACGAACGCAGCCGCTTCGTGCGCGAGGACGAGCGCTGGTATTACCTGGACGGCGACCTGCGCTGAGGCGTCAGCCTCGTCAGTAGGCGGAGACGCCGAATTGTCTCTTTGGCAGAGACAGAGTGGTTCCTTTCGACGTATTTATCTTCTGGCGCGCCGCCCTCACACTCGATGGGTCGGCGCCGCAGGCGTGCGACCTCCGTCCGGCCCGGACGAGCCCGCATCGAACCACCACACCAGCACACAGGCGCGCCATGATTTCTCGCACGACGACACGGACGATCTCCCCGATCTCCCGCTTGCGGCTCGCCGCACTCGCGCTGCCGCTGGCCGGTGCGCTGGTGCTCGCGGTGGCGGCCGTGCTGGCCCTGGTGTCGCCGGCGGCGCGCGCCCAGGACCGTCCGCTGCTCACGCCGTTCTCGACCGCGCCGGGCGCACAGCCGCCGGTGCCCTGGCGTTTCACCACGCTGCCCCACAAGGAGCGGACGCATTTCGACATCGTCAAGCTGGACGGCCGCCAGGTGCTCAAGGTCGAAACCGACGGCGCGTACGGCAACCTCGTGCATCCGGTGATGGTGCCGCTGCAGTCCGACACCACGCTGGCCTGGCGCTGGCGCGTCGACG
>JAZKDL010000542.1:0-18897 GCA_040387575.1 Pseudomonadota bacterium
TCGATCACCTTCTCGTCGGCCTGCACCGCAGCCGGCTCGCCTTCCGCGATCTTCTGGCCGAAGTCGAGCACCGACACCGTGTCGCACATGCTCATCACCACGTCCATGTGGTGCTCGATCAGGATCACGGTCACGCCGTGCTCGCGGATCTTGCGGATGATCGCGATCAACTCCTTGATGTCCGGCGCCGTCAGCCCGGCCGCGGGTTCGTCGAGCAGCAGCAGTTGCGGGTCGAGCGCCAGCGCGCGGGCGATCTCCAGCAGCCGCTGCTTGCCGTAGGGCAGATTGCGCGCCTCCTCCGCCACGAACTCGCCGAGGCCGACGAACTTCAGCAGGCCCAGCGCCCGGTCGACCGCCGCATCGCTCTCGCGCCGATAGCGCGGCGTGTGCAAGGCGACGTCGAGCAGGTTGCTGCGGAAGGTGTGGTGCAGCCCGACCTGCACGTTCTGCAGCGCCGTCATCTCGCCGAACAGCTGCACGTTCTGAAAGGTGCGCGCAATGCCCGACAGCGCGATGTCCGACGAGGTGCGCCCGACCAGCGATCGACCGCCGAACGTAATGGCGCCGGCCGTCGGCACGTAGATGCCGGTCAGCACGTTCATCATCGTGCTCTTGCCCGAGCCGTTCGGGCCGATCAGCCCGTGGATGGTGCCGCGCCGGATGGTCAGGTCGACGTTGTTCAGCGCCTTCAGGCCGCCGAACTGCATCAGCACGCCGGCCGCCTGCAGCACCTCGGCCGAACCGCTGCCCTGCGCGGCGGTCGACACCGCGTTCGATGCCGACAGCCCGGTGCCGAGCGCGTCTATGGACGGCGCCGCGCGGCGGATGTTGAAGGCCTTGCGCACGAAGCCGACGATGCCGTCCTGCAGGTAGTACACGACGAACAGCATGATCACGCCGAAGATCGAGAGCCGCCAGTCGGTCATCGTCTCGAGCCAGAAAGCCAGCGCCGCCAGCGCGATGCTGCCGGCCACCGGAATCGCCATCTGCCCCTGCGTGGCGCGTCCGCGCCGCACCGCCACCACGGCCGTCACTGCCACCAGCACTGCGAGCGCAACCGCCACGTAGCGGAACAGCACGACGTCGTCCAGCAGCTTGGGCAGCAGCACGATGATGGCCGCGCCGATCAGCGAGCCGATGCGGCTCTTGCGTCCGCCCATGATCACCGCCAGCAGGAACAGCACGGTGAGCTCGAAGTTGTACGAGTTGGGCGAGATGTACTGCTCGGAGTACGCATACAGGCAGCCCGCCAGCCCGGCGAAGCCGGCGCTGATCACGAAGGCGTAGACCTTGTAGCGGTACACCGACACGCCCATGCAGTCCGACGCCACCGGGCTGCCGCGCAGGGCCTCGAAGGCCCGGCCCAGGTGCGAGCGAAGGATGCGGTGCACCACCGCCAGCGCCAGCACCATCAGCACCGCGACGACCCAGTAGAACTCGCGCTCGTCGAGCTTGTGGCCGAAGAGCGTCGGCTTCTCGAGCTTGATGCCCATCGGGCCTTCGGTGAGGAAGCTCATCTCGTTGATGAGGATCTGGATGATGGTGCCGAAGGCCAGCGTGACCATCGCAAGGTACGGCCCCGACACCCGCAGCGCCGGCAGCGCCAGCAGCGCGCCGAAACCCGCGGTGAACAGGATCGCGACCGGCACGGTGATCCAGAACGGCGCGGCCAGCTTGAACACCAGCACGCCGGCCGCATAGGCGCCCAGGCCGAACAGGCCGGCGTGGCCGAGCGACACCTGGCCGGTGTAGCCGACCACGATGTCGAGCCCGAACAGCACGATCGCGTAGATCATGATGGTCTCGAGCAGATGGATGTAGTACGGGTTGTCGATGCCGATCGGGAACAGCAGCAGCGCGGCGACGCCCGCAACGGCCAGCAGCAGGTGGCTGGTCTTCATCTTTTCGGATTGCAGGGCCACGTCGTCACACCTTCTTGATGGCGGTCTTGCCGAACAGGCCCGCCGGCCGCACGGCCAGCACGATCAGCAGCAGCACGAGCCCGGGCACGTCCTTGTAGCCGGTGCTCAGGTAGAAGCCGGTGGTGGTCTCGGCGATGCCGAGGATGATCCCGCCGACCACGATGCCCATGCCGCTGGTCAGCCCGCCGATGATCGCCACCGCGAAGGCCTTCAGGCCGAGCACCGCGCCCATCGTGGCGCCGGTGAGCGTCAACGGCGCGATCAGCACGCCGGCGAAGGCGGCCGTCATCGACGACAGCGCATACGAGAAGGTGATGACGAGCCCGGTGTTGATGCCCATCAGCTTGGCCGCGTCGCGGTCGTTGAAGGTCGCGACCACCGCCTTGCCGTAGATCGAGCGGCGGTTGAACAGCTCGACCGCCAGCATCATGAGCAGCGCGCCGACCACCACCAGGATTTCCATCGGCAGCACGTTGGCGTTGAGGAACTTGAGCGGCGACTCCGGCAGCGGCGACGGGAACTTCAGGTCGTCGCGGCCCCAGACGTTCTCGGCCACGTTCTTGAAGATGATGCCCAGCGCGATGGTCGACATGATCCAGCCGAACTCGCTCTTGATCTTGATCGCGGGCCGCACGCCGATTCGCTCGACCACTGCGCCCTGGAAGGCGCCGAACACGCAGACGATCGGGATCATCAGCCAGTAGTTGACGCCCAGCCCGACCAGCGTGAGGCCGACCAGCGCGCCAAGCATCAGGGCGTCGCCCTGGCCGAAGTTGAGGGTGTCGGACGTGGCGAAGGTCAGCTGGTAGCCGAACGCGATCACCGCATAGATCATCCCCAGCGCGATGCCGCTGAAGATGAGTTGGGTCAGGATTTGCATGACGGTCTCGAAGGTCGCTGAAGGCACGCCGGAGCGGCGCTGGACATGCGAACGCGCCGGCTCGGGAATGACTCCCGCACCGGCGCGCTGCAAACGAGGCTTACTGTTTGACGCGGACCTTGCCGGCGCCCTTCTGGTCGTCCGCGTTCGCGAACGCCACACGGCCGGCCTTCACCTCGCCGAACACCGGGATGTTCGCGGTGATGGCGTCATGGTCGGTGGCCGAGAACGGCTTGTTGTACGTCGTCACCACGCCTTCGACCGGCGTCTTCAGGTCTTCCAGCGCGGCCTTGATCTTCGGGCCCTCGGTGCTGTTAGCCTGCTTGATGGCTGCGGCCAGCAGGTAGATCGAGTCGTAGCCTTGCGCCGCCGACACCGGCGAATCCATGCGGCTGTTCTTCGGCTTGAACTTGGCGACGAAGGCGTCGATGAAGGCCTTGCGCTTGGGCGTGGTCGGCTCCTGGATGAAGGTCTGCGGCATGCGCGCGCCCTCGCCGCCCGGGCCGGCGTTGTCGATGAAGTTGGCCATCGCCAGCGTCCAGCTGCCGATCATCGGCACCTTCCAGCCCAGCTTGGTCATGCCGTTGGCGATCTGTGCCAGCTCGGGGCCGATGCCGTAGGTCAGCACGGCTTCGGCGCCGGCTTCCTTGGCCTTGAGCAACTGGGCCGTCATGTCGACGTCCTTGATGTTGAACTTCTCGACGGCGACCGGCGTGATGCCCTTGGCCTTGAGCGCCTTCTCCAGATCCTCGCGGCCGAGCTGGCCGTAGTTGGTCGAGTCCGCCAGGATCGCGACCTTCTTGTAGCCGCGGCGGGTGACGGCTTCCTCCACGATCATCGGCGCCTGGATGCTGTCGTGCGCCGCGTTGCGGAACACGTAGTTCTCGGGGTCCTTGTCGAACTGGTGCGTGATGACCGAACCGGTCGCCACGTTGTTCAGCACCGGCACCTTCGCGTCCTGGAAGAAGCGCTGCGACGCGAGCGCCACGCCGGTGTTGATGTAGCCGACCACGGCCACCACCTTTTCCTTGTTGATGAACTCCTGCGCGATCTGCACGCCGCGCTCGTTCTTGGCCTCGTCGTCGCGCTCGACCAGCTGGATCTGCCGGCCCAGCACGCCGCCGGCCTTGTTGATCTCTTCGGCGGCCAGGCGCACGCCGTCGCGCATGCTCACGCCCATCGACGACGAGCCGCCGGTGAACGGGCCGTCGACGCCGATCTTGATCGGGTCGGCCGCCATGGACAGGGTGGTCAGTGCGGCCAGCGCGATGGCGGTCGCGATCTTGCGGGTGAAATGAGTCAAGGGATGTCTCCTTCGTTGTTGGACTTGCGCCATGAGCGCCTCGGAAATTATGGGGACCGGGCCGCCAATGACCATGCGCATCACTGCGGAGAAGCTCTGCGTAGTAATGCATAAGGGAAAACGCGAGGCAGCCACCGGGGCGACGCTTTTGCACCGGCACCGCGACCACAATCGCGGCCATGAAGCCGAAGGTCAAGATCCTGCTGCTGGCGGTCACGCCGCTGCTGCTGGCCGTGATCGCGATCGGCGCGCTGCTCACGGTGGAGATGCGCCGGCTCGACCAGCAGCAGGCGCAGGTGCTCGAAGACGTGCTGCTGAGCGCCAAGCGCGAGGAGCTGCACAGCTACGTCGCCCTCGCGCTGACCTCGATCGACCACCTCTATGGCGCCGGGCGCGACGACGAGGCCGCGAAGGAGCAGGCCAAGGCGATCCTCTCCAGCATGAACTTCGGCGACGACGGCTATTTCTACGTCTATGACCGCACCGGCCTGAGCCTGGTGCATCCGCGCCAGCCGGAGCTGATCGGCCAGAACCTCTGGGACCGCCGCGACACCGACGGCACCTACATGATCCGCGAGCTGATCGCGCGGGCGCACGAGGGCGGCGGCTACCAGCGCTACCTCTGGCCCAAGCCCTCGACCGGCCGCATCGAACGCAAGCTCGGCTACTCGGTCGAGCTGCCGCGCTGGGGCTGGATGCTGGGCACCGGCATCTACCTGGACGACGTCGACGCGGCGGCCGGCCGGCTGCGCGGCAACCTGCTGGCGAGCGTGCGCCAGACGCTGCTCGGCCTGGCCGCCGTCGCGCTGATCGCGGTGCTGACGGTGTTCGCGGGCGGCATGGCGCTCAACCTCAGCGAACAGCGCCAGGCCGACCGCAAGCTGAAGGCGCTGGCGCACCGCATCGTGAGCTCGCAGGAAGAAGAACGCGCCCGTGTTTCGCGCGAGTTGCACGACCACATCTGCCAACTGCTGGTGTCGATCAAGTACCAGTTCGAACTGGTCGGCCACCGGCTCGCGCATCCGGGTGCACAACCGGTCGTGGCAATCGATCGCGAGCTGCACGCGCTGTCGCAGGCCATCGGCGAGGTGCGCCGCATCTCGCACGACCTGCGCCCGGCGATGCTCGACGACCTCGGGCTGCCTTCGGCGCTGCAGCACATCGCCGACGAGATCGCCGAGCGCAGCGGGCTGCAGATCGCGGTGTCGCCGCACGTCCACGAGGAGCGGCTGCCTGAACTGCAGGCGGTCAGCCTGTTTCGCGTGGCGCAGGAGGCGCTGCGCAACGTGGAGCGCCATGCGGACGCGAAGCACGTCGACATCCAGCTCGACGATGCGAACGACCGGCTCGAACTGCGCATCACCGACGACGGCTGCGGCTTCGACGTGCAGACGGTCGAAGCGAGCAAGGACCGCGGGATCGGCCTGACCAACATGCGCGAACGGGTCGAGCGCAACGGCGGGAGCTTCCAGTTGCTGTCGCAACCCGGGCGCACCGAGCTGATCGCGAGCTTCCCGCTGGCGGGCACGGCATGACCACGGGAAATGCCATGGATACCGACGCGCTGCCGCTGATCCGCCTGGTGATCGTCGACGACCATCCGCTGGTGCGCGACGGCCTGCGCGCAAGGCTGGCGGTGGTGCCGCACCTGCAGGTGGCGGGCGAGGCCGCGAGCGGCGCCGAGGCGTTGCAGATCGCGGCGCTCGATCCGCCCGACCTGATGCTGGTCGACGTCGGCATGCGTGGCATGAACGGCATCGAGCTCGCGACCGCGCTGCGCGCGCGCCATCCGGCGATCAAGGTGCTGATGCTCAGCATGTACGACAACCGCGAATACGTGCTGAGCGCGATCCAGGCCGGCGCCTGCGGCTACGTGCTGAAGGAGTCGCCGACCGAGGAGATCCTGAGTGCGATCAGCGTGGTGTGCACCGGCGGAACCTACTTCAGCGCGCGCGTGGCGAGCGCGGTGCTGCAGCCCGGCGCGGGGCTGCCGCAGCTGACGGCGCGCGAGCGAGAGATCCTGGTGCTGCTGGCGCATGGACGCAGCAACAAGCTGGTCGCGCGCGAGCTCGACATCAGCGTGCGCACGGTCGAGACGCACCGCTTCAGCCTGCGCCGCAAGCTCGGCGTCGACTCGGCGAGCGAGCTGCTGAAGATCGCGTTGGGCAACGGCTGGACGTCGCTGTAGCCGCCCGCTCAGGCCTCGGCGTCGCGTGGCTTCTTGCCCGAACGCCGCGTCTTCGAGTCGGCCTTGCGCATCTGCCGCTCGGCGTCGAGCTGCTGCCCTTCGGCGAGCCACTGCGCGAATTCTTCAGGCGTCTCGAGTGTGATGCGGCCCATGCTGCCGTCGCGGAAGGTGTTCATCACGATCTCGGCCGCCTTCTGCAGGTTGATGCGGCCCTTGCCCAGCAACGCGCCGCGCTTGCGGCCGACGGCTTCGAGCAGCTCCTCGTCCTTCAGCTCGGCGACGCCGGCCGCGTCGAGGCCGAGCTTGAAGCGCGTCTCGACCAGGCCGGCGTAGTGCGCCTTCAGGTAATTCAGCAGTTCCAGCGCCACCTCTTCCTCGTCGAACGCGTTGCGACCGACTGCACCGCTGGCCGCGAGGTTGTAGCCGCTCTTCGCCACGATGATGCGCGGCCACAGCATGCCGGGCGTGTCCCACAGGTAGAAGTCGTCGGCCAGCGTGATGCGCTGTTCCAGCTTGGTGATGCCGGCCTCGTCGCCGGTCTTGGCCTTGCGCCCGCCGGCCAGCGTGTTGATCAACGTCGACTTGCCGACGTTCGGAATGCCGCAGATCAGCACGCGCATCGGCTTGGCCAGGCCGCCGCGGTTGGGCGACAGCTGGTGGCAGGCCGCCACCAGTTGCTGCGCCGGCGTCGTCAGGCTGGCGTCGAGCCCGAGCGCGCGCGTGTCGGGCTGCGCGTTGTAGTGCGCCAGCCATTGCGCGGTGACAGCCGGATCGGCCAGGTCCTGCTTGTTGAGCACCTTCAGCCCGGGCTTGTGCCCCGTCAGCTGGGCCAGCATCGGGTTGGCGCTGGAGCCGGGCAGCCGTGCATCGAGCAGCTCGATGACCACGTCGATGTCCTTGATGCGCTCCGCAATCGCCTTCTGCGTGAGGTGCATGTGCCCGGGAAACCACTGAATCGCCATCGCGCGCCTTTGTCCTTGTGCTGATCGGTATGAGGGCCTGGATTGTGAAGGAGTGCGACAAGGGGTTGTTCGCCGCCACCTTCGCGGCCTATGATTTGTGAGACGCGGCCCATGCCGGGTTGTTGCATCCACCACTCAGGAGGTACCGATGAAACCTGTCTCCGAACTGCTCAAGCGACGCGATTCCGCTGCCTGGCGCACCACCCCCGAGACGGCCGTGTTCGACGCCCTTCAGGTGCTGGCCCGCTTCGAGGTCGGCGCGCTGATGGTGATGACCGGCGACCAGCTGGTCGGCGTGTTCTCCGAACGCGACTACACCCGCAAGATTGCGCTGCAGGGCCTCAACTCCAAGGAAGTCGCCGTGTCGGAGATCATGAGCAGCAACCTGTCGACGGTGCGGCCTTCCACCAATACCCGCGAGTGCATGACGCTGATGAGCCAGCGGCGCATTCGCCACTTGCCCGTGGTCGAAGGTGGCAAGGTGTTGGGCCTGCTGTCGATCCGGGATCTGATGGACGACATCATCTCGGAGCACGAGCACACCATCGAGCAACTCACGACCTATATCCAGAGCTGAGGCTGGAACCGGGCGCCTGCCCGGTTGTCGCCGGTGCATCAGATGCACTGCGCCAACTTGGCCCGCTGATAGGCAGCGTGCAGCCGCGCAAATACCGGCCCGGGTTGCCCGTTGGCAACCGTTTCGCCGTCGAGGCGGGTGACCGGCAACACTTCCTTGCTTGCCGAACTCAACAGCAGCTCATCCGCGCTGCGCACCTCGGCCTCCGAAATGGGGCGCAGGCTGAACGGGATGCCTTCCTGCTCGCACAGTTCGCGAATCAACTCGTAGCGAATGCCCTCGAGCACGTGCTGGCTCTTCGGGGCGCCGAACACGGTGCCGGCATGCACCACCCACACGTTGGAAGAGGACGCCTCGGTCAGCAATCCATCACGGAACAGCACGGTTTCGGTGGCGCCAACGTCGGCCGACATCTGGCGTGCCAGCACGTTGCCGAGCAGCGAAGTGCTCTTGATGTCTGCACGTTCCCAGCGAAAGTCACGCGCCGAGATGCAGGCCACGCCATCGCGCAACTGCGTTTCGCCCGGCGGCTTCATTGGATTGGCCATCATGAACACCGTCGGCACGATGTCCGTCGGCATCACGTGGTCACGCACCGCAACGCCGCGGGTCACCTGGATGTAGACCATCTGGTGCGTGGCCGGCTGCTCATCCACCAGCCGGCGACAGCGCCCCAGCCATTCTTCGGGCGTGTGCGGATTGGTAATTCGGAGGCTCGCCAGACTGCGGTCGAGACGGGCCAGATGCTGCGGCCATCGAAACAGTTTGCGGTCGTAGACAGGCACCACGTCGTAGATGCCGTCGCCGAAGATGAAACCGCGATCGAGGACGGAAACTTTGGCCTCGTTGAGCGGCGTGTATTCGCCGTTCAGGTAGCACAGGGTGGAAGGCAGGGCTGACATGCGGCGGCAATCGAGTGGAGTCTCTCAATTTTCGCCGCAACGGCCATGCTCGTCACCCCTTGCCGGCAGCTGCTTGCCAGCAGTTGCCGGGAGCGCTCAGCGCCAGACGTAATGGCCGCGCACCAGGCGGCCATGTTCGCGGTGCGCTGGCACCCACACCTTGCGCTTGTGGTGCGGCTTCGGATGCACGTGGCGAACCTCGTCGCGTGGTCCGCGCGGACCCGGGCCGGGTTGTGCAAGAGCGACGGTGGAAATGAGGCCTGCGGCCAGGATGAGGAAAATCTTCTTCATGTTGTTTTGATTCTGGAAGTGCACGAATCGGCACGCTGTCGAACATAGCGTCCGAGCGACCTGGACCGCTGTAGGCGGCCTCGCCCATCGCGTGTCCGTCGCCGGTCCCGTCCACAACGTCCGTGATAGCGCCTCATGCGCGTGGCCGGAATGCCTACGCAGAACCTTGGCCGCCAGGCGCACAGTCGAACCTCGTTTCACTTTTCAAAGCAGAGGCACACGCATGCAGATTCAACTGAACACCAGCAACGGTATCGAGAACAAGGACACCCTGGACCGCTGGGCGGACACGGAGATTCGCCAGCTGTTCTCGCGTTTCACGGCGGATGTCACCCGGATCGAAGTGCACCTGAGCGACGAAAATCACGCGGCTGGCGGCGCTGGCGACAAGCGCTGCGTCATGGAAGCGCGTCTGGCGCACCTGCAGCCGATCGCGGTCACGCACGACGCCGACAACGTCGACGACGCCTTCCGCGGCGCGGCCGACAAGCTGAAGCGTGCGCTCGACAGCGCGATTGGTCGGATGAACAGCCATCGTGATCGTCAATCCATTCGCAAGGACGACGGCGCCGTGGTCGAATAGAGGCTTCCATCACGAGGGAACCTTGAACGCATGACCGGCAAGCACACTTGGCAATTCTTTCGAGCGGGCGGCGTCGACCAGCTCGTTTTTCGCACCGGCGCCGACATCGCCAACATCCGGCAGCTCGACCAGAAATTGTGGGTCGCACTGGCTTGCCCGACGCGCGGCGTCGAGTTCGACCCACGCACGCTTGACCTGATCGACACCGACCACGACGGCCGGATTCGGCCACCGGAAATCATCGCCGCCTGCGAATGGGTGTGCGCCCAGATGCGCAATCCCGATGATCTGCTGCAGGGTGGCGATGCGATGGCCCTTGCCGCGATGGCCGACGGCGATGGCAAGAGCGCTTCGCTCGCGGAAGAAGCCCGGCGCATCCTCCAGGTTCGCGGCAAGCCGGATGCCGACACGCTCACGCTGGCCGATGTGACCGACCGATTCAACGGAGACGGCGTGATCACGCCGGACACCGCGGAGGACGAACCCACGCGCGCGTTGATCGAGCAGATCATCCAGACGCATGGCGCCGTACCTGACCGCAGCGGCAAGAACGGCATCGACCGCGCGCGTGCCGAGGCGTTCTTCAAAGCGACCAAGGCGCTGCATGACTGGCAAGCCGCGGCCGATGCGTCGGTCGACAGTCAATCGCTGCCGCTGGGCGACAAGACACTCGCTGCCGCGGAGGCGGTGAACGCGGTGCGCGACAAGGTCGACGACTTCTTCGCACGCTGCCGGGTCGCGGCGTACGACCCGCTTTCCGTGGCAGCTCTCAATCCGTCGAAGGAAGAGTACGAAGCACTGGCTGCACAGGACCTGAGCCTGCGCGCAGCCAGCATCGCAAAGCTGCCGCTCGCGCCGATCGGTGCAGACCGCGCGCTGCCGTTGTTGCACGGCGTGAACCCCGCCTGGGCCGATGCGCTGGAGGTGTTGCAGCGCGACGCGGTGCAACCGCTGCACGGCGGCGCCGCCGACACCCTGAACGAGGCTGAATGGCGCACGCTCAAACAGACACTCGCACCGTGTCAGCGCTGGCTGGATGCGCGGCCCGATACGCCGCTCGGCAGCCTGTCGGTCGACAAGGTCAAGCTTGCGCTGGGCAGCGAAGCGGCAGTGCTGGCGCTGATCACCGAAGACGAGCAGGTCGAGCCGCACAACGCGCGGATCGTCGATCTCGAGAAGCTGCTGCGCCTCAAGCGCGACCTGGTGCATCTGCTGCACAACTTCGTGTCGTTCAAGGAGTTCTATAGCCGCGAAGGCGCGATCTTCCAGGCCGGCACGCTGTACCTGGACGGCCGCAGCTGTGAACTGGCAGTGCAGGTGGCGGATGCGTCGAAGCACGCGCCGCTGGCGGGGCTGGCCAAGGCTTACTTGGCCTATTGCACCTGCAAGCGAGGCGACAAGACGATGACCATCGTCGCCGCCTTCACTGCGGGCGACGTGGACTTCCTGTTCATCGGCCGCAACGGCGTGTTCTATGACCGCCAGGGCAACGACTGGGACGCCAGCATCATCAAGGTGATCGAGAACCCGACCAGCGTGAGCCAGGCCTTCTTCTCCCCATACAAGAAATTCCTCCGGATGATCGAGGAACAGGTCGCCAAGCGGGCCGCCGCCAGCGACACCGCAGCCCAGGGCTCGATGAACAACCTGGCCACCACGCTGACCACGGCCGACAAGGCGGCGGCCGACGCGAAGACACCGCCGCCACCGGTCAAGCTGCCTGGCAAGGTCGACGTGGGCACCGTGGCCGCGATCGGTGTCGCGCTGGGCAGCATCAGCGCGGTGCTGGTCGGCATCTTCGGCAAGTTCGTCGATTTGGGGCAATGGATCCCGATCGCGATCATCGGCATCGTGCTCGCCATCTCAGGTCCGAGCATGCTGGTGGCTTGGCTCAAGCTGCGTCAGCGCAGCCTCGGGCCGATCCTGGACGCCAGCGGCTGGGCGATCAACGGACGCATGCGCGTGAACGTGCGTCTGGGCGGATCGCTGTCGCAAACGGCGCACATTCCGCCGCAATCCCGCCGGATGCTGAACGATCCGTTTGCCGAGCGGCATGGCACGTCGCGGACGTTGGCGGTCGTGGTCGTCGTGCTTGCGTTGCTGGCTCTGGCATGGCGCATGGACTGGCTGGATTCGCGCCTCCCGGTTTCGCTGCGGCACTCGCCGCCTGTGGCAGTGGTCCCGGCAGTTGCACCGCCTGCAACACCCGCAACAGCAACACCGGCGCCGACGACACCGGCGCCATAAGGGCGTCATCGGAGCGCCAGGGGCGTCAGGGGCGTCAAGCCCCACACGGCTAGGCGCCGCGCTTCGCCTGCGCTGCGGCCATCGCCTTGCCGACCTCGTTCGTACCCTGCGCCGCGCCGCTTTTCGGCACTTCGTCGTCGTCGCGCGAGGTCACCTCGGCCAGACGTGCGGCCAATTGCTCCGGCGCATCCGGCCCGATGCCAATGAAGGCGCCAGTGGTCATCGTCACGTGCGCCGCCTCGAAAGTGCCGGCGCCGGCGCAGAGGATCGTGCGCGTCGGCGCATCCTGTGCGGCGAGCACCAGCATCGCCGGCACCACCGCTTCGGGCTTGAGCGCGTCCAGCACCTCTTGCGGCATCAATCCCTCGGTCATGCGCGTCGCAGCGGTCGGCGCGAGACAGTTCACGCGGATGTCGTTCTTCGCGCCTTCGATGCTGAGCGTCTGCATCAGACCGACCAGCGCCATCTTGGCTGCGCCGTAGTTGCTCTGGCCAAAGTTGCCGTAGAGGCCGGACGATGAGGTCGTCATCACGATGCGGCCATATTTCTGTTCGTTCATCAGCGCCCAGACCGCCTTGGTGCAGTTGACCGCGCCCATCAGGTGGACGTCGACCACCAGTTGGAAGTCCGACAGCTCCATCTTGGCAAAGCTCTTGTCGCGCAGGATGCCGGCATTGTTGATGAGCACGTCGACCCGGCCCCAGGCATCCACCGCCTGCTGGACCATTGCCTGAACTGCCGTGAAATCGGTGACCGAAGCCCCGTTGGCGAGTGCCTCTCCGCCCGCAGCTACGATCTCGTCGACCACAGCCTGTGCGGCGCTGACCGATCCGCCCGAGCCATCCCGTGCGCCGCCCAGATCATTGACGAGCACCTTGGCCCCACGCGCTGCCAATGCAAGCGCGTGCTGTCGCCCCAGACCGCCGCCCGCGCCTGTGACGATGGCGACACGGCCCTTGAAATCGATGCTGCTCATGACTCGAATACCTCTGAAGTGATTGACGCGTGGCGTTTTACCTCAGAAGCACGGTTCGGGGCGGCCACCCATGTGACGCCCACCCATCGGCCGGCAACCTCAATGGTCGGTACGCGCAACCGCCTCGCAATAGGCGAGAAGCTGGTCGATCTCAGCCGATTTGTCGAAGAAGGCATCCGCGCCCAGCGCCCGGGAACGCTCGCGCATGTCGGCAGTGGCGTAGTTGCTGAGCACGACGACCTTCTGGTGCTTGGAACGGTTGCGGCACGCGTTGACGACGCCAAAGCCGTTGCCCTGCTGCAGGAAGAGATCGACGATCGCAACGTCCCAGCCATCGTGATGGCTGCGCAACCAACTCACCGCCTCGGCTTCGGTGCTGGCGTGGGCGACGACCGTCGCGTCGGCGACATCCTCGAGAAAACCAACAAGATTTTCGCGAATGACCGGGTTGTCTTCAACCAGGTACGTCTTGAATGGCATGGGAGGGTTATTCACGGTAGAGCGAGGGGACTGACAGCGTTGACGCGTTGCAGCAATGATGACTGCCCACTTCGGCATACGGGTGAGCCAGTCAGGCCAAACCGGGTAGGCCCACGCCTACCGACACCGTGCGCCCATCCGCTGTCAGTTCGTCACCGTTGCGCGCTCGCGCTTGCTCCGCCCCACGCCCAGCCGCGCTGGCGAAACATACTGCTGGCGGTAGATCTCGAAAGGCATCGTGTCGGCCATTTCGATCTTCTTCTGCTCATTGATCGATTCGGCCGTCATCGCGTCGAAGCGGACCTGCAGTTCCGGGGCGAAGGGCAGGCCCAGCAGCGACACCCGTGTGCTCTCGGACTGGGCGCGCACGAAACGGATGAAGGAGTCGTCATGCGCCGAAGCCATTGCCGCCAGCACCCGGGCGGAGGGCAGGCTGTCCGGCGCGCCCAGGGCGGCCTCGGCAGCGCGAACCGCATCGCCATAGGCCGTGCCGCCATGTGCCGCGTCGAGCTCGGCAGCAATCGGCGCGCACTGTGCCACCAGTTCGATACCCCAGTCGGTCAGCGTCAACTCGCGCCCGTTGCGCAGCAGGCGCAGGCCCGGCTCGCGACCGCGCGCAGCGGTCAGGTGCTGGTTGTGCGCCAGCTCGTCGATTTCCTGCGGCGTGTCGTCCGGGCTGTCGTTCAGCAGGCAGTGCAACAGGAAGACGTCGATGAAGCGCATGGTCTGGGCGTTGATGCCGACCGGCTCGAACGGGTCCAGGTCCATCAGCCGCACTTCGACGTATTCGACGCCGCGCTCGCGCAACGCGTGCAGCGGACGTTCGCCGGGGTAGATCACGCGCTTCGGCCGGATCGTGCCGTAGAACTCGTTCTCGATCTGCAGCAACGTGTTGCCCAGCTGGTTGTAGTCGCCGCCGGGGTTCTGGATGCCGATCGCCTCGTAGGCCGGCCACGGCCGGGTCAGCGCATCCTGCAGCGACTCGGCATAGCCTTCGAGGCTGTTGTAACTGACCTTCAGCGATGCCTGCGCCTCGCTCTGGTAGCCGAGCCGGCCCATGCGCAGCGACGTGCCGTACGGCATGTGCATGCTGCCCTCGCCCACCGGCTGCAGTTCGTGAGGCCGCGTCGCGACGAAGCTCGAACACAGCGCAGGCGACGCACCGAACAGATACAGCAGCAGGAAGGCGTGGCGGCGGAAGTTGCGGATCAGCCCGAAGTACTGCTCGCTCGACACGCCCGGCATCGACCAGTTGTAGTGGATGCCCGAAATGGTCTGCATGCGGCGACCGTAGCGGTGACCCAGGCCCATGCGGTAAACGCTCTTGGCGCGGCCGACGTTCGACGAGCCGTAACGGCCGATCGGAATGGTTTCGTCGGTCGGCAGGCCGCACGGCATGCTCGACACCCACAGCCGTTCGTCGCCCATGGCGTCCAGCACGCGGTAGGTGTACTGATGCACCTGCACCAGTTCCTGCAGCGCCGATTCGGCGTCGGCATGTACGCCGGTGATGAGTTCGAGCTGCGACTCGCTGAAGTCGGTCGTGATGTGCGGGTGCGTGAGCGCCGACCCCAGCGCCAGCGGATGCGGCGTCAATGCCAGTTGGCCGTCGGGTTGCGCGCGCAGGCTTTCCTTCTCGACCCCGCGCCGCATGCCCTTCAGCCGTTCGGGGCCCAACGCACCCAGCCGCTCCATCAATTTGTTCATTGTTCTGTGCCCCGTCAATCTTGGTGGGCGTGGAAGGTAGCACGGCGGCGCGGCGGCCGCTCGCGGCGGGCATCCTGCCCGGAATGCCCCTTCCGCTGAAGACTCTTGTCTATTTGAGTACGCGCAGCAAAAACGCGTTCAGGTCGGCGATTTCCTCGATGCAGACCGAATGCGCCATCGGATATTCGTGCCATTCGACGGCGTAGCCGAGCCCGGCGAGCAATTCTCGCGCGGCCACCGCGCGCGGCGGCACGACCACATTGTCGTAGGCGCCGTGCGCCAGGAACACGGGCGTGTCGTGGTTCGCGGCATGGCGTTCGGCCGCCGTCGTCGCGGCCAGTGGCAGGTAGCCCGACAGGCCGACGATGCCGGCCAGCCGTTCGGCATGCCGAAGGCCGGTGAGCAGCGACATCGCACAACCTTGGGAAAAGCCCGCCACGACGATGCGGTGCGCCGGAATGCCACGCGCCTTCTCGTTGGCGATCAGCTCTTCGATCAGGGCCAGCGAGCGGCGCAGCCCGGCTTCGTCTTCCTGGCGGTCGAGATCGGGCAGCAGGATGTCGTACCAGGCGGGCATCGGCATGCCGCGGTTGATGGTGACCGGAATCACCGGCGCATTCGGGAACACGAAGCGCACCGGGCCGACCGCGCCCAGGTCGAGTTCCTGCGCGATCGGCACGAAGTCGTTGCCGTCGGCGCCAAGGCCGTGCATCACGATGACGGTCGCGGTGGGGTTGGGGGCGGTTTCGATTTCGATCGGCGGGCGGGACATCGGGCGGGACATGGGACGCAACCTCAAAAAAATGTGCAGCTCGCAACCTTAGCGCAGACGGCCGACAACCGCGTGCCGCAAATCGCTCTACCCTGCACCATCGACGCCCACAGCCGGCGCCCCGAACCGATGAATCGAAGAACGCCATGAAAGCCACCCCGATGCCAGACACCGCACAGATCGAACGCTCCGAGGCGCCGCCCGAAGCATTGCAACCACCCTTCGTGAAAACCCGCTACAGCGGCGCCGTGATGATTTGCGGCGAATGCCAGAAGCGCGACAACGGGCCGTCGAAGCTCACCGCCAAGGATGTGCGCAAGGACTTGAAGCACGCGCTGGGCGACGCGCGCCACCACCTGCGGCTGGTGCAGTCGTCCTGCCTCGGGCTGTGCCCGAAGAAGGCAATCGCCGTCGCAGCGGTGGCCGTTGGCGGCCCGGCACTGCTGGCGGAGATCCACGGCGAAGAGGATGTGGCGACCGTGGCGGCCCGGCTCGCCGCGCCCGCTCAGCGCTGACGCTCCCAGCCGGCGTCAAGCCGCCGAGGCGCGCTGGATGCACTCCGCAAAGTGCTGCGCTGCAGGCGTCAGCGGCAGCCCGGCGCGCCGGATGATACAGACGCGCATGGTCGGCAGCGTCTCTTCGACCTCGACTCGCCGGATGCCATGCCGTTTGAAAGCCAGCTGGACCAGCGGCTCGACGAACAGGCCGATCAGGTCCATGTGGCCGACCAGCCCCAGCGCCACCGTCACCGACTGCCCCTGGATCACCCGCGCCGGCGGGCCGAGGCCGAGCGGAGCGAACAGCGGCGCAACTGAGGCGCGGTCGATCTCGCCGTCGCCCGGCAGCACCCATTCCGCGGTATGCAGCGTCAGCAATGACCGGCTGTGGCGCAGCGGATGCCGGCTGCGCGCGCCGATCACGAGCTGCACCGGAAACAGCTCGGTCGCCTCGAACTGCGCGTCGAGCGTGCCCGGCACCACGTGCGCGACCGCGAAATCGAGATTGCCATCTCGTAGCCGGGCCAGCATGGACGTCAACACCGCTTCGCTGAAGTGCACGCCCACGGCCGGCAGCCGCGCATGGAATTCCTTGAACGCCGCGGGCAGCACGGTCAGCGCGAACGAGGTGCTGACGGCGATCGACACCGTGCCGGTGCTGCCGTCGCGGATCTGCGCGATCTCGTCGCGCGCGCGACGCATGTCGGCCAGCAACAGCCGGGCGCGTGGCGCGAAGGCCGCGCCGAATTGCGTCAGGCGCACGCCCTTCACGCTGCGTTCGACCAGTGGCGCGCCCATCTCGCGTTCGAGTTCACGCACGATCTTGGTGACGGCGGGCTGCGACACGCCGAGCGCGCGGGCGGCACCGCGGATGCTCAACTGCTCGACCACCGCCACGAAGGCGTGGAGCTGGTTCGGTTTCATGGCGCGGTCATGGTGAAAACCAAAGGTTATCGAAGTGCCTGGATTATTGTCTTTTCACGAGCGACCGGACTCTCTAGCATGCCGCGCACAACAACACGGAAACGCCATGGCCTCTGTCTCTTCTTCCAAGCCCAGCACACCGCTCCGCACATCGCCCAACCGGCGCACCACCATCACCGCCACCACCATCGGCAACGCGCTGGAGTTCTTCGATTTCACGGTCTACGGCTTCCTCGCGCTGGTGATCGGCAAGCTGTTCTTCCCGACCTTCAACTCCTACGGCCAATTGCTGCTCACGGTGGGCAGCTTCGGCGTCGGCTTCATCATGCGGCCGCTGGGCGGCATCGTGATCGGCGCCTATGCCGACCGCGCCGGCCGCAAGAAGGCGATGACGCTGACCATCTTCATGATGGCGCTGGGCTGCGCGATCATCGCGCTGACGCCAACGTACGCGCAGATCGGCGTGGCCGCGCCGCTGCTGATCGTGTTCGCGCGGCTGATCCAGGGCTTCTCGGCGGGCGGCGAAGTCGGCGCCTCGACCACGCTGCTGGTCGAGCACGCCACGCCGGCCAACCGCGGCTACATGGCGAGCTGGCAGTTCGCCAGCCAGGGCCTGGGCATCCTGCTGGGTGCGCTGGTGGTCGGTGTGCTGAGCTTCACGCTGTCGACACAGCAGATGGAAAGCTGGGGCTGGCGCATTCCCTTCGTGCTGGGCCTGCTGATCGCGCCGGTCGGCATGTACATCCGCCGGCATCTGCATGAATCGCTCGAGATCCCGCCCGCTGGCGCCGCACCGCGCGAAAGCAGCCTCGCCGAGGTCTGCCGCGAACATGGCCGCACGGTGCTCGCCGCGATCCTGAGCCTGCTGGGCGGCACCGTGGCCGCCTACGTGGTGAGCTTCTACATGCCGACCTATGCAATTCGCGAACTCGGCATGGCGCCGCCGGTCGCGCTGTTCGGTGCGGCACTGGTCGGTCTGCTGTCCTTCGTCTGCGCACCGCTGGTCGGCCTCTGGTCGGACCGCGTCGGACGCAAGCCACTGATCTTCTGGAGCCGCATCGCGCTGGCGCTGATGATCTACCCGGGCTTCCTCTGGCTCAATGCGTCGCCGACGCCGGCGGTGCTGTTCACCGTGGTCGGCCTGTTGAGCATCACGCTGGTGATCCAGACCGTGCCGGGCATCACGATGCTGCCCGAGATGTTCCCCAAGCATGTGCGGGCCAGTGGCATGTCGCTGGTCTACAGCGTGGGCGTCGCGCTGTTCGGTGGTTTCTCGCCGCTGATCAGCACCTGGCTGCTGCAAGTCACGGGCAGCAAGCTGGCGCCGGCCTGGTACTTGCTCGCGATGACCCTGATCTCGCTGCTCGGCCTGCTGTGGCTGAAGGATCACACCGGCCGCGACATCGACGCCCCACGACCCGCAACCGCACACTGAACGACAAAACTCCCCGCAGGAAAAACCCATGAACAGCACCCGCGCCGCCCGCTATTTCTCCGGCAGCTATGCCGAAGCCCGCCAGAAGTTCCTCGATGCCGCCGCGCTGCGTGGCGTGGCGGTGGAATCCTTCGTCCATCCCCAGAAAGGCGCACAGGGTGAAACCCTCGCGACCGACGTGGCGCTCGTCGGCGCGCCCGACGCAGAAAAGCTCCTGCTGGTCAGCTCGGCCACGCACGGCCCGGAAGGCT
>JAZKDL010000543.1:0-5165 GCA_040387575.1 Pseudomonadota bacterium
CCGAACCTGTTCCGTCCCGGCGATTCGCCCGACGCACGGACCCGCGCGCAGGCCAGGCTGATGGCCGAGAAGTACCCCGACATCACGCGGTGGACCGGCCTGGTCCCCGACCATGAATACGGCCGCACGACCTGGGGCATCTTCGTGGACGGCCTGCTCGAGTACTACCCGTCGATCGCCAAGAAGAAGCCCGAGATCCTCGAGCCGATCCTGATGCCCTACGGCGTGGCCGACTACCGCAACTCGATCACGCAGGCGCTGCGTCAGCAGGCCGACGGCGTCTTCAACTGCACCTACGGCGGTGATGCGATCACGATGTTTCAGCAGGCGCGCGGCTTCGGGCTGATGAACCGCTACAAGGTGATCTGCGACGCGGCGAACGAATTCCTGGTCGCGCGCGGCCTGAAGCAGCAGTTCCCCGCGCAATGGACCGGCATGCATTACTACGCCGAGGCCAACAAGGGCAATCCGCTGAGCGAGCGCTTCGTCGCCGACTACCTGGCCAAGACCAAGGACCCGGAGCCGCTCGGCTGGGCGGCCGAGTCGCACGCCAGCATCTATGCGCTGAAGCAGGCGGTCGAGAAGGCCAAGTCGACCGATACAGCCGCCGTCATCGCGAGCCTGAAGGGCATGACCTGGGACACCGTGACCGGCCCGCGCACCATGCGCGCCGAGGACAACCAGGCGATCAAGGACGTCGAGCTGGTGTACATCGAGCCGGCCACGACCGAGAAGGGCTACAAGGTCTCGCAGTACGTCAAGGTCGATGGCAAGTCGGTGATCTTCCCGCCGACACCCGGCAAGAAGCTCACGCTTCGCACGGCCTGAGCGGAAGGCGAACGTTCCGATGCAAGCTGCCGATATCGCGACGCTGCTGGTCAACAGCCTGACATGGGCGATGGCGACCTTCCTGGTCGCCGCCGGTCTCACGCTGGTGTTCGGCACCTTGCACATCCTCAACTTTTCCCATGGCGGCTTCTTCATGATCGGCGCGTACATGGCCTATTCGCTGGCCAACGCGATCGGCGGCGCGCCGTCGATTGCGCTGTACCTGTTCGGCTCGCTCGTGGCCGGCGTGCTGGTGGCGCTGCTCGGGCTGGTGGTCGACCGGCTGGTGCTGCGGCGGCTCGCTGGTGTCGAAGACGCCTATGTGCTGATCGCCACCTATGCGCTGCTGCTGGTGTGCGAGGGCTCGACCAAGCTGGTCTGGGGCCTGAACTACCACAGCGTGATGCCGCCGGCCTCGCTCGACGGCGCATGGCTGCTGGGCAATGCGGTGCTGCCGAAGCTGTCGATCTTCATCATCGGCGCGGGCGTCGTGGTGTTCGTCGCGCTCGAATACTTCCTGAACCGCACCAAGCCCGGCCGGCTGGTGAAGGCGATCGCGGCCGACCCGTGGATGGCGCGGCTGCTGGGCGTGAACGTGCGGCTGGTCTACACCGCGACGGTCGCGCTCGGCTTCGCGCTGGCGGGCCTTGCGGGCGGCCTGCTGGTGTCGAACCAGACGCTGTCGCCCACGCTGGCCAGCGCCTTCGTGATCCAGGCCTTCGGCGTGATCATCATCGGCGGCATGGGCAGCATCAGCGGCGCGTTCTTCGGCTCGATCCTGCTCGGCATCATCGATGCGTTCGGGCAATGGGTGCTGCCGGGCCTGCCCGGGCTGCCCTTCTTCGTGGCGATGACGCTCATCCTGCTGCTGCGTCCCCAAGGCCTCATGGGCAAGGCGAAACACTGATGCGCGCGACGAGCTTCATCGGCGGCAGCCTGCGCCGCGACATCCTGATCCTGCTGGTCATCGCGGCCGTCGGACTGTGCGTGCCGGGCCTGTTGAACCGCGGGCTGGTGTTCATCGCCGGCATGATCTGGATCAACGCGGTGTTCGGCCTGTCCTTCAACCTGCTGTTCGGCCTGTCGGGCGTGCTGAGCTTCGGACAGGCGATGTTCTTCGCCGCCGGCGCCTACGCGACCGCGGTGCTCACGCAGCAGTTGGCGCTGCCTTTCCTGGCGGCCTTCGTGCTGTCGGCGCTGATCGGTGCCGCGCTTGCGGCGCTGGTCGGCGTGGTCGCGCTGCGCCGCAGCGAGGGCGTGTACTTCGCGATCCTCACGCTGGCCTTTGCCGAGCTGATCCATCTGCTGATCGCCAACACGGCGCTGCTCGGTCGCAACGACGGCCTGGCCGGCCTGGCGCGGCCACGGCTGGGCTTCGGCGGCTGGCAAGTCGACCTGGCGGCCGGCGACAACTTCTACTACTTCATCGTCGCCATCTGCGCGCTGCTGATCCTGTTCATCCGCTGGGTCGTCGGCACGTCGTTCGGGCGCGCGCTGCAAGCGGTCAAGCAGGACCCGGAGCGCGCCGAGTTCCTCGGCATTCCGGTGCGCATGCATCGGCTCGTGATCTTCGTGCTGGCCGGCGCGACCACCGCGGCGGCCGGCGCGCTGGTCGCGCCCTGGGCGCAGATCGTGACGCCGGACCTCGCGCACTGGTCGAATTCGACCAACCCGATCCTCTACACGCTGCTGGGCGGCAGCGCCTACTTCTGGGGGCCGGTGCTGGGCGCGGTCGTGCTGTCGGCGGTGTTCTATCTCACGCGCACGCTGGTCGGCATGTCCGACATGGTGACCGGCCTGCTGCTGCTGATCGTGGTGGTGTCGCTGCCCGGCGGCATCCTCGGGCTGCTGTCGCGCTGGACCGGCAAGAAGGGCAAGCCATGACCACCACACTGCTCGAAGCCAATGCGCTCGACAAGTCCTACGGCCGTATCCGCGTGCTGCGCGACGTCAGCCTGACCATCGGCGCCGGCGAATCGCATGTGGTGATCGGCCCGAACGGCGCCGGCAAGACCACGCTCTTCAAGGTGCTCACCGGCGAGCTCTATCCCGATCGCGGCGCGGTGCGCTTCACCGGCAACGACGTCACGCGGATGCCGGCGCACCGGCGCGTGCACCTGGGCTTCGGCCGCACCTTCCAGGTCGCGAAGGTGTTCCCGAAGCTCAGCGTGCAGGACAACCTGCTGATCGCGCTGGAGGCACGCGTGCGCCGGCGCAATCCGCTCGGCCGCGTGCCCAAGGCGCAGGCCGCGGGCTTTCCGGAAGCGATCGAAACGCTGTTGGCCGACACCGGCTTCGGCGCGCAGCGCGACGCCATCTCCGGCACGCTGGCCTACGGCGACCGCAAGCGCCTCGAAATGGCGATGGTGCTGGCGCTGGAGCCGGCCGTGCTGTTTCTGGACGAGCCGACCGCCGGCATGTCGGCGGCCGAACGGCAGGCGACCGTGCGGCTGCTGCAGTCGGTCAAGGCCAAGCGTCGGCTGTCGATGCTGATGACCGAGCACGACATGGACGTGGTGTTCGGCCTGGCCGACCGCATCTCGGTGCTGCATTACGGCCAACTGATCGCCTCGGGCACGCCGCAGGAAATCCGCGCCGACGAGCGCGTCAAGGAGGTCTACCTCGGGGACGGAGACGAACATGCTTGAAGTCCGCAACCTGCACGCACGCTATGGCGACAGCCAGGCGCTGTTCGGCATCGACATCGACGTGCCCGCGCAAGGTGGCGTCGCATTGCTCGGGCGCAACGGCGCGGGCAAGTCGACGCTGCTGAAGTCGCTGCTCGACGCCGGTCCGCAGTCGACCGGAGACATCCGGCTCGACGGCCAGTCGCTCGCCGGTCTGGAAACCGAGGCGCGCGCCCGGCTCGGACTGGCGCTGGTGCCGGAAGACCGCCGCATCTTCACCACGCTGACGGTGCGCCAGAACCTCGAACTCGCCTGGCACGCCGGCCGGCGCGGCCAGCCGCAGCTGAGCGTCGACCATGTCTGCACGCTGTTCCCGCTGCTGCGCGACCTGCTCGACCGGCTCGGCTACCAGCTGTCGGGCGGCCAGCAGCAGCTGGTCGCGGTGGCGCGCGGAATGATGGCGTCGCCGCGCGTGCTGCTGCTCGACGAGCCGGCCGAAGGGCTGGCGCCGAAGGTCGCGCACGATCTCGCAGTGCAGGTCGGCGAGGCGCGCGCCAAGCTCGGCCTGACGGTGCTGGTCGCCGAACAGAGCGTCGCCTATGCACGGCGCTGCACCGAATTCGTCTACCTGCTCGACAGCGGCACGCTGGTGTTCCAGGGCGACTGGGCCAGCTTCGACGCACAGCCCGAACTCAAATCACGCTACCTGGCGGTCTGACCGCGGGACACGAGGAGAAGACTCTTGAAACACGACATCAGCGGTTGGAACGTCCAGTGGGACGACACGCGCGCCGCGCAGTGGGTGCGCGAAGGGCGCTGGCTGAACCGCACGCTGGCCGATGCGGCGCGCGAGATGGCCGAGCGTGAGCCGCAGCGCGTCACCCAGGTCTGCGGCGGCCGCGACGTGACGGCCGGCGAAGTGTGGGATGGCGCCAACCGGCTGGCCGCGGCACTGTGGCTGTGCGGCTTTCGCGCCGGCGACGTGCTGGCCTTCCAGATGCCCAACTGGCACGAGGCGGCCTTCATCGATCTGGCGGCCAGCCTGCTGGGCGTCGTCGTCTGCCCGATCGTCACGATCTACCGCGACCGCGAGGTCGAGCTGATCCTGTCGGACAGCCGTGCCAAGGGCATCTTCGTGGCGCAGACCTTTCGCGGCCACGACTTCACGGCGATGCTCGCGCGGCTGCGGCCGTCGCTGCCGAACCTGGCGCATGTGTGGACGGTGCGCGGCAGTGGCGATGGCGGCACATCGGATGGCGACCTGCGCGAACTGATCGCCGATGCGCCGCCACTGCCGGCTTTGCCCGCGGTGTCGCCCGACGCCGTCAAGCTCGTGCTCTACACCTCGGGCACCACCGGCCGGCCGAAGGCGGTGCTGCATTCGCACAACTCGCTGATCCGCGCGACGCTGATGTGCGCGGACCACTGGGGCATCGCGCCCGGCGACACCACGCTGATGCCGTCGCCCGTGACGCACGTCACCGGCTTCAGCCACGGCCTGGAAATGCCGTTCTACCGCGGCACGCGCTGCGTGCTGATGGAGAAGTGGGACGCCGGCCAGGCGGCCGACATCATCGAGCGCGAGAAGGTGTCGTTCACGATCGGCGCCACGCCCTTCCTGCAGGAGCTGATGGACGTGGCGGAGGCCTCCGGCCGCACGCTGCCGTCACTGCGCCTGTTCCCGTGCGGCGGCGCCGCGGTCGCGCCAGA
>JAZKDL010000543.1:5265-11571 GCA_040387575.1 Pseudomonadota bacterium
TCGGCCGAGGCCTTCGACGCCGACGGCTTCTTCCGCACCGGCGACATCGGCTATGTGACGGCCGACAACGCGGTGGTCTTCACCGGCCGCATCAAGGACCTGATCAACCGCGGCGGCGAGAAGATCAGCGCCAAGGAAGTCGAGGACCTGCTGCACCAGCATCCTTGTGTGATGAACGCAGCGGTGGTCGCGATGCCGCACGCGAGGCTGGGCGAGACGGTCTGCGCCTATGTGATCGCAAAGCCGGGAACCACCGTGACGACGGCCGACATCACCGCGCTGCTTGACGCCGCGGGCGTGGCGAAGCAGAAGTATCCGGAGCGCTTCATCTTCGTCGACGACTTTCCGAAGACGGCGTCTGGCAAGGTGAAGAAGGACCTGCTGCGCGCGGACGTGCGCGAGCGGCTGAAGGCTGGCGCACCGGCCTGAGCCGCGTGGCCCGGCCGCGTATTCGTCCATTCGGACGATGGCCTGCAGGCGCCTGAATTTCTAGACTCATCGCAGGCCGCCGGCACGTCGCGGGCGCAGGAGTTGTGATGATGTTCGAGAGACAGAGCGTGCGGGTCGTGGCGACCGATGTGCCGGGTGTCCATGAGTTGTGCTTCGACCGCCAGGGCGAGTCGGTCAACAAGTTCGACAACCGCACGGTGACGGAGCTGCAGGAGGCCACGCGCTTCCTGAAGGCACAGCCGGACCTGCGCGGCGTGCTCGTCACCAGCGCCAAGGACGTGTTCATCGTCGGCGCCGACATCACCGAGTTCGGCGAGATGTTCAGCCAGTCCGCCGCGGACATCGCGGCCGATGTGCTGCAGCGCAACGCGGTCTTCGTCGAGTTCGAAGACCTGCCGGTGCCGACCGTGGTCGCCATCAACGGCTTCGCGCTGGGCGGCGGACTCGAGTTCGCCATGGCGAACAGCATCCGCGTGATGTCGACCGCCGCGCAGATCGGCGTGCCCGAGGTCAAGCTGGGGCTGTTCCCCGGTTTCGGCGGCACGGTGCGCCTGGTGCGCCAGGCCGGTCCCGCTGTGGCCTGCGAATGGGTGTCGACCGGCAAGCCGGCGAAGGCCGAGGCCGCGCTGGCGGCCGGTGTGGTCGACGACATCGCCGCGCCAGAGGCACTGCGCGCCAAGGCGCTCGAATGGCTGCGGCGCGCAATCGACGGCGGCTTCGACTGGCAGGCCAGCCAGCAGCGCAAGCGCGACAAGCTGGCGATGCCGCAGGCCCAGGCCGATGCCGCATTCGCCGAGGCGCGCGCCAATGCCGCACGCGGGGCCGCGCCCCATCAGCCTGCTGCATTGGCCGCGATCGACATGATGCGGGCCGGCGCTGGGCTCGACCAGCGCGGCGCGCTGGAGTTGGAGGCAGGCACCTTCGGCGAGATCGCGCGCACGCAGGCCGCGGTGGCGATGGTGCGGACCTTCCTCAATGAGCTGGCCGTGAAGAAGGCCGCCAGGCGGCAGGCCAAGGGCGCGCCGCCGGTGCGCCAGGCTGCGGTGCTCGGCGCAGGAATCATGGGTGGCGGCATCGCCTTCGCCAGCGCGCTGAAGGGCGTTCCGGTGCGCATGAAGGACATCAGCCGGAAGGCGCTCGACCAGGGCATGGACGAGGCGCGCAAACAGGTCGGACGGCAGCTCAAGTCCGGCCGCCTGTCGGAGGCGAAGGCCGCCGCGGTGCTGGCGTCGATCCAGCCGCAGATCGACGACGCGGGCTTCGACGCCGTCGACCTCGTGGTCGAGGCGATCGTCGAGAAGCTCGAGGTCAAGCAGAAGGTGCTGGCCGAAATCGAAGCCGGGCTGAAGCCGGGCACCGTGATCGCATCGAACACATCGAGCCTGCGCATCGACGACATCGCCACGGCGCTGCAGCGCCCCGAGGACCTGGTCGGCATGCACTTCTTCAATCCGGTGCCGATGATGCCGCTGGTCGAGGTCGTCAAGGGCGCGAAGACCAGCGACGCGGCGGTGGCCGCGGCGGTCGGCTATGCGGCGGCGATGGGCAAGACGCCGATCGTGGTGAAGGACTGCCCCGGCTTCCTGGTCAACCGCGTGTTCACCGCGTACATGCGCGGCTTCCTGCAGCTCGTGGCGGACGGCGGTGACTTCGTGAAGATCGACGCCGCGATGGAAGCCTTCGGCTGGCCGATGGGCCCGGCCTATCTGGAGGACGTGATCGGCATGGACACCGGCAGCCACGTCAACGACGTGATTTCGGCGGGCTATCCGCAACGGATGCCGGCCTTTGCCGACGACGCGCTGCGGCTGATGGCGCGTGCCGGCCGCTTCGGGCAGAAGAGCGGCTTCGGCTTCTATCGCTATGAGCCCAACGCGCAAGGCAAGCCGCGCCGTGTGCCGGCCGGTGACACGCATGTGCTGCTGGCGCCGCTGCAGAAGAACGGCCCGCGCGACTTCACGCCCGTCGACATCGTCGACCGGCTGATGCTGCCGATGGTCGTGGAGGCTTCCCACGCGCTGGAAGAAGGCGTGGTCGGCACGCCGGCCGAGCTCGACATGGCGCTGCTGATGGGCCTGGGCTTCCCGGCCTATGCGGGCGGCCCGCTGCAATACGCCGACTGGCTGGGCCTGGCCGAAGTCGTCGCGCGCTGCGACCGGCTGGCCGCACTGGGCCCGGCCTTCCGGCCCACCGAACGCATGCGCGCGATGGCCGCGTCCGGCGCCCGTTTCCACTGACATCCGTTTCACCATTCCCTATTCCCCGAGGAGTACGCCTTGCATTTCGCGCTTCCAGAAGATGTCCAGGAGATGCAGCGCACGATGCGCCGCTTCATGGACGAGCAGGTCCTGCCACGCAACGCGGAGTTCGAACGCATCGCCGCGTCGGGCACCTACCCGACCGACGTGGTCGAGCCGCTGAAGCGGATGGCGCGCGAAGCCGGCCTGTGGAACCTGTTCCTGCCCGGCCTGAAGCCCGACCAGCCGGGCACGCGGCTGAGCAACATGCAGTACGCACCGCTGGCCGAGATCATGGGCCGCGTGCCATGGGCGGCCGAGGTGTTCAACTGCAATGCGCCGGACACCGGCAACATGGAGCTACTGGAACTGCATGCGTCGCCCGAACAGCGCACGCAGTGGCTGGAGCCGATGCTCGAAGGCGCCATCCGATCGTGCTTCGCGATGACCGAGCCGGACGTGGCGTCGTCCGACGCCACCAACATCCAGACCACGATCCGGCGCGACGGCGGCGACTACGTGATCAACGGCCGCAAGTGGTTCACCACCGGCGCGATGCACCCGCACTGCAAGTTCGCGATCGTGATGGGCGTGTCCGACGAGAGCGCCGACGCACCCAAACACCGCCGGCATTCGATGGTGATCGTGCCGCTGGACACGCCGGGTTTCCGCATCGTGCGGAACGTGGCGATCATGCATCACCATGCGCCCGAAGGGCACTGCGAAGTGACCTTCACCAACGTGCGCGTGCCGGTCTCGAACCTGCTCGGCGAAGAGAACGCGGGCTTCGCGCTGGCTCAGGCGCGGCTCGGCCCTGGCCGCGTGCACCACTGCATGCGCACCATTGGCCAGTGCGAGCTGGCGATGGAACTGATGTGCGACCGCGCGCTGACGCGCAAGGCCTTCGGCAAGCAGCTCAGCGACTTTGCCAACGTGCAGGACTGGATCGGCTATTCGCGCGTCGAGATCGACCAGGCGCGGCTCTATGTGCTGCAGGCGGCCTGGAAGATGGACACCTACGGCAACAAGGCTGCGCACATCGACGTGTCGGCCATCAAGCTGGTCGCCGCGCAGCTGCAGACCCGTGTGGTCGACCGCGCAATGCAGGTGTTCGGCGCGATGGGCGTCACGCCGGACACGCCGCTGTCCTTCCTCTGGTCGTGGGGCCGCGCGATGCGTTTCTTCGACGGCCCGGACGAGGTGCACCTGCGCACCATCGCGCGCCATGAGCTGACGCGCGCCAAGGCCACGCTCGGCGCCACGGCGCCGTACTACAGCGCGCACTGAACGAGGTCGTCCGCACATGAAGACACGAATCACCGAGCTGCTGCGCATCCGCTACCCGATCCTCCAGGGCGGCATGCAATGGGTCGGCACGGCCGAGATGGCGTCCGCGGTATCGAACGCGGGCGGGCTGGGCGTGCTCACCGCGCTCACGCAGCCCAGCCCGGACGCGCTGGCCGCCGAAATCGCGCGTTGCCGTGTGATGACCGATGCGCCTTTCGGCGTGAACCTGACGATCCTGCCGTCGGTCAATCCGCCGCCGTATGCCGAGTACGTCGACGTCGTGATCCGCAGCGGCATCCGCGTTGTCGAGACCGCGGGCAACAGCCCGAAGGCCTTCATCGAGAAGCTGAAGGCGGCCGGCGTGACCATCGTCCACAAGTGCACCAGCGTTCGGCATGCGCTGTCGGCCGAACGCAATGGTGTCGATGTGATCAGCATCGACGGCTTCGAGTGCGCAGGCCATCCGGGCGAGGACGACGTCGGCGGCCTGGTGCTGATACCGCTGGCCGCGCAGCAATTGCGCATTCCGGTGATCGCGTCCGGCGGCATTGCCAGCGGCGCCGGCATGGCGGCGGCACTCGCGCTGGGCGCCGAGGGCGTGAACATGGGCACCCGCTTCTGCGCGACGGTCGAGGCGCCGATCCACGAGAACATCAAGCAGGCGCTGGTGCGCGCATCGGAGCGCGAGACCCACCTGATCTTCCGCACGCTGCACAACAGCGGTCGGGTGCTGAAGAACGCGGTGTCCGACGAAGTCGTGGCGACCGAGCGCCGCCCCGGCGGCTGCGAGTTCAAGGACATCCAGCCGCTGGTCGCAGGCCAGCGCGGCCGCGCCACGCTGCAGAGCGGCGAGGTCGATGGCGGCCTGGTCTGGGCTGGCCAGACGGTCGGCCTGATCCACGACATACCGACCTGCGCGGAGCTGCTCGAACGCATGGTGGCCGATTGCCGCGCATCGCTGTCGCGCGCCGCGGCGCTCGCCGGG
The DNA here is from genome assembly GCA_040387575.1 of Pseudomonadota bacterium. Classification (GTDB taxonomy): domain Bacteria; phylum Pseudomonadota; class Gammaproteobacteria; order Burkholderiales; family Burkholderiaceae_C; genus Variovorax. Next base: position 10,225 of record JAZKDL010000543.1, read on the forward strand.
GGCTGAGCCGATGCGCAGCCTCCAGGTCCACGGTTTCGACGGTCTCGCATCGTGGCAACTCGCGGAACTGCCCGCGCCGGAGCCCGCCGCGGGCGAGGTTCAGGTGCGGGTCGACGCCAACGCGATCTCCTACGTCGACTTGCTGATGGCGCGTGGCCGCTACCAGGTCAAGCCGGCGCTGCCCTTCGTGCCCGGCACCGAGTTCTGCGGTGTCGTCACGCAATGCGGTGCGGGCGTGCCGGACGCGCTTCGGACGGGCACGCGCGTGACCGGCACGGTGTTCGGCGGCGCCTGGGCCGAAGTCGTCTGCGCGCCCGCGTCGGCGGTGTGCCCGGTGGCCATCGATGCGGATGCGGGCGCTGCTGCGGCGCTGCCCGTGACCTTCGCGACGGCCGTCTATGCGCTGCATGAGCGCGCCCGGCTGCGTGACGGCGAACGTGTGTTGGTGCTCGGCGCGGCCGGCGGTGTCGGGCTGGCGGCGGTGCAGACGGCGAAGGCGCTCGGCGCCTGGGTCGTCGGCGTCGCGACCGGTGCCGCCAAGTGCGCAGCGGTGCGCGAGGCCGGTGCGGACGCGGTGGTCGACATGGCCGCGCCAGACTGGGCCGCGCAGGTCAAGGCGCTGTCGGATGGCGGTGTCGACGTGGTGCTCGACCCGGTCGGCGGGCGGGCGACCGATCCGGCCTTCCGCACCCTGCGCTGGGGCGGCCGGCACCTGGTGGTCGGCTTTGCCGAAGGCGCGATCGCCGAGCTGCGCACCAACCTGCCGTTGCTCAAGGGCGCATCGCTGGTCGGCGTCGACGTGCGCCAGTTCCGCGAGCGCGAGCCCGAGGCCAGCCTGGCCAATCTGGTGTTGACCGTCGATCTGTTCGCGCGCGGCCTGCTGTGTCCGCGGGTGGCTGCACGGGTGCCAGCCGCCGATTGGCCGCACGCCATTGCCGCAGCCGAAGACCGCCTGACCACTGGCCGCGTGGTGCTCGACTGGACCGCCGCTGTTGCCGAACCGGAGACGAACGCACATGACGCGTGACCCTGCAATCACGGGTGCGGCCTGGCAGGCGCCGACGGCATCTGCGCTGGTCTTCCGCGCGCTGCGGCGCTTTCCGGATCGGCCGGCCTTCACCTGGGACGGCGGTAGCCTGACCTATGCCGGCGCGCTGGACACCATCGCGCGCTTCCAGTCAGTCTTCTCGTCGCTGCAGCTGCACGAGCCGTTGCGGCTCGCGCTCCTGAGTGCGAACCGCGCCGACGCTTGGTGCGCCGAAGTTGCCGCGCAGGCGCTGGGCGGTGGCATCACCTGGCTGCATCCGATGGGCGCGCTGGCCGACCAGGTCGAGCAATTGGCCGATG
>JAZKDL010000543.1:11581-14864 GCA_040387575.1 Pseudomonadota bacterium
CGAGCGCCTTCGTTCATCTGATCTTTCTCGGTTCCGCGGGCTTCGGCCCCGCGGGCTTCGGCCGCGACCTGCTTGCGGCGGCGGACGCGGCCGGCGCGTGCACGCTGCGCGACCTCGCGCGGCACGACGACATCGCCACCTTCAACTACACCGGCGGCACCACCGGCAAGTCGAAGGCTGCGGTGCGGCGCCAGCACGGCCATGCCGCGATGTGGCGCGCGATCCTGGCCGACTTCGAATTGCCGGCCGTGCCGCGTTACCTGGCTGCGGCGCCGATCAGCCATGTGGCCGGCACCAAGATCATGCCGACGCTGCTGCGCGGCGGCAGCGTCCACCTGATGCAGAAGTTCGATCCGTCGCGCTTCCTGTCGACCATCGAACGCGAGCGGCTCAACATGAGCCTGCTCGTGCCGACCATGATCTACACGCTGCTCGACGATCCGGCGATGGGCCGCGCCGACCTGTCGTCGCTCGAGTTGCTGCTGTACGGCGCATCGCCGATGTCGCCGACGCGGCTGCTCGAAGGCATCGAGCGGATCGGCCCGGTGTTCTCGCAGCTCTACGGCCAGACCGAGTGCTACCCGATCAGCCTGCTGCGCAAGGGCGACCATGACCTGGCGCGGCCCGACCTGTTCGCGTCCTGCGGCTCGCCGCTGGTGTCGACCGACGTGCGCCTGCTGAATGCCCAAGGCGAGCCCGTCGCGATCGGCGAGGCTGGCGAGATCTGCGTGCGCGCACCGCATGCGATGGAAGGCTACTGGCAGCGCGACGAACTCACGCGCAGCACCGTGGTCGATGGCTGGCTGCACACCGGCGACATCGCGCGTGCCGACGACGAAGGCCATCTGTTCGTGGTCGACCGTACCAAGGACATGATCGTCAGCGGCGGCTTCAACGTGTACCCGCGCGAGATCGAGGACGTGCTGACGTCCGACCCCGCGGTCGCGATGGCCGCCGTGGTCGGCGTGCCCGACGCGCGCTGGGGCGAAGCCGTGCTGGCCGTGGTCGTCGCGAAGCCCGGCGCACAGGCCGACGCCGCCAATCTGATCCGCCTGGTGAAGGACCGCAAGGGCGCGCAGCACGCGCCCAAGCAGGTGCAGTTCGTCGATGCCTTGCCGCTGACGGCCCTTGGCAAGATCGACAAGAAGGCGCTGCGAGCGCCACACTGGGCCGGCAAGGACCGGGGCGTGGCATGAGCGGCATGCACCACATGCACCACATGCACCACATGCACCACATGCACCACATGCACCACATGCACCCCATGCGCAACGTGCGCCGCATGCGCGCCGCGCCGCCTGCCGAAGGAGTTTCCAGATGACCTTGCCTGCCTCGATCACAAGCCGTTTGAAGCTGCCGCTGATCTGCGCGCCGATGTTCCGCGTGTCCGGGCCGGATCTGGTGATCGCGGCTTGCCGCGCCGGCGTGATCGGTGCCTTTCCGACCGCCAACTGCCGCAGTACGGCCGAGCTCGACGACTGGCTCGTCCGCATCGAAGCGGCGCTGGGCCCGGACGACGCGCCGTTCTGCCCGAACCTGATCGTGCGGCATGAAGCCCTGGCCGAGCAGCTCGCCGTGCTGCTGCGCCACCGCGTCGAACTGGTGATCACCAGCGTCGGCTCGCCGGCTGCGGTGGTCGGCCCGTTGCATGGCATCGGCTGCAAGGTGCTGGCCGACGTGGCGTCGCTGCGGCATGCGCACAAGGCAGTGGAGGCGGGCGTCGACGGGCTGGTGCTGCTGAGCGCTGGTGCGGGCGGGCAGACCGGCTGGGTCAACGGCTTCGCCTTCGTACGGGCGGTGCGTGCGTTCTACGACGGGCCGATCGTGCTGGCCGGCGGCATGTCCGACGGCCACGCCCTCTGGGCCGCGAAGGCGCTGGACTGCGACCTGGCCTATATGGGCACGCGCTTCATTGCCGCTGACGAGAGCCTCGCCGCGCCGGCCTACAAGCGGATGCTGGTCGCTTCCGAGTTCGACGACGTGCTGCTGAGCGACGCCTTCACCGGCCTGCCGGCCAACATGCTCGAAGCGTCGGTGCGCGCGGCCGGGCTCGATCCGAAGGCGTTGCCCGAAGGCCTCGGCGCGGAAGGCGCGGCTCGCCTGTTCGGTGCGTCGGGTAGCGAGGCCCAACGCTGGAAGGACATCTGGAGTGCGGGGCACAGCGTGTCGGGCGTGCGTGCGCTGGGCAGCGTGGCCGAGATCGTGGCGGCGACGCGGGCGGAGTATTTGGCGGCGCGCGCAGCGTCTTGCGCGGACTGAGCAACGCGGAAGCCACCGCCATCGCATCAAGCAGCCGCCAAGGCGGCATCAGGGCGCGCAGACGTTCTCTGCGGTGTCCTGCGCCTCGTGCAGCATCCGTCGGCCTTGCGGGCGAAGCTGGATGCGGCGCGTGCCATCGGCGCCGGCCGTGCGCTCCACCAGCCCGATCTTTTCCAACGGCAGCAACTGCTGGAGCAAGCGCGAGGCCGGCGTGTGCAAGGTGCGCGCGAGTTCCGTCGCGGGCGCTGCACAGCCGGCGGCATCCAGCACCGAGAGAAGCACGAAGTCTGCCCATGACAGGCCATGCCGCATGCCGAGTTCTTCGTCGAGCACGAACACCATTGCCGCGTGCGCCAGGTGGCGGTCCACCAAGGCTTGCAACGCTTTTTGGCTCATGACGGCAGCCTTTGCAGTTCGCGGTGAATCCGCTCCAGCGCTTTCAATTCGCTCGCGTAGTCGAAGTTCGCATCCGCACGTTCCTTCACGAGTTCCAGCACGTCGAACGCGAGTCCTTGCGCGCCGCTTCGATTCCACTCGGCCTGCAGTGCCCGGTCCGCGTACTTGCCCATGCGCAGTTCAAAGTGCGCGCGATTCAGCGCAGCGTGCACGTTTCGGCTGGCCCCGAGCAGCATGTGGCCGCTCGCGCGGTCGCGGATCGCGTAGATGCCCATCGGTGGAAAGGCGTCACGCGCCTGGCGTGCGGCCGCACGCCGCGCCGAGCGTGTCGCTTGCTTCGTGGAAGAGTCCATCTTTGTCTTCTTGTCTCTTTGTGACGGTAATGAAAGTCGGGCAGGACGCAGGGCGAGGGATGAAGCAGGGACGGGCTCCAAGCGCCGGCGCTGTTCATGAGCAGCGTCCTTGGGGATCGCGGGCATGTGCATACGGCGCCACAATCTTTATTTTATCCGGGTAAAAGTAATAGAGTCAATAACATCCGGGTAAAAGTATGGTGACGCTGAAAGTGGGCACCTCGATGGCATGCCTCGCGCAGATCACCGGAGTTGCTGGCGGCACGACGGCGACT
>JAZKDL010000544.1:0-10974 GCA_040387575.1 Pseudomonadota bacterium
ACGCTGGGCAATGCCGCTTGCGGCGTCGGCGCGGTCTTCCTCGCGATGGCCTTCATGGCCAGTCGCTCCACCGCGCAATTCCTGTGGGCTGCTGCACTTGCCCCGGCGGCCTTCATCTTCGACGTGTTCGACGGCCGCATCGCACGCTGGCGGCAGACCCATTCGGCGCTCGGCCGCGAGCTCGACTCGCTGGCGGACGTGATTTCTTTCGGCGTCGCGCCGGCCGCGCTCGCCTTCGCGGCCGGCCTCGACGGCGGCTGGGACTGCCTCCTGCTCGTGTACTTCGTCTGCTGCGGCGTGAGCCGGTTGGCGCGCTACAACGTGACGGCGGAAGCGCTTTCCGCAGGCGCCGACAAGGTCAAGTACTTCGAAGGCACGCCGATCCCGACCAGCGTGGTGCTGGTCGGCGTGCTGGCGCTCGCCGCCTGGCAAGGCAGCATCGGTGCGGCGATCTGGGGCGGCGCATGGCAGCTCGGCCCGTGGCAGCTGCATCCGTTGACGCTGTTGTTCGGGCTGTCGGGCACCTTGATGATCAGCAAGACGCTGCATATACCGAAGCTCTGAGGCGACACCCGGTTGCTGCATGGACGCGCCAGAATCGATGTCCACCTCCGTGAACCGACCTTCGACCATGTCCATCTCCGCACCTTCGTCCTCAACCGTTCATCCCGCCGGTGGTGCCGGCCTCGAACTGCTCGCCAATCTGGCGGCCGAGCGTCCGCTCGAACCGTCCTGCGACCACTTCTATTTCCTGCGCCACGGCCAGACCGGCCGCAACGCGTTGCGCGTCTTCCAGTCGGTCGATGAGCCACTGAGCGAACTGGGCCTGCAGCAGGCCGCAGCGGCGGCCACACTGCTGGCCGGCGAGCCGATCCGCAGCATCGTCTGCAGCGACGCTCGCCGCGCCTTCGACACCGCGCACACCGTGGCGGCGCCGCACAAGCTGACGCCGCTGTCGCAGCCGACGCTGCGCGAACGCCACTTCGGCGCGCTGATCGGCACCTCGTCACTGAACATCGACTGGGCCTGCGAGCCGGAAGGCGGCGAGACGCTGCCGGAGTTCGTCGCACGCAAGCGGTCGGCGCTCGAGGCCGCGCTCGATCAGCCCGCGCCGGTGCTGGTCGTGGCGCACGGCGGCACGCTGTATGTGCTGGCCGGCCTGCTCGGCGTGCCGCTCGATGCGCGGGTGCTCGGCAACGCGATGCCCTTGCGATTCGAGCGCAGCGGCACCACATGGACGGTGCGCGCGCTCGCCGACATGGCGATGACGGGGCCCGACGCCGCGGACAACGGCTCGGCCATCGCCTGACCGACGCCGGCATTCACGTCCGGGCGCCATCGCCAGATCCCATAGACATCGGCCCCGGACCACGGACCACGGACACACGACATGGATTTCAAGGACTACTACAAGGTGCTCGGCGTCGAGCGCACCGCGTCGGACGACGAGGTGCGCAAGGCTTACCGCAAGCTGGCGCGCAAGTACCACCCCGACGTGAGCAAGGAGCCCGACGCCGAGTTGAAGATGCGCGACGTCAACGAGGCCAACGACGTGCTGCGCGACAAGGAAAAGCGCGCGGCCTATGACGCGCTCGCCGATCGAGTGGCGCGCGGCGGCAGCCCCGATGGCGACTTCCGTCCGCCGCCGGGATGGGACGAAGGCTTCGAGTTCCACCGCGGCCCCAACCAGGGCCCGGCCGACCACGCGGACTTCAGCGAGTTCTTCTCGTCGATGTTCGGCGCGTCGGAGCGCCGCTCGGCCACGCGGCAGAACTACCGCGCACGCGGCGAAGACCACCACGCCGCCATCGAGATCACGCTGGAAGACGCACTGCTCGGATCGGAGCGCGAGATCTCGCTGCGCGCCGTCGAGACCGGCGCCGACGGCCAGCCGGAGATCAAGACCCGCACGCTCAGCGTGAAGATTCCGGCCGGTGTGCATCCGGGCCAGTTCATCCGGCTCGCCGGCCAGGGCATGCCCGGCCATGGCGGCGAATCGGCTGGCGATCTGTACCTCGAAGTGCGGATCGCGCCGCACAAGCTCTACCGCGTGGAGGGCCGCGATCTCTACATGACGCTGCCGGTGACACCGACCGAAGCCGCCCTGGGTGCGCAGGTCGAAGTGCCGACGCCCACCGGCGGCGCCGTCGAGGTCAGCGTGCCGCCGAACGCGCGCAGCGGCTTGAAGCTCCGGCTCAAGGGCCGCGGCTTTGCCGGCAGTCCGCCCGGCAATCTCTATCTGCTGCTCGAGATCGCGCTGCCGCCGGCCGACAGCGAAGCGGCCCGCCAGGCCTATGAGCAACTGGCGAAGGCCGCGCCCTTCAACCCGCGCCGCCATCTGGGAGCGTGAAGACCATGGCCACCGTCACCGTCACCACCACCGCGCTCGGCGCCTCGCATCCACTCGCCGCGCTGGAACTTGCCCATGCCTGCGGCGCCCGCATCGACTGGGTCGTCCAGCTGGTCGAGGTCGGCATCGTCGAAGCGCCGATTCGCGATCAGCAACCCGAGCAATGGCGCTTCCAGAGCGCCGATCTGCAGCAGGCGCTGGCCGCGCGCCGGCTGGAACGCGACTTCGGCGTCGGGCTCGATGCGGCAGCGCTGATCCTCGATCTGCAGCGCGAACTGCGGCGCACCAAGGCGCTGCTGCGGGCGCAAGGCATCGACGCCGGCTAGAACGCCGCCACGCTCCCGTCGGAGCGCGGGTCGAAGCCACCTTCGAAGCTGCCGTCCGGCCGGCGCAGCACGCAGCCGGCGTGGCCGAAGGTCTCGTCGAATTCGCCGAGCACATCGACTTCGTGGCCGCGCGCACGCAGCGCATCGACCGTTGCCGCGGGGAATCGACTTTCCAGCTTCAGCGAATCCGAGCTCTGGCCCCAGGTGCGGCCGAGCAGCCAGCGCGGCGCGCTGATCGCGTCCTGCGGGTTCAAGCCGTGCACCACCGTGCGGGTGAACACCGCCGACTGGCTCTGCGGCTGGCCGTCGCCGCCCATGTTGCCGTAGACCATCGTGCGGCCGTCGTTCAGCAGCGCCAGGCCGGGGATCAGCGTGTGGAAGGGCCGCTTGCCCGGCACCAGCGTGTTGATGTGCGCCGGGTCGAGCGAGAACGAGGCGCCGCGGTTCTGCCAGTTGACGCCGCTCTGCGCCAGCACCACGCCCGAACCGAACTCGTGATAGACGCTCTGGATCATCGACACCGCCCGGCCCTCGCCGTCGATCACGCCCATCCAGACCGTGTCGGCCGGCCCCTTGCCAGCGCCCCACGGCGCGGCGCGCTGCATGTCGATGCGCGCGGCCATCGCGTCGAGCGCGCCGGGCGCCAGGAACGACGCCGGATCGACCGTCATGTGCGCCGGGTCGGTGATGTGCCGGTTGCGCACCGCGAAGGCCTGCTTGACCGATTCGACCGCCGCATGCACGTAGTCCGCGCTCAGGTGGTCGAAGCGCTCGATGCCGAGCCGGTCCATCAGGCCGAGGATGATCAGCGCGACCATGCCCTGCGTGGGCGGCGGCATGTTGAAGACGCGGCCATGGCTGTGCGCCAGCATCAGCGGCTCGCACAACTGGCCACGGTGCGCCTGCAGGTCGGCCAGCGCGACCGGGCTGCCGGCGGACTGCAGGTCGGCCGCCATGCTGCGCGCGAGGTCGCCGCGGTAGAAGTCGTCGAGGCCGGCGCGCACCAGGTGCTCGAAGGTCGCCGCCAAGCGCGGCTGCATGAACAGGCTGCCCACTTCGGGCACTTCGCCGCCCGGCAGAAAGGTTTCCGCGAAACCATGGACCGACTCGAGTTCGGCGCGCTTGCCCGCCGTGCTGCGCTGCTGGCTGACGGTGACGGGCGTGCCGTTGCGTGCGTAGTCGATCGCATCCGCCAGCAGGCGCGAGAGCGGCAAGCGGCCGCCCATCGTGTCGCGGCTCAACGCCAGCGCCTGCTCCCAGCCGCCGAGCGTGCCGGCCACGGTGATGGCCGCATCGCCGCCGCGGAACGGGATCGCGCTGCGGCCGGCGTAGTTCTCGCGCCGTGCGGCTGCCGCAGCCGCGCCGCAGCCTTCGATGCCGACGACGTCATGCCCGCCGCCGGACTTCGGCGTGCAGACCAGCCAGAAGCTGTCGCCGCCAATGCCGTTCATGTGTGGATAGACCACCGCGATGGTGGCCGCGGCCGCGACCATCGCCTCGATCGCGTTGCCGCCCTCGCGCAGCACGGCGAGTGCGGATTGCGAAGCGAGCGCATGGGGCGCCACGGCCATGCCGCGACGTCCCTGGATGGAATGGGCCATGAAATTTCCTGTGCGGTTGCGGTGCGTGAAGCCGCGCAGGATAAACGCTTCAGGCGCTTTCAGGCGGCCGACACGGCGACCGGCGCCGGCATGTCGCCGGCCTCGATGAACAGGCGCTTGATCGCCGGATAGCGCTCCCGCACCTGCTTGGCGATCGCGGTGATCGTGGCCGAGGCGTCTTCGGTGGACGTGCCGTCCACGAAATCGAGATCGATGGTCACGAGCACCTCTTCCGGCCCCATGTACATCGACAGCAGCCGGCCGACGTCGTGGACCTCCGGATGTGCCTTGGCCATCGCGCGGATGTCGCGCGCCGTCTCGGGCCGGATGCCCTCGCCGATCAGCAGCCCGCGCGACTCGCGGATCAGCAGCACCGCCACGCCGGCCAGCAGCAACCCGATCACGACCGACGCCACGCCATCGAGCTCGGGAATGTCCAGCCAATGGCTCAGCCAGATACCGATGGCGGCCACGACCAGGCCGGCCAGCGCGGCGGAATCTTCCGCCAGCACCGTGTAGTTGGTCGGGTCCTTGCTGGTGTGCAGCGCCTTCCAGAACGGCGTCTTGCCGGCCTGTTTCAGGAACTGCCGCAGCGCGATCGTGAAGCTCGCGCCCTCGAACACCATCGCCGCGGCCAGCACGACGTAGTTCCAGGTCGGGTCGGTCATCGGCTCCGGATGCCGGATGTGCTGGACGCCCTCGTAGAACGACACGCCACCGCCGAGCCCGAAGATCAGCACTGCGACGATCAGGCTCCAGAAGTAAAGCTCCTTGCCGTGCCCGAACGGATGTTCGGCCGTGGCCGGCCGCTGGCTCAGTTTCAGCCCGACCAGCAGCAGGATGCCGTTGAAGGTGTCGACCGCGGAATGGATGCCTTCGGACAACATCGCCGAGCTGCCGGTGATGCCGGCGACGACGAACTTGGTGACGGCGATGGCCACGTTGGCACCGATGGCGCCGTAGATTGCTATTTTGGATTCGGCCATCCGTCCAGCCTAACGGCGCAACGGCCATGGAGCGCTTCTTGCAAAGAGCGTGAACGTGTCAGCCAACATAATCAAAGCACCCCGACGAACTCCTTTGCACGGCGCCGCCGCGCACACGCCACCATGCTGAACCTCCTCATCCACAACGCCACGCTGCCGGACGGCCGCACCGGCATGTCGATCGCCGTGCAGGACGGCCGCATCGCCGAAGTCACGGCCGGCCTCACTGAAGCGCAAGCGCCGGCCCACGAGACGATCGACGCGCAAGGCCTGCTCGTCGCGCCGCATTTCGTCGATCCGCACTTCCACATGGACGCGACGCTGAGCTACGGCCTGCCGCGCGTCAACGAGAGCGGCACGCTGCTCGAAGGCATCGCGCTGTGGGGCGAGCTCAAGCCGCTGCTGAAGCAGGAAGCGCTGATCGAACGCGCGCTCGCCTACTGCGATTGGGCGGTCGCCAAAGGCCTGCTCGCCGTGCGCACGCACGTCGACACCAGCGACCCGAGCCTGCTGGCGGTCGATGCGCTGCTGGAGGTCAAGCGCCTGGTCGCGCCGTACCTCGACCTGCAGCTGGTCGCGTTTCCGCAGGACGGCGTGCTGCGCTCGCCCGGCGGCCTCGAGAACCTGAAGCGCGCGCTGGACAAGGGCGTCGACGTGGTCGGCGGCATTCCGCACTTCGAGCGCACGATGGCCGACGGCGCCGCCAGCGTGAGGCTGCTGATGGAGCTCGCGGCCGAACGCGGCCAGCGCGTCGACATGCACTGCGACGAGTCCGATGACCCGCTGTCGCGCCACATCGAGACGCTGGCCTTCGAGACCCAGCGCCTCGGCCTGCAGGGCCGCGTGACCGGCTCGCACTGCACGTCGATGCATTCGATGGACAACTACTACGTCAGCAAGCTGCTGCCGCTGATCGCCGAGGCCGGCGTCAGCGTGATCGCCAATCCGCTGATCAACATCACGCTGCAGGGCCGCCACGACACCTACCCGAAGCGCCGCGGCATGACGCGCGTGCCCGAACTCATGGCCGCCGGCGTGAACGTGGCCTTCGGACACGACTGCGTGATGGACCCGTGGTACGGCATGGGGTCGGGCGACATGCTGGAAGTCGCGCATATGGGCTTGCACGTGGCGCAGATGACGAGCCAGGCCGGCATCCGGCGCTGCTTCGAGGCGGTCACGACCAACGCCGCACGCGTCTTCGGGCTCGAGAACTACGGGCTCGACACCGGTTGCGACGCGAGCTTCGTGCTGCTGCAGGCGCGCGACACGGTCGAGGCGATCCGCCTGCGCGCGACGCGGCTCAAGGTGTTCCGCAAGGGCGTGCTGCTGGCCGAGACGCCGCCGGCCACCGCCGCGCTGCATATCGCGGGCCGCGGCGCCCAGACCGCCTTCATGCCGACGAGGGCCGGCGCATGACGCAGGCGCTGCTGCAGATCGAGGCGCTCGGCTTCGGCTATCCGGAGGCGCCGCCGCTGGTGTCGAACTGGTCCGGCCGCATCGATGCCGGCGTGACGCTGCTGTACGGCGACACCGGCAGCGGCAAGTCGACGCTGCTGCGGGTACTGGCCGGCACACCGCCCGCGCTTCCTGCCAAGGGCCGGCTCACGCTGGCCGGCGTGCGGCTCGACCAGGACGCCGCGGCCTACCGGCGCGACGTGTTCTTCGTCGACCCGGGCACCGACGCCTACGACGCCATGAGCTGCCGCGAATGCACCGACGCGCTGGTCGCCGGCGACGCGCGCTTCGACGCCGCTGCGTGGCAGGCGCTGGTCGATGCTTTCTCGCTGGCGCCGCATCTCGAGAAGAAGATGTTCATGCTGTCGACCGGCTCGAAGCGCAAGGTCTGGCTGGCGGCCGGGCTCGCAACCGGCCGCGCGCTGACGCTGCTCGACGAGCCGACCGGCGGGCTCGACGGCCCGTCGCGCCGCGCGCTGTGGGACGCGCTCACGCGGATCACGGCGCAGCCCGACCGCGCCGTCGTGGTCGCGAGCGGTGAGCACATCGGCGACGTGGAATTCAACGCGACGCTCGAACTGCCCTTCGCTGCCGGCGCCTGACCTTCGCGAGGCGCCGCGCCCGACGGCAAGGCGCGCACCACAAGCCGGCGCTTGACTTCGAGTGCACTCGAAGCCGTACGCTTGCGGCATGAACTCACCACTGAGCCCATCGCGACCACTCAGCATCGCCGAAGCCTCGGCGGCCACCGGCCTGAGCGCCCACACGCTGCGCTACTACGAGCAGATCGGCCTGATCGCGCCGATCGACCGGCGCAGCGGTGCACGCCGCTACAGCGCCGACGACATGCGTTGGCTCGAATTCCTGGTGCGCCTGCGCGCCACCGGCATGTCGATGCGCGACATGCAGCGCTACGCGACCTTGTTGCGCGAAGGCCAGGCGCCCGAAAGCATCGCCGAACGGCAGGCCATGCTGGAACGCCATGCCGAACAGCTCGAAGCGGACCTCGAACGCATCGGCGACACGCTGGCCTACATCCGCCGAAAGATCAGCGGCTACCAGGAACTTCAAGCCTTGCCCAAGCGCGCGTGACCTCAGCCACGTCACTTCCCGACCACTTACATCGAAGGACCACACCATGAAGACAAGAACACTCGGCAAGAACGGCCCCGCCATCTCGGCGATCGGCCTGGGCTGCATGGGCATGAGCGATTTCTACGGCAACCGCGACGACGCGGAGTCGATCGCCACGCTCCACCACGCGCTCGACCAGGGGCTGAACTTCCTCGACACGTCGGACGCCTACGGTCCGCACACCAACGAACTGCTGATCGGCAAGGCGATCGCCGGGCGGCGCGACGAGGTCTTCATCGCGACCAAGTTCGGCATCGCGCGCGACCTGGCCGACCCGACGGCGCGCGGCATCAACGGCCGGCCGGACTACGTGAAGGCCGCCTGCGACGCGAGCCTGAAGCGCCTCGGCGTGGACCGCATCGATCTCTACTACCAGCACCGCGTCGACAAGACAGTGCCGATCGAGGACACGGTCGGCGCCATGGCCGAGCTGGTGCAGGCCGGGAAGGTGCGCTATCTGGGACTGTCGGAAGCATCGGCCACGACCATCGAGCGCGCATGCAAGGTGCACCCGATCGCGGCGCTGCAGAGCGAATATTCGCTGTGGACGCGCGACCCGGAAACGACCGGCACGCTGGCCGCCTGCCGTGCGAACGGCGTCAGCCTGGTCGCCTATTCGCCGCTGGGCCGCGGCTTTCTGGCGGGTGCGTTCAAGACGCCGGACGACCTTCCGGCCGATGACTACCGGCGCCACTCGCCGCGCTTTCAGGGCGAGAACTTCACGCGCAACCTGGCGCTGGCGGAACAGGTGCAGCAACTGGCCGCGGCGCACGGCTGTACGGCATCACAGGTCGCGCTGGCCTGGGTGTTGGCGCAGGGCGACGACATCCTGCCGATTCCGGGCACCAAGCGCCGTCGCTATCTGGACGAGAACATCGGCGCGCTGGATGTCGTGTTGAGCGCGGACGAACTCGCGGAACTCGATCGCGCGTTTCCGGTCGATGTGGCTGCGGGGCTGAGGTATCCGGAGTCGTTCATCGGGTCGGTGAACGTGTGATTGACTTGCTCCTGCCTGGGCATCGGTCAAGCCGATCGCCAGGCAGGTGGCGGCGCAGGACTTATTTGTCGGTCTTCAGCAAGGTACCCAACGTCAGATTCTTGACGTGGTACTTGCCCTCGTAGCCCTCGATCTTCGAGATGCTGTTGCGCGCCATGATGAGGCCCATCGAGGGCTCCTGCCGGATGTAGATCACATCGCCGCTGTTCGCCGTCACTTCGGCCTCGGCCCAGTTTTCGGCCTTTGAATAGATCTTGTGCTTGCCCGGCGTCACATTGAAATAGATGTATTGACTTGAGCGGGTGTAGCCCATCTCAGAAGCAGCCTCTTGATCGTCGACGAATACGTTGAAGCGCACCAGGCCGCCGACGCCCGATGGCCGCACCATATACACGATGGCTTTGCCCGGCTCGGGCGATTTCGGCAGTTCGAAAGACGCGGTGTCCGCCTTCATTGCTTCCGGGGAAGGAAGGCTTGCGCACCCTACGATCGCACTGAGTGCTGCGACGATAAAAACAAGTTTGGTTATATTTTTCATATTGATCCCTTAAAACTATTTGAAAACCATTTATGCAGCGCATGGCCGCTAGTTTCGCTGTTTTTTATAAAAAAACCCAATTCCAATTATAAATATCATCCTCATAGAAATCATTTTTGGCAGTATAAAGATAAAATCCAATATTTGATTTTTTAAAAAACCTGCGTCAGACCCATTGCCGTAATTTCGGTCGATTTCTTTCTTGAATGAAGAAAACTCCTACTCATCGGCGGCACATGAATACAGAAATTCATCATTAAAAAGCACAGTGCTACAGTCGACCATAGCCAGTAGACTAAATTCAGAAAGAATATAAAAAATCTTTCAAATCATTTTTTTTCACGAAAAATAAAGATCTCTCGCTATTTATGGTCGAGATCGTATATTCCCCTTGCGTCTTCCCTAAAACGGTAATAGGAATATCTGTGCCGCGAAATGCAAATCTGAAATCGTGTGACTTACGATAGTTCAGGACCAAATCACCGTGATTCTCAATCGTTTCTACATTTGACTTCTCATAAAATTCTTCAATCGCCTGAGCTAGAGAATTCTTATTTCGCAGATACTCCGGAGGATCGTCGAGCATGATTGAATTCCTGGAATTTCTTATCCATTCCCTGATTTCGTTGGGAACGTGCTTTTGACCAAAAATTATTTTTTTTGTTTGATTTTTAGCGTCAAAAAAAACCAACTCTAGAAATCTTTCGATTTCTCCATCCCAATCGGAAAACTCCACAGATGGAGTACCGTCCACCAAAATATCAAGCACTGGCATGCTATTTCCCTTTTATCATTTGATTGTATTCAAAGTTTGAAATTACTCCGTTATCTCTCAGGCCTCGCAATATAGAAACAGGAGCTTCATTCCCGGGAATTGGGTAGCCGTGCCATCCTCCGGCATTGTCATCTTGAAACTCATACAGACGCCCCTCGTAATAGCCGTAACGCTGTCTTCCCGCTAGTACTGAAGCATCTAAAACTCTTTGTGCAATTTCAGAAGGTAAGTCCATTGGAGTGCCCCATCCGCCTTCCGCATGCTTGGGGCTTGGCTCATAGGAGTTTTCACTGAGCGCCAAAGGACCCACGCCGCGAGGAGGGCCATTCGTGCTCGAGGTAGATGTGTTGTCCTCGAAAGGAGGGCTTTCGTACCCAGGCGCGCCGCCGCCTGTTACCACCGTCCCCGGCGTCGTCGTCGTATTCGCCCCCTCAGCCCCCGTCACCGGCAGCACAGTCGGCCTTCCCGGCGGCAACGGCTGTCCTGAGCCATACCCGTTCGGTATCGCCCCCGCTCCGGTCGGCTGCACACCCACGAATTGCGCACTGCCCACATAAGCCACCGCTGCACCGGCCAGCGGCAGCGATGCACACCAGGTCGCTGCAGCGCAGCGCGCGAGCACGACCTGCGCTTCCGCCGTCAGCCCCGACCAGCCGACCTGGCCGAACCTCGCAGCGGCTTGTGCCAGCACCATCAATTGCGCGGCCTGATTGTTCTGCGCCGCGTTCACGCCTGCATTGACGCCCAGGGCCATCTCACTGGCGTTGCCACCGGCCATCGCCGCGGCCAATCCGCTCATCAGGGCCACC
>JAZKDL010000545.1:0-6516 GCA_040387575.1 Pseudomonadota bacterium
TGTCCATGAACATCGTCTCGGTGATGCGCCAGTACATGTAGCGCGACGAAACGATGACCGACAGGAAGATCAGCACCAGCGTGCCGAGCTTGCCCTTGGTGCGGTTCACGAGGATGGCAGCGACCAGGATGCCGATCGACAGGATCAGCTGCTGCTGCAGCGTCATCGGCGTGATGATCAACACGGCCACGATGCCCAGCGTGAGCACCCAGGCGATGCCTCGGAAAGGCTGGGCTCCCAACAGGTCGACCAGCCGGCTCGGTAGGGAGCGCAACGATGCGGGGTTCTTCATGGCGTGATTCGGTAGGCGTGGCGGATCGCAGAACGGTTACTCGGACACTGGCGGCACGTTGGCCGATGCAGGCACGGACAGCCGTTGCATAAGCGCCTTGGCGCATTCGGAAAAATCCTGTGCGGCTTGGGAATAGGGCGCGTAGCTGCCGACGGTCAAGGCCGAAGCCAGCGCTTCGCTGACGGCCTGATCCTGGTGCACGACGCCCAGCAACTGGGAGCCCAGGTCGGCACGCAGCGCGTCGAGGATGTCGCGGTTGAGGCGCTTGCCGGGATCGACCTGGTTCACGAGATAGGCGCTGCCCCGGAAATTCTCTCGGGGCGCGCAATATTTCTCGATCATTCGGTCGGTGATCGGCAGCGTCGCGAAGGAACCCGCGTCGGGCAGCATCGCCACGACGTTGAAATTCGTCACGCGCAGCGCCTGCTGGAGATAGACGGACGGCCCGGGAGGCGTGTCGATCAGCACGATGGTCTCTGCTGGCAGGCCGAAGCCCGCTAAGGTATTGCCGAGCCACGATGGCGTTGCCGCGAGGTACTGCTCGAGCTCGATCTGATCCTGGTCGTCCAGCGTGCCGAAAGGCAGCAGCAGTGCGCCGGCACGGCCGGGCTGGATGACTTCGGTCCAGGTGCGTTGACCGGACAGCGCGCTGGCCAGGCCGAATTCACAGGCCTGGATGTCGTTCGAAAGATGGAAGCGCAGTGCGTTCTGCGGGTCCATGTCGATCGCCAGCACCTGATGCCCGGCCTCGGCCAGGGTGGTGCACAGATTGGCCGTCACCGTCGTCTTCCCAACGCCTCCCTTGGCCGCAATGACGGCAATGACGTGCATCGTCAGGAAGGCCTGCGCCAGCGAGACAGCAGGCCAGCCGCGCCGGGTTCGGGCGTCTGCGGCGGCGGCTCGCCGTTCAGGCGCGAAAACAGGACATCGAGTTCGCGCGCGGCGCTCGTCGGCTGTGGCGGTGCGGCGTCAGGCGCCGGACCCGGATTCAGTGCGGGCGCAGCCGGGGCGACTGTCGGCTGTGGCGCAACCGCGCGCAACGGCGCGGCAGCGGCAACTGCCGGCCGGGTGAACAAAGGCTTCACGGGGGCTGCCGCCACTGGTGCGGCAGCTGCGACAACAGGTGCCGATGCTGGCGTGACCGGCGCAACAACGGGCGCTGGCTGCGGCGCAGCAGCGCCTTGCCGGGTGCCCGACACGAGGCGCCACGAGGGCGTCTGCTCATTCATCTGGGGTTCCGGTGCGAATTCGCGATAGCCCTTCGCGTCGCCGCCGAACTTGCGAAACAGTCCGGCTACGTCCTCGCCCCGTCGCTCGTCATCACTCATCGGTATACCTCTGTACTTCGTACTGCGGTGCAGCGTTGCTGTGAGTGGCTTGGTACTACTGCACTCATGGCTGCTTGCCCAGTCGCAGAACGATCTGCGACGAGCCTGCAGCGGGCGCCTCGGCACGTACATGCAAACCTGCGGGAATGCCTTGCGAGGCGAACCAGGTCTGATAGGCGCCTTCGAAAAAGCCACCCGCCCAATCCGCTGATGCGGGGCCGAAAGCCATCGCGAACGGGCTGCAGGCATGGGTGATTTCCAGGTGGTCGGCCACTTCCCGCAGGCTGCTGAAGCCCCAGGAAATGCTCTCCCAGCGGGCGTTGAAGCCGGCTTGCAGCTCCGGGACCGAGTCGCAACGGCCGATCGGCAAGGCCGTCGCGACCTGAGCGCCGATGCGTGCGAACAGCTGTCGAACCTCTTCAGGCGGTAGTCCTGCGCTCAATTCGGCGGCAAGAGCCCTGTTGAACTCCAGCCATTGGGCGGAGCAGGAGGTTCGTTCGTAGTAGCCGAGGGGGGTTTCTGGAAAGTTCATAGGCAATTACCAATTGTCACGGACGCGCGGGGGATTGACAATAAACGTCCCTCATTGAATCCCGCACTGCTGTTATCTGACAACGCCTTAGGAGCGTGACAGGTCGGCGAGCCTTCGACTTTAGTTAGCGGTCTGCCGCATCGGTCTGGTGACTCGATCGTCGGTGCTCACGCGATTTCGGCCATCGCATTTCGCCTGATAAAGGTGTGCGTCGGCACGTTCGATCAGCGCATTCGGCGAATCCTCGAGGCCTGGCGCCACCGTGGCCGTGCCGATGCTGACGGTCAGGTACGGGCCGGACGGCGACGGATGGGCCATCGCGAGCGTTTCGATCTGCATTCGCAGATTCTCCGCAGCTTTTCGCGCGCCGGCCGCATCGAGGCCGGGCAGTACCAGCGCGAATTCCTCGCCGCCGAAGCGGGCCGCGAGACTGGCCGGATAGTCGCTGCGGGCGCGTTCGATCGTCTGCGCCACCTGCTGCAGGGCGTCATCGCCCGCCAAGTGCCCAAGCCGGTCGTTGTAGCTCTTGAAGAAGTCGACATCGATCATCAGCAAGGAAAGCAGGGTGCCGTTCTCTTCGGCGGCCGTCCACTCCTGCGCCATGTATTCGTTGAAATAACGCCGATTGGCCAGTCCGGTCAGGCCGTCGGAATTGGTGAGGCGCCGCAGTTCGAGATTGCTTTCAAGCAATTGCTCCTGGCTCAGCCGCAACGCCCGGTAGGCGTTGTCTCGCTGAATCAGCGCCATGTAGGAGCGCGAGTGGTAGCGAATGCGCGCGACCAGCTCGATCGGCTCCGGCAGCTTGACCATGTAATCGTTGGCACCCTGCGTGAACGCCGCCTTCTTGACCGCCGGATCGTCATTCGACGAGAGCACGATGATGGGCGTGTCGCGTGACTCGGCCTGCGCCCTGTAGGCGCGCAGCAGTTCCAGCCCGTCGGAGCCGGGCATCACCAGATCCTGCAGGATCACGGTCGGCCGCAGGCGCTTGACGGTTTCGATGGCCTCGGACGCCTGCATGCAGACATGAAAAATGATCGCGGCGTCGACCGAGAGCATTTTGCGCACAACCATGCCGATCACCGGCTGGTCGTCTACCAGTAGTACCGTTGCTGCAACCGCATGATCGCGCCCGACGTTTTCGGACAAAAAGTTACCTCGCATACTCATTTGCAATGGAAGCAGCGGTAACGTCTGGACCCATGGAAGGGGCGCGCGCCATGGTAGTTTTCGAATTGAGTGGACGATCGCTGAGCCCGAAATACGGGGCGCCGGCATTATCACGCCTGAATACGTTCGTACCCAAATGATCGACGAGTCCGATAAAGACCCCCTCCAGTCCGCCATTGCGCGCCTCGATGCAATGACCCGGCGGCAGGT
Source organism: Pseudomonadota bacterium (assembly GCA_040387575.1). Lineage (GTDB taxonomy): Bacteria > Pseudomonadota > Gammaproteobacteria > Burkholderiales > Burkholderiaceae_C > Variovorax. The sequence goes on from JAZKDL010000545.1 coordinate 3,533, forward strand.
CGAATTGTTGCGCCGAATGGGGCAACTTGTTAGCGAAAAGGATTCAAAGGACGCCACGATTCGTCGCCAGACCGACGAGATCCGGGCGATGCGGCAAGCGCTGGAGCTCACGCGCCGGCAGCTGATGGTCACCGAAGCGGCTGGCATCTCGCAGTGGGAGCTGGACGTCGGCGCAGGCCGCGTGGCCATGGGGACGCGCTGGGACGAGATGCTCGGCGGAGAGCGCATCGCGGGCGGCTGGAATCTTCTTGATCTCGAGAAGCGGGTCCATCCGGATGATGTGCCTGCGGTTCGGGCCGCGCTCAAGAAGGCGCTGCGCGAGCCCGATGGCCGATACATGGTGGAGCATCGGATAGCGTCGGCCGACGGTTGGATCTGGTTGGAAAGCGTGGGCACCATCACCGAACGGGATGAGCGCGGCGCGCCATTGCGCATCACGGGCTTCAACACCGACGTCACCGCACGCCGAACCATGCACGCGGAGGTCGAGCAGGCGCGCAGGCAGGCCGAGGCCAGCAACCGCGCCAAGAGCGAGTTCCTCGCGAATGTGAGTCACGAGGTGCGCACACCCCTGAATGCGGTGATGGGACTCACCCGGCTGCTGCACCAGTCCCCACTCAATCCGCAGCAACGTCAGTACATCGAACTCATCGACAGGTCATCGACCTCGCTGCTGGCGTTGCTCAACGACATCCTCGATCTGTCCAAGATCGAGGCTGGCAAGCTGGTGTTCGAGCAGATCCGCTTCGATCTTGCGCGCTGGATCCGCGAGGCAGTCGCCCTTCACACGCCTGCCGCAGAGGCGAAAGGCCTGCACATCGGCGTCGACATTGCCGACGGTGTGCCGCGCAAGCTGGAGGGCGATCCTGGGCGGCTGCGGCAGATCATCTCGAATCTCGTTTCGAATGCAGTCAAATTTACCGACCGCGGCCGTGTGATGGTTACGGTTCGGGTGGCGCCGAACCAGGTCGACCTGTCGCGCGACCAGCTGCGGCTGCTTGTCGCGGTGCGCGACACCGGTGTCGGCATTTCCGAGGAAAAGCAGCAGCAGATCTTCGAAGCCTTCACCCAGGCCGACACCTCGACCACACGTCGCTTTGGCGGCACCGGCCTGGGGCTGGCGATCTGCGCACGGCTGGTGGCGATGATGGGCGGCGTGATCCACGTGGTCAGCCGTCCCCACGAAGGCAGCACTTTTCGTTTCACGGCGGTTTTCTCGCAGGCCGAGGATGGACTGAACGTGCAGACCGAGCCGATGCTGCTCGAGCCCGCGCCGACGCCCAGCCTGGATGTGCTGCTGGCCGAAGACCATGCCGTCAATGAGTTGCTCATGCGGCACCTGCTGGCTCAGATGGGGCACGAGGTGACGGTCGCGCGCGATGGCGAAGAAGCGGTGCGCCGATGGCAGTCGCGCGAATTCGATCTGGTGCTGATGGACGTCCAGATGCCGATATTGAGCGGCTTCGATGCCACAGCGCGTATCCGGGCGCTGGAGGCGGCGCGCCCGCGCGCGCGCCGCACGCCGATCGTGGCGCTCACGGCGCACGCCATGGCGGGCGATCGCGACAAATGTCTGGCTGCGGGCATGGACGCCTACGTGTCGAAGCCAGTCTCCCCCGTCCAATTGGCGCAGGCAGTCCGTGAAGCGCTGGAGGCCACGGGTCACCCAGCCCGCGACATGCTGCCGGCTGGGGATCTGGGCTTCGCGATCGGCCGTCAGATCGAGACGCCGGAGCCGGCGGCGTCGACCATGCCCGCGCCGGTTCAGATGCCGCCATCACTGCCGATGACACTGCCCACGTCGACGCCGTGGTCCGGCATGTTCGACATGTCGCAGGCCATCGACGCCGATGCCTTTCTGCAAAACATGGGCGGCGATCTGGGTGCGGTCCACGAGGTGGTCGTGGTGATGCGCGCCGACATGGCCGAGCGCGGCCGGGAGATCCAGCTGGCGGCGAGCGCTCGCAACCATGAACTGGTGGCCGAGCACGCTCATACCCTCAAGGGTGCGCTGTCGAGCATCGCCGCGCATCGCGCGGCCAATGCTGCGGCCGCGGTTCAAACCGCGCTGGGCAACCGAAATCGCGATTGGGTGACGGTGCAGGAGGTTGTCGCCGCCTTGCTTCGGGAGATGGAGCGCGTCGACGCCGCGCTTGTGCAGCTCGCCTAGATGCGCGGCATCGGGCCGTCAGCGAAGCTGCGTGCTGGCGTTGGGGTTGTAGAGGCCGTAGGCTTCTGGCGTGATCTTGGGCATGAAGAGCCGGTCGAGTGCATCGCAGGCGCCGCCTTCGATCCGCATGCCTTGCTTGGTGGTGCCCCGTTCTTGCCAGCACAGCTCCATCGCGGCGCGTTTGTCGCCGTCCCGGTCGCCGATGGCCGCCAGGTAGGGCTTGATATATCCGAACGCCCAGATGGCCGCTGCAATCACCACCACGATGGAAAGGATGGTCAACGACCAGCGCGTGAGCCGACGTGGTGACGGGGTGGGTTTCGCGGTGGCCATCAGCTTCTCCTGGGTCTGCGCGCCCGGCGGCACAGGGAGTGCCGTTGTGGGCGCGGCGAGAATTTTAGGTGCAAGGTCGACAGGGAGCGAGGCACCAACCAGCACGATCGAACCGTGCAGCTTTTGGCAGGGATCGGAAAAAGTACCTTGCAGCCTGGGAAATCAGGTGCGGAGCCCGACATCGAAACTGAAGCCGGAACATGTCCTGGAGATGCTTCCTGATCACGGCGGTCAAACCGTGGTGCCCGGGGCCGGAATCGAACCGGCACGCCTTGCGGCGGGGGATTTTGAGTCCCCTGCGTCTACCAATTTCACCACCCGGGCGCGGGAGAGTGCAGCCCAAAATTATGGCACAGTGCGCGGCATGATCCCGCAGATTCGCAAGCCAAACATGTCGTCGGCGGGTATTCCAGGCTGCCGCAAGCAGCGCGACACGAGAGAAACATGACTTATCCCACCATCGAAGACGCCATCGGCAAGA
>JAZKDL010000546.1:0-2350 GCA_040387575.1 Pseudomonadota bacterium
ACCACTTCGAAGGAGCTTCACATGCAACAACTGGTCTCTTCCCGCACCCTGGGCGTGTCCGCGATCGTCGCTTCGGCCGCCGTCCTTGCCGCCTGCGGCACGATGGGCAGCAGCATGCCGATGACCTCGTTCTCGCAAGCCAGCCTGCCGCCCACCATCCAGGTGCCGGCCGGCAACAAGGTGGCCTGGGAAACCGTCGGCGTGGGCGACATCACCTATGAATGCCGCGACAAGGCCAACGCACCCGGCCAGACCGAATGGGTCTTCGTCGGCCCGAACGCGGTGCTGAACGACCGCATGGGCAAGCAGGTCGGCAAGTACTACGGCCCACCGGCCACTTGGGAAGCGATGGACGGTTCGAAGCTCACCGCCACGCAGCTCGCCGTCGCGCCGTCGAGCCCGACCGCGCTGCCGTACCAATTGGTCAAGGCCAATCCCGCGATGGGCACCGGCGCCATGACCGGCGTGACCTACATCCAGCGTGTCGCACTGACCGGCGGCATCGCGCCCGCGGCCATGCCCTGCACGCCGATGACCAAGGGCCAGAAGACGACCGTCAAGTACCAGGCCGACTACATCTTCTGGAAGGCCGCGTAAAGCAAACGCCCTGCGCCCCGGCGGGCTGGCGGTTTCCTGGACGGAATGGCGGAGGCCTCGACTAACATCCTGGCTCCCACCGTTTCACCCGGGTCTCCTGTTGGCTGCTCCAGACGAATTCGACTACGAAGCCGCACTCGCCGCCTGCGCCCAGGGCCAGCGGCAGGCGCTGGCGCAGATCTACGCGCGCGAGAGCCGCTACCTGCTGGGCGTGGCCTTGCGCATCGTCCGGCAGCGTCAGTACGCCGAAGACGTGCTGCACGATGCCTTCGTTGCCATCTGGCAGCGGGCCACGACCTTCGACGCCGCACGCGGTGCCGGCCGCGGCTGGATCTACAGCGTGGTGCGCAACACCGCGCTGAACTGGGTTCGCAACAACGCGCGCGACGTGCCGGTCGATGAAGAGACCGGCGCCGCGCTCGAGGACGAAGTGGCGATGCAACACCATGCGACGACCCGCGATGCCGCCGAAACCCGCGTCGACCTCGGCCGTCTCGACGGCTGCCTCGACCGGCTCGAACCCGCACGGCGCGAATGCATCGTGCTGGCCTATGTCGACGGCTGCTCGCACGGCGAGATCGCCGAGCGCACGCAGACGCCGCTGGGCACCGTCAAGGCCTGGATCCAGCGCGGCATGCGCGCCTTGCGTGAGTGCATGACATGAACCCGAATCCCCTCCACACACCTGACGGCGGAGACGACATCGACGCGCTCGCGGGCGAGTACGTGCTCGGCACGCTGTCGGCGGCGCGGCGTCGCGAGGTCGAGTCGCGCATGCCGCACGAACCTGCGCTGCGCGATGCGGTCGATGCCTGGGACGCGCGGCTGCATCCGCTGACCGCGCTGGCCGCGCCGGTCGAGCCGTCGCCCGCGCTGTGGACGCGCATCGAGCGCAGCGTGGCGCCGCCATTCAATGCGGCCGCCGCGAACGTCAAACGCGCCGCGACCGGCGTGCAGACCTGGTGGAACAACCTGAACCTCTGGCGCGGGCTGGCCGGCACCGGCTTTGCGGCGGCCGCGATCCTGGCGGGCGTGCTGGTCGTGCGCGTCCAGGCGCCGGCCACGCCGCAGTACATGGTCGTTCTGGTCGCGCCGCAGGACAAGGCGCCCGGCTGGGTGATCCAGACCGGCAGCGGCCGGCAAGAGCAACTGAGCCTGATTCCGCTGGGCACCGTCGCCGTGCCGAGCGACAAGTCGCTGCAGTTCTGGACCAAGGCCGATGCATGGCGCGGCCCGGTGTCGCTGGGCCTGGTGCAGCCGGGCAGGGCGCTGCGCGTGCCGATCGAGAAGCTGCCGCCGCTGGAGGCCAATCAGCTATTCGAGCTGACGCTGGAGCCGGCCAATGGCTCGCCGATCGACCGGCCGACCGGGCCGATCCAGTTCATCGGACGCGCCGTGAAGGTGCTGTAGCCAAGGGCCATCCGTGGTGGTCGCTCGACTGCCGAATGGCGAAGCGGTCAACGCCCCACAGGAGGTATTGCCGGGTGATGCGGTTGCGCGGCAACATCGGACTGTCTCTTTTGAAAGGGACGGCGGGGAGCGGCGTCCTATTGCCGACATAAGAAGGCTCTATTCGCCTCCGAGCGCAGTCTGAAACAGAATTGCGGCTCCCTCTCAATGCAGTACGTAGGAGTTCCCCACATGGACAAACAGAAGACCGAAGCGAAGTGCCCATTCAGCCAGGCCGCAGGTGCCGGCACCAAGAACAGCGACTGGTGGCCCAAGCAATTGCGCGTCGATCTGCTGCATCAGC
>JAZKDL010000547.1:0-7696 GCA_040387575.1 Pseudomonadota bacterium
GCCGGCCTGCCGATGCAGGGCCCGAACCAGTGGCCGGAGTGGCTGCCCGGCTTCAAGCCCGCGATGACGCAGTACGTGGCCGAAGCCGACGCGCTGAGCCGCTACATCGTCCGCCTGATCGCGATCAGCCTCGGCCTGGAAGCGACCGCGCTCGACCACCACTTCGACCATCCGACGACCTTCCTGCGCGCGCTGCACTATCCGCCGCAGCCGCCGCTCGCCGACGACCAGATGGGCTCGGCGCCGCACACCGACTACGGGATCATCACGCTGCTCGCGCAGGACGACTCGGGCGGCCTGCAGGTGCGCCCGCGCGGTGGCGACTGGATCGAGGCGCCGCCGATCCCCGACACCTACGTGCTCAACGTCGGCGACATGCTCGCGCGCTGGACCAACGACCGCTTCGTGTCGACGCCGCACCGCGTGATCAACCGCTCGGGCGGCGACCGCTACTCGCTGCCCTACTTCTTCGATCCGGCGATGGACGCGCAGATCGAATGCCTGCCGACCTGCACCGACGCCGCGCATCCGCCCCTCTATCCGCCGGTCGCCTACGGCGACTACCTGATGGAGCGACTCAACAAGAACTACGACTACCGCCGAGACACGGCCAAGGCAGGCGCCTGACGCCTGACCGAACACCCCTCGTTCCGCCTTTTTCTTCTTCAAGGACACCCTCATGAAAAACTTTTCCCGCCGCGATTACCTGCAAGCCATGGCCGCAGCCGCCGGCATGTCGGCGCTCGCCATCCCCGGCCTGTCGATGGCCGCCCAGAACCTCATCGTCAACACCTACGGCGGCCGCTGGGAGAAGTTCTGGCGCTCCGACCTGATGCCGATGTTCCAGAAGTCGGCCGGCGTGGAAACCACGCTGGACGTGGGCCTGGGCAAGAACTTCGTCGCCAACCTGCGCGCCGCCGGCATCGAGAAGCCGCCCTACAGCATCCTGATGCTCAACGAGAACATCGCGAGCATGGTGCGCGCCGAAGGCTACTTCGAGCCGATCCCCGCAGCCAAGGTGCCCAACCTCGCCAACGCCTATCCGTTCCTGCGCAACCCGGGCGACAACGGCGTGCGCGCCATCGTGTCGACCATCGGCATCGGCTACCGCAAGGACCTGGTGAAGACGCCGCCGAAGTCGTGGTCGGACCTGTGGAGCAACCCGGAGTTCAAGGGCAAGATCGGCCTCTACCAGATCGGCAACACCGCCGCGATGCTGTTCCTGCTGATGACGGCCAAGCTGTACGGCGGCTCGCAGGATGCGATCGACCGCGCCTTCGTCGAGATCAAGAAGCTGCTGCCCTTCACGCAGGCCGACTGGAGCGGCACGCTGTCGACCATGCTCACGCGTGGCGACGTGACGGTGGCCGTGATCGACTTCCCCGAGATCGTCGCGCTGCAGAAGAAGGGCGTGCCGGTCGAGATGGTGGTGCCGACCGAAGGCGTGCTGGCCTTCGAGCAGTCCTTCAACGTGCTGAAGAATGCGCCGGCCAAGGAAGAGGCCTACAAGTACCTCGACTTCATCCTGCGCCCCGACGTGCAGGAAATGATGGCGAAGGAGTTCTTCACCTCGCCGACCAACACCAAATCGAAGCTCGACGCCGAACTGTCCAAGGACGTGCCGGTGGCCGGCGAAGGCATGAAGAAGATCTTCCAGTTCGACTGGAGCAAGGTCAATCCGCAGGTCGCGCAGATCACCGACCGCTGGAACCGGGAGATGAAGTGAGCGTTGCGGCAGACGCGCGCCCGGTTGTCGGGCGACGCACCACGCGGGTGTCGCTCGACGGCCTGCGCAAGACCTTTCCCGGCGCTGCGGCGCCGGCGATCCAGCATCTCGAACTGAAGACCGAGGAAGGCGAATTCATCTCGTTGCTGGGCCCGAGCGGCTGCGGCAAGACCACCACGCTGCGTTGCGTGGCGGGCTTCGAGTTTCCCGACCAGGGCCGCGTGCGGCTGAACGACGAGGACATCACCGACCTGCCGCCCGAGAAGCGCGACATCGGCATGGTGTTCCAGAACTACGCGCTGTTCCCGCACCTCACGGTCTATCGCAACCTGGCCTTCGGGCTGGAGATGCGTGGCATTGGCAAGGCCGAGTGCAAGCGCCGCATCGACGCGGTGCTGGCGATGGTGCAGCTCACGTCGATGGCCGAGCGCTACCCGCGCCAGCTGTCGGGCGGACAGCAGCAGCGCGTGGCGCTGGCGCGCGCGCTGGTCATCGAGCCGCGGCTGCTGCTGCTCGACGAACCACTGGCCAACCTCGACGCCGTGCTGCGCGAGGACATGCGCGTGTTCATCCGCGAACTGCAGAAGCGCGTCGGCATCACGACGCTCTACGTCACGCACGACCAGGCCGAGGCGATGGTGATGTCCGACCGCGTGGCCGTGATGCTCGGCGGCAAGCTGCTGCAGTTCGATGTGCCCGAAGCCATCTACCTGCGTCCGCGCAGCATCGAGGTGGCGCGCTTCATCGGCCGCTCGAACCTGATCGAAGGCCGCGTCGAAGGGCTGGCCGATGCGGCTGGTCCGCATTCGACGTATCCGACCTACCGCGTGAGCACCGCCCTCGGCGAGGTGCCGGCCTGCTACGACCAGCCGCTCACGACCGGCCAGCCGGTGCACGTGACGATCCGCCCCGAGGCGATCCGCTTCCGCGCCGATGGCCCGTACAACGGGCTGGTGCAGTCGGCGTATTTCCTCGGCAGCACGGTCGAGCACACGCTGCAGTGCGCCGGCGGACAGAGCCTGCTGGTGCAGACCTCGCCGAGCCAGCGCGTCGATGCCGGCGCCTCGTCGGCCTTTGCCTTCGATCCGGGCCACGCCTGGGTCATCGCGAGCCCATGAGCGCGACCATGACGGCGCCATCGCCATCGTCCCCGGCGATGGGCGCAGCGCGACGCAAGCCGCCGCTCGGGCGCCGCGCGTTCTGGCTGATCGCGCCGGCGCTGGTGCTGGTCGGCGTGTTCCTGGTGCTGCCTTATCTCAACATCGTCAGCATGAGCCTGCGGCCGCCGGCCGTCGGCGCGCCCCACGGCCCGGGCTTCACGCTGTCCAACTACGCGGCGCAGCTCAGCGACGGCTACGTGCTGGGCGTGCTGTGGGACACGCTGCTGCTCGGCTTCACGACCGTGCCGATCTGCCTGCTGCTGGGTTACCCGGTGGCGTTTCACCTGGCACGCACCAAGTCGCGCTGGGGCAGCCTGCTCTACGTGCTGGTGCTGTCGCCGCTGCTGGTCGGCGTGGTGGTGCGCAGCTTCGGCTGGCTGATCCTGCTGTCGGGCAACGGCGTGGTGAACCGCGCGCTGATCGACATGGGCCTGATCCAGACCGGCCTGCAACTCATGAACAACCGCCTGGGCGTGACCATCGCGCTGGTGCACGTGTTCCTGCCCTTCATGATCCTGCCGCTGGTCGGCGTGATCCAGGCGATCGACCCGACGCTGGAGCAGGCCGCACGCTCGCTCGGCGCGTCGCGGTTGAAGGTGTTCTGGCGGCTCACGCTGCCGCTGTCGTGGCCGGGCATCCAGGCCGGCACCATCCTGGTCTTCGTGCTCACGCTGAGCGCCTACGTCACGCCGGTGATGCTGGGCGGCGCGCAGGTCAAGACGATGTCGGTGCTGGTGGTGCAGAACCTGATCGACAACTTCCAGTGGCCGATGGGCGCGGCCCAGGCGCTGGTGCTGGCTTTCAGCGGCATGGCGGCGGTGTTCATCTATGCGCGCGTGAGCGGCATCTTCACCAAGGGCATCCAATGAAACGCGCTCCCCTGGCCGCGCGCGTGGCCGACGGCTTCGGCCTGTTCTACGTCGGCGCCGTGTATGCGTTCCTGCTGCTGCCGATCGTCATCATCATGCTGATGTCGCTCAGCGCCGGCGAGGTGCTGACCTTTCCGCCGCAGGGCATTTCGCTGCGCTGGTTCGGCGCGCTGTTCGCCAACGAAGCCTTCATGCGCGCCATCGGCACATCGCTGAAGGTGGCGACGATCGCGACCGTGTGTTCCACGGTGATCGGCGTGGCCGGCGCGCTCTACGTGGTGCGCTACGCCACGCGCTTCCGCGAGAGCCTGCGCATGATGCTGATGCTTCCGCTGATGCTGCCGGAGATCCTCACCGCGATCGCGCTGCTGTTCTTCCTGTACGCGACGGGCATCGGCACGAAGACGATGTTCGGCCTGGTCATCGGCCACGTGCTGGTGACGCTGCCCTACGTGTTCACCAACGTGGCGTCGACGCTCTACAACCAGGACGCGTCGCTCGAGCAGGCGGCGCGCAGCCTGGGTGCGTCGCCGCTGCGCGCGTTCGTGCGGGTCACGCTGCCGCTGATCAAGTCCGGGATCATCACCGGCGCGCTGTTCGCCTTCGTGATCTCCTTCGACCTGTTCAACATGTCGCTGCTGCTCAAGGGCATCGGCATGACGACCCTGCCGCTGCAGCTGTTCGACTACCTGCGCTGGGATTTCGACCCGACGGCTGCGGCCGTGTCGACGGTGAGCATCCTGCTGACGCTGGCGGTGGTGATCGTGATCGACCGCACGGTCGGACTCAGGTCGTTGCGTTTCGGGTGACTTCGGCTCACTTCGGCGGAGGCACTGTGTCAAATAAGTAAGGCAAAAGTGGTGCGGCGCGGTACATTGAGGGCGTCCCTCAGTTCTTGAAACGGATTCGCCATGGCATCGCTCCAGCAAACGCCCGCTTCCCCGAAGGCCGCAGCCGCGGCCGCACAGCGCGAGCGATTGCGACAAGGACTGCCGGCCACCGTCGAACTGCTGAAGCAGCGCCAGGCCGACCGCATCGACGACCGCGAGATCGACGCCTACGTCAGCCTGAACTGGCTCGAATGGCATGGCGGCGGCCTGCGGCTGACGATCACCGGGCGCAACGTCTGCGCCCAGACCGCGGCACCGACCACCATCGACTGACCCGCGAGGGTCTCCGAATGAAAAGAGCCCGGCGGCGCTTCGCAGCACCGCCGGGCTCGGTCGTTCGCGCCCAGGTTCAGGCTCAGCGGTTGCCGACGATGATCTGAGCGATCAGGCCGGTCGCGATCGCGGCGAGCACATAGTCGCCGCCGACGCCGACCCACTGATAACCACGGGGCGGCTGTTGCAGGCGATGGCCGCGCCAGTCGTCGACCACATAGTTGCGGCCACGGTATTCGTTCGGCACGCGGCCGCCACGGCGCCATTCGGCGTGCGGCTCGGGGTAGCCACGGCGGTCGGCGAAGCGGCCGTCGCGGAAGTCCTGGCGGTCGCCGCGGTGGTCATTGTCGAAACGTCCGCGATCGCCCGGGCCGGGGCCGCGGTCACCACGGTGGTTCTGTTCCATGCGGCCGCGGTCGCCCGGGCCTGGGCCACGGTCGTCGCGCCGATCTTGCGCGAAGGCTCCGCCGGCCGCCATGCACAGGGCCAGCGCAGCGGTGGCGACGCTCATGCTTTTGGTTCGGATCATTCTGGAACTCCTTCTGCGTTGTTGAAGGTTTCAGTGTGCGCGGCCGATGTGTCGCCCGGCCACGGGTGATGTGCGCACCACGTGAAGGAGGTAAGACGACGTATCGGTGGTCGATGTCCTACCGCCGGTGCCATGAGGCGTGTGATTTGCCCGTCGCTCAATCGCCCGATTCGGCCGCCGCGCTGCGGGCCATCCGCTCGCTCTTCCAGTACACGTCGTCACCGCCATCCATTCGGTTGAGCACGCGCGCCAGCACGAACAGCAGGTCGCTGAGCCGATTGAGGTACTGGCGCGGGCCATCGTTGATCACCGATTCGGCACCGAGTGCGACGACCGCGCGCTCGGCCCGGCGGGCGACCGTGCGGCACACGTGCGCGATCGATGCGCCACGCGTGCCGGCGGGCAGGATGAATTCGGCCAGCCGCGGCAGTGCGGCGTTGTGCTCGGCGAGCGCGTTGTCCAGCTGCAGCAGCGCGTCGGGCTTGAGCAGCGTGTAGCCGGGCATCGACAGCTCGCCGCCGAGGTTGAACAGCTGATGCTGCACGTCGACCAGCAACTCGCGCACGGGCGCGGGCATCGGCTCGCACAGCAGCACGCCGATCTGCGAGTTGAGCTCGTCCACGTCGCCCATCGCATGCACGCGAAGATGGTCCTTGGGCACGCGGGTGTTGTCGCCGAGGCCGGTGGTGCCGTCGTCGCCGGTGCGCGTGGCGATCTGGGTGAGTCGATTGCCCATGATGGTGTCCTGAAGAAGTGCGGTTCTTAGAATGGTAGACCTGCCCGACGGCACCCAGGAAACCACCACCATGAACGCACCGACCGCCCTCGCCCACCTGACGCCCGAACTTGCCTTGCGCGATGTGCCGGAGGCGCTGATCGAGGCGCTGAAGTTGCGCTTCGCCGAGCGCTGTTCCACCGCCCTGTCGGTGCGCACCCAGCATGGCCGCGACGAGTCGTCCTTCGACGCGCCGCCGCCGTCGGCCGTGGTCTTCGCGGAGAGCACGCAGGACGTGGCGGACGCGGTGCGCCTCGCCAGCGACTACAGCGTGCCGGTGATCCCATTCGGCGTCGGCTCGTCACTCGAAGGCCATTTGCTCGCGGTGCAGGGCGGCATCAGCGTCGACGTGTCGCGCATGAGCGCCATCGTGTCGGTGAACGCAGACGACCTGACAGTGACGGTACAACCCGGCGTGACGCGCAAGCAGCTCAACGAGGAACTCAAGAGCGCCGGCCTGTTCTTCCCGATCGATCCGGGCGCGGACGCGTCCATCGGCGGCATGACGGCCACGCGCGCCAGCGGTACGAACGCGGTGCGCTACGGCACCATGCGCGAGAACGTGCTGGCGCTCGAGGTGGTGACGGCCAGCGGCGAGACGATCCGCACCGGCACGCGCGCCCGCAAATCCGCCGCCGGCTACGACCTGACGCGGCTGATGGTCGGCAGCGAGGGCACGCTGGGCGTGGTGACGGAGGTCACGCTGCGGATCTATCCGCTGCCCGAGGCGGTGTCGGCGGCGATCTGCTCGTTCCCGAGCATCGAGGCCGCGGTGCGCACCACGATCGAGACGATCCAGCTCGGCGTGCCGATCGCGCGCGTGGAGCTGATCGATGCCAACACGGTGAAGATGGTGAACAACTACGCCAAGCTCGGGCTGCGCGAGGAGCCGATGCTGCTGATGGAATTCCACGGCTCACCGGCCGGCGTGAAGGAGCAGGCCGAGACGGTGCAGGAACTGGCCAGCGAGCATGGCGGCAACGCCTTCGAATGGGCGACGACACCTGAAGAACGCACGCGCCTCTGGACGGCGCGGCACAACGCCTACTTTGCGGCCATCCAGTCCCGCCCGGGTTGCCGCGCGATCTCGACCGACACCTGCGTGCCGATCTCGCGGCTGGCCGACTGCCTGCTCGAATCGGTGACCGAAGCCGATGCCAGCGGTATCCCGTACTTCCTCGTCGGCCACGTGGGCGACGGCAACTTCCATTTCGGCTACCTGATCGACCCGAACGACGCGGAGGAACGCGCCAAGGCCGAGGCGCTGAACCATGCCCTGGTGTCACGCGCCATCGCGCTGGAGGGCACGTGTTCGGGCGAGCACGGTGTCGGTCTGCACAAGATGGAATTTTTGGTGACCGAAGCCGGCGCTGGCGCGATCGACATGATGCGGACGATCAAGCGGGCGCTGGATCCGAAGAACATCATGAATCCGGGGAAGATCTTCAGTCTTTGATGGGGCTTGGGCGCTGAG
>JAZKDL010000548.1:0-3660 GCA_040387575.1 Pseudomonadota bacterium
CCGCGGACCTGTGGATTATGATTCCATCGCTCTAACCGACTGAGCTAAAGAGCCGAGCCTCGGATTATAGCGTCGATTTTGTGCCTGCTTAAAAGCCCTTCGGCAATTTTTGCAGCTCCTCGCTCACCAGCCGCACGATGAGCTTGTCCAGCGTCTGGACGGAGTAGTTGTTCACGTCGTGCACGGTCTCGCGCCCGGGGCCACTCGATGGGTCGGCCGCGTTCTTGTAGGTCAGGAACACGAAACGCCCTCCGGTGTATTGCGCGATCTGCCGCTGGATGTATTCGCCCTGGGGGTCGAGGCCGCTCGCGCCCACGCTGAACACCTTGATGCCCTTGCCCAGCGCGGCCATCATGTCGTCGTCGTACTGCGGGCCGCCGTAGTCGAGGTGCGGCGGTGCGTCGGCCAGCAGCACGACCATGCGCGTAGCGCTGGTGCCGCGCCAGTTCAGGCGATGCACGGTCTCGTGCAAGGCTTCATTCAGGGCCTCGGGGTTGTCGCCGCCGCCGCTGGCCTGCAGGGCGTTGAGCACGGCCTGGAAGGCATTGAGGTCGTTGGTGAAGTCGTGGGTGCGCACCATGAAGGCATCGCCTCGGTCGCGGTACGCCACCAGGCCGAAGCAGGTATCGGGCCGGCTGGGCAGCTGTGCGACCTCGTTGGCGATGCTGCGCAGGCTGGCCTTGAGCTTGCCGATCTCGTCGCCCATCGAGCCCGTGGCGTCGACCAGGAACACCAGGTCCAGCCGGGCGCGTGCCGCGGCCGCTGGCACGTCGATCACCAGATCGACGGCGCTCTTCTGTCCGCGCCGCAGAAAGGCTGTGCCGTCGCGTCCGTTCTTGCGCGCGGCCACTTCGTACACCTGGCTGTGGTTCGGGTCGAAGGCGTTCGGATGCAGCCAGGCGCGGCCGCCCGCATCGGTGCGCGCCCACATGGCCGCACCGCCGGGCGCCTGCACGGCGACTTCGGCGTCCGGCACGGCGTCGCCGCTGGCGTTGCGCACCTGCAGCAGGTAGCGCTCGCTCACGTCGCGCTCCCGGTGCGCGACCTGGGTGCGCTGGCGAAAGCGCAGGTACTCGGCGAAGTCGGCGTTGTCATCGACCATGCCCGCGTTGACGGTCTGGGGCGCGGGAGGGCTGCCGCGTCGGATCGTCTGGGCCGCGGGCGGTGCCGGCAGTGCCCGCGCGCCATCCATCTCGATGCGCGCGGATTCTGCCGTCGACATGCGCTCGTCGGCTGCGCGGGGCGATGGTGCGACATCGGTCGGTTCCCCGCGATGCCTGCGCTGGCGGGTGTCTCCCCCGGAAATTTCGTGCGTCTGAATCGGCCGTGCGCAGCTCGCAGCAGACGGCGCCTGGAAGTTGGGCTGCGTGCGGACCACCCCATCGGTTGGCCAGCGCGTCGGCGTGAAATCGGGGGCGGGCGCGGGCTTGGCCCAACGTGCAGTGCCTGACTCAACTGTCTCGGCCGGCGCGATGCCCGAGGCGTTGCAGGCGCCGAGCAGCAGCGAGGCGCACATCAGCGCAGCCAGCGGGCGGCGCAGGCAGGACGAAAACAGAGGCAGTGTCATGGAGTGCTCCAGATGTTGATGGATGCCTGCTGATACGGCTGACACGAACGAAGCGGGTTAGAACGCGCATCAATTTGCGTTCGGCAAACCCCGATGCGCGCCGTGCGACGTACAAGCTGAGGTGAAAATCTGTCCATGCCAGCGCCTCACGAGGACGCGAACGACACGCGCCACTGCACCATGCCCGACGATCAATTGATGCTCGCCTATGCGGGCGGCGATGGCGCGGCCTTCGACGTGCTCTATGCCCGTCACGAGGGGGCACTGTTCCGCTTCGTTCGCCGCCTGCTGGGCACACGGCTGTCGGCCGAGGTCGACGAGGTGTTCCAGGAGACCTGGGTACGCATCATCTCGGCGCGCGCCAGCTTCTCCCCGCAGGGCGCGAGTTGGCGCACCTGGGCCTTCACGATCGCCCACCATCTCGCGATGGACCGGTTGCGCGTGAGTGGCCGCGAGGTGGCACTGCCAGCGCACGATGACGCCGGCGACGACGTCGATGCGGCCCAGCGCTTCGGCCAGAGCCTGCGGCGCGACGGCCGCGCCGTCGCCGATGCGGCGTCGCCCTCGGCCGAGGAACTGGCATTCTGGCGCGCTGCAGGCCGCCGTCTGCTCGCCTGCCTCGACGAACTGCCCGGGGATCAGCGTGCGGCCTTTCTGTTGCGCCACGAGGAGGACCTCACGGTGGAAGAGATGGCGGCTGCACTCAACCTGGGTTTCGAGACCGTGCGCAGCCAACTGCGCTACGGCCTGAAGAAGCTTCGCGTCTGCATGGCGCGCTACCTCTGCATGCTGGTGCCGCAGCCATGAGCACGCCCACGTCCCGGGACGACGAACGCGAGGCCGGCGACGACCTTGCGCTGCGGCGCATGCTCGACCATGCACCCGACCACGCAGCGATGCCGGACCCGCGCCTGGTCGCCGCGATCCGCGCGAAGGCGCTGGACGCGATCCGCCCGCCGCCTGTGCCGGCGCCGTTGGTTTCCTGGCGTGCTCGCTGGAAGGCATGGCTGGGGCTGAACGGGGAGGGCGCCTCTCGGACGCCCTGGAGCGCAGCATTCGCGACGCTGGCGCTGGCCGTGCTGATCATGGTGCTGTGGCCGCACGAGCCCGTGCCGGGGCCGCAACTCGACAGCGTGGCAGAAGCGCCTGCGCCACAGGTTGCGCCGACGCCACCCTCCGGGTCCGAGGCCCGCGCGCCTCGCGCACCGGCGCTGGAGAAGGCCGCGCCATCGCGCGACATGGCTGATGCGGCGACTTCGGCTGCGGCGCCTTCACTGCGTGCCAGGCCCCCACCACCACCACCGGCATCTGCATCGGCAGCCCCCTCCTTCGCTGCGCTGACCAACTGGACCCGTCTCACTGTCACCCAAGCCGACGGGCGCAGCCGCAGTTTGTCTCGCGAGGACGCAGGCACCCTCGCGGCGCTGGTCGATTCGGTGGCCCGTTCAGGCGTGGCGGCCAACCCTGCGCCGGGCGATGCCGACTGGCGCCTCGGCTTCGTGCAGGATGGCGAAGTGCGGGCGACGCTGGAGCTGGCGGGCGACGCCGTCCGCTGGCGCGAAGGCGCTGCGCCCGTACGCAGCGGCAGGCCGCCGCCTCAGGCGCTGGCAGCGCTGCGCAGCGCCCTGGCCCGGCGCCTCACTGGTGAGTGAACTTGGCGGCGCGCTTGCCCATGAAGGCGTCCATGCCTTCCTTCTGGTCCGACGTGGCGAACAGCGCGTGGAACAGGCGGCGTTCGAACATCACCCCATCGCTCAGGCCGCTCTCGAAGGCCCGGTTCACCGATTCCTTGGCGGCCATCACCGCGATCTGCGAGAAGTCGGCGATCTGCAGTGCAGCGCCCAGCGCCTCGTCGGCCAGCTTGTCGAACGGCACGACACGGCTCACCAGTCCGGCGCGCTCGGCTTCGGTCGCGTCCATCATGCGGCCGGTCAGCGCCATGTCCATCGCCTTGCTCTTGCCGACCGCGCGCGGCAGGCGCTGCGTGCCGCCGGCACCGGGAATCACGCCCAGCTTGATCTCGGGCTGGCCGAACTTGGCGTTGTCGGCCGCGATGATGAAGTCGCACATCATCGCCAGCTCGCAGCCGCCGC
>JAZKDL010000549.1:0-5051 GCA_040387575.1 Pseudomonadota bacterium
AGCAGCCAGAGGAACTGAGGCCAGAGGAAATTCATTCGAGCACCTCGCGCGTCATGCGGCAGCGGTCTTCGGGGCGGCCCCGCCTGCGCGCACCCGGCGTTTGCGCATGTCAGCGAAACGCATGATGGCGACAGCGAGGTCGTCGTGGGTCGAGAGTTCGAGCGTGTCGACGCCGGCCTTGGCCAGCGATTCGCGCAGTGTGGCTTCGCGCTCGGCGGCGATCTTTGCGAATCGCTTGCGGAAGCCGGGGTCGTGCGTGTCGACCCACAGCTGTTCGCCGGTTTCGACGTCGCGCAGCGGTACCAGGCCGAGGTCGGGCAGTTCACGCTCCAGCGGATCGAACAAGCGCACGGCGGTCACTTCGTGGCGCTGGGTCAGCTGCGCGAGCGGCTTCTCCCAGCCGGGTTCGGTGAGGAAGTCGGACACCACGAACACGGTCGAGCGGCGCGGCATCATTCCGGCGGCCGAGCGCAACAGGTCGGACAACCGCGTCATGCCCTGCGCCTTCTGGTCGGTCGCCTCGCCCTTGTCCGCGCGGCGCTGCATCGAATGCAGCAAGTGCAGCACGTGACGGCGACCGCTGCGCGGCGGAATCACCGCCTCGATGTCGCTGCCGTAGACCAGCGCGCCCACCCGGTTGCCGTGGCGCGTCAGCAGGCGCGACAGCACGCCGACGAAGCCGATCGAGATCTCGCGCTTGGCCTTCACGCCCGAGCCGAAGTCGATCGAGTGGCTCAGGTCGAGCACGAACCACGCCGACATCTCGCGGTCTTCGGTGAACACGCGCACATGCGGCGTCCCGACCCGCGCGGTGACGTTCCAGTCGATGTGGCGCACGTCGTCGTGGTGCTGGTATTCGCGCAGGTCGGCCAGGTCGAGCCCGGCGCCGCGCATCAGCGTGCGGTAGTTGCCCTGCAGCAGGCCGTCGAGCCGGCGGATGACGGTCCATTCGAGCCGCTGCAGCAGCCGCTCGGCCGCGCCCGCAGGCACGTCGACGGCCGCCACGCTCGCGTCGTTCGCCGCGGTCGGCGGCGGCTTCTTACGCCACCAGTTTTTCATGTTCCAGAGGCTTCGGCGGTGCGGGGATGGCACGCATGATCTTCTCGATCAGTCCGTCGGGCGTGAGCCCTTCGGACAGCCCTTCGTACGACAGCGTCACGCGGTGGCGCAGCACGTCGGGAACCAGCGCGGTCATGTCTTCGGGCAGCGCGTAGCTGCGGCCGCGCAGCATGGCCAGCGCGCGTGCGCCTTCGGTCAGGTTGATGGTGGCGCGCGGACTCGCGCCGAAGGTGATGAAGCGCTTCATGTCCTTGAGCCCATGCTTCTCGGGCGTGCGCGTGGCCGATATCAGCTTGACCGCGTACTGGATCAGCGACGGATCGACATACACCTGGCGCGCCTCGGCCTGCAGCGTCGCGAGCTGCGCCGTGGTCGCGACCGCGTTGACCGTCACCGGCGGGCCGATCACGCGCTGCACGATCACGAACTCCTCTTCATCGGTCGGGTAGTCCACCAGGATCTTCATCATGAAGCGGTCGACCTGCGCCTCGGGCAGCGGGTAGGTGCCTTCGGTCTCGATCGGGTTCTGCGTCGCCATCACGAGGAAGGGCTTCGGCACCTTGTGCGTCTCGCCGGCGATCGTCACCTGGCGTTCCTGCATCACCTCGAGCAGCGCACTCTGCACCTTGGCGGGCGCACGGTTGATTTCGTCGGCCAGCAGCAGGTTGGCGAAGACCGGGCCGAGCGAGGTGCTGAAGTCGCCGGTCTTCTGGTTGTAGATGCGCGTGCCGATCAGGTCGGACGGCACCAGGTCGGGCGTGAACTGGATGCGCTTGAACTGGCCCTGGATGGTGTCCGACAGCGTCTTGATGGTCAGCGTCTTGGCCAGGCCGGGCACGCCCTCGACCAGCAGATGGCCGCCCGCCAGCATCGCGACCATCACCCGTTCCAGGAAGCGGTCCTGGCCGACCACGACCCGTTTCACCTCGTAGAGGATCTGCTCCATCAGTTCGGCAGTGGCGGGCGACGTTGAAAAATTCTCTGTGCTCATGCGTGTGCTTTCGTCGAAGGAGAAGGTGGTTCAGAACGGCGGCGTGCCGATCGCGGAAGCGGCGTTCTCGATCGGCATCGCGAAGCCGATGCCGATGAAGGTGCGCTGCTGGGTGGGGTTGAGGATGGCGGTGACGATGCCCACCACTTCGCCGTCCATGTTGATCAGCGGCCCGCCCGAATTGCCAGGGTTGGCCGCCGCATCGAACTGGATCAGGTTGCCCAGTTCCTGCTTGCCTTCGGGCGAACGGAACGAGCGCTTGAGGCCGGACACGACACCCGCCGATACCGACGGCCCGATACCGAACGGGAAGCCGACCGCGGCCACCTGGTCGCCCGGCATCAGGTCGGCGGTGGAGCGCATCGTGGCGGCGATCAGGTCGTCGGGAATCTTCTGCGCCTGCAGCACCGCGAGGTCGTTTTCGGGCTGCATGCCGGTGATGATGGCAGTGGCCTCGAGGCCGTCGTAGAACGTGACCTTGATCTTCTCCGCGCCGGCGACGACGTGCAGGTTGGTGAGGATCACGCCTTTGTCGATGATCACCACGCCGGTGCCGACACCGCGCTCGACCTCGGTGCCCGGCGCCGGGTCTGCTTCAGGCGCCTTGCCGCGCGCCATGTTGCGGCCCCGCTTCTCGGTCTTGGCTTCAGGCGTTGCGCGTTCAGTGCCGTAGCTCACCACGCGGACCACCGACGGGCGGATCATTTCTGCTGCGCGTGCTGCAGGCGATGGCAGCGTGTTGGTTTGCAGCGTGCGCAGCACGGCGGCATCGATGTCCTTCTGCGTCAGTGCTGCCTGGCCGCCACGCGGCCAGAGTGCGGCGCCACCACCGGCCATCGCGACGACGAGCACCAGCAGTGCAGCGAATGACTTTCGGCCCGGCTGCCATCGCGCTTTCGGCTCGGGACCGGCCGTGGCAGTGGCCGCCGTGGCGTCCGTGGCAAGCCCATCCGCGTCTTGTGACGGCTGCGGTGAGCGGCTGTAAAAGGCGGGCCTGCGCATGGTCACCTCCGGTGGAAAAAGTGATGCGTGGAAAAAGTCACAGTAGCATGCTTTGTGCCTCTTTGCATCCGATCGGGCATCATCAACCCATGACCGGTTTCGTCGATACACACTGTCACCTGGACGCGCCCGAATTCGGGGACGAGATGCCGGAAATTCGCGCCCGCGCGGCATCGTCGGGCGTGTCGATGTGCGTGATTCCCGCGGTCGGCGTTTTCAATTTCGCGCGCGTGCGCGAGCTGGCGCATACCCAGGGCGATGCCTATGCGCTGGGTGTCCACCCACTGTGCACCGGTGAGGCGGAAGAAGACGATCTGGCGGCGCTCGACGCCGAGCTTGCGGTGCGGCGCGACGATCCGCATCTGGTCGCGGTCGGTGAAATTGGGCTGGACTACTTCGTCGAAGGTCTCGACGACGACAAGCAGACGCACTTTTTTCACACTCAGTTGCAACTTGCCCGCAAGCACGATCTGCCGGTGCTGATTCATGTTCGCCGCTCCGTCGACAAGGTGCTCAAGCACCTGCGCCAGACATCAGGCGGTGCACCATGGCGTGGCATTGCGCATGCCTTCAACGGCAGCGAGCAGCAGGCCCGGGCGTGCATCGAGCTGGGGCTGAAGCTCGGATTCGGCGGCGCCGTGACCTTCGAGCGCGCGCTGCAACTGCGCCGGCTCGCCGCCACGCTGCCGATCGAATCGATCGTGATGGAAACGGATGCGCCCGACATTCAGCCTCATTGGCTCTACCGCACGCAGGCGCAGCGTGCGGCTGGCGAGCCGCAGGGCCGGAATGAGCCGGCGGAGTTGCCACGCATCGCGCAGGTCGTGGCGGAGTTGCGCGGTATTTCGGTGGAGGCGCTTGCCGAAGCCACGACCGCCAATGCGTTCACGGCGATGCCCCGGCTTGCGCCGTTGATGGCGATGTTGGCGGGTACCTGGCCTCGCGTGTAGGTCAATGTCCCGTATGTCGCCTGTTCTTGAAATAGGCGTGTTTTTGCTGTCATCCTTTTTGCCTGAGCTTCCGTTGAGAAGGCAGTGACAGCCTCCTTGTCACACATACACAACTCATTCAAGGAGTTTTCAATGAAGTCGTCTTTCATCCGTACCGTTCCTGCCGTTCTGGCCCTGGCCCTTGCTTCCATCGGCCTTTCGGCTGTGGCGCAGACCACGACCACGACGACCACCGCCGTGACACCGGCGCCAGCCACCCAGCCGACCGTGACCGAGAAGGTCAAGGCTGGCAGCGAAAAGGCTTGGGATAGCACCAAGAGCACGACCAAGAAGGCTGCCAAGGGCACCAAGAAGGTCGCCAAGAAGACCGGCAATGCGGTCGCCAATGTCGGCCACAAGACCGCTGACGGCATGCGCAGCGCAGGCCACGCGATCGGCGAGAAGATTCCCGGTACCGCAGAGAACGCAGCCGCCAAGAAGCCTTGAGCTTTTCGGCGCCCTGACCATGAAACCCGCTTCGGCGGGTTTTTTGTTGTGCAATCGGAGTCCATGACCAAGCCACAAGATCCGTTGACCGGGCTCGCCCCCATCGTCTCGGCGCAGACCGCCGTGTTGGTCCTGGGCAGCTTTCCGGGTGTGCGCTCGCTCGCGGCGCAGCAGTACTATGCCCACCCGCAAAACCACTTCTGGAAGATATTGCAAGCCGTCTGGCCCCAACATCCCCTGCCATCGATCGCCGACGGCTATGCGGCGCGCACGCAATGGCTGCTCGACCGCGGCCTCGGCGTGTGGGACGTGTACGCCGCCTGCGAGCGTGAGGGCAGCCTCGACTCTGCCATCCGCGATGCGGTGGTCAACGACTTCGGCGGCCTGAAGCTGCCGAAGCTCGCGGCCATTGCGCACAACGGCGCCGAGAGCTATCGCCATTCGCAGCACGTCGTGGCGGCCCTGGCTGCTGGCGGCGTGGCCACCTTGCCGGTCTACAAACTTCCTTCCACCAGTCCCGCCAACGCATCGTGGAGCTTCGAACGCAAGCTCGATGCATGGCG
>JAZKDL010000550.1:0-13263 GCA_040387575.1 Pseudomonadota bacterium
GCGCGCCTGAAGGACGAGCGCTACAAGGACCTGCTGAAGATCGAAGGCGTGTCGAAGCAGGACGCCGACGACGCCGCCACCGCCTACCAGCAGGCGCTGGCCGCGGTCGCGCAGCAGAAGGCGTCGCTCGCCAGCGCGCGCATCAACCTCGACTACACGCAGGTGCGCGCACCGATCTCCGGGCGCATCGGCAAGTCGAGCGTCACGCCGGGCGCGCTGGTCACGGCCAGCCAGACGACGGCGCTCGCCACCATCCGCACGCTCGACCCGATCTACGTCGACCTCACGCAGTCGAGCGCCGCGCTGCTGCAGCTGCGCCGCACGCTGGCGAAAGATGGCATGCGCGCCGGCAGTACCGACGCCAGGCTCCTGCTTGAGGACGGCTCCGAATACGCCCGCAAGGGCAAGCTGAAGTTCACCGAAATCGCGGTCGACGAGGCCACCGGTTCGGTCACGCTGCGCGCCGAGTTTCCGAACCCCGACGGCACGCTGCTGCCTGGCATGTTCGTGCGTGCGGTGCTCGATGAAGCCATCGACCCCGCCGCGGTGCTCGCACCGCAGCAAGGCGTCACACGCGACCCGAAAGGCGACGCGACCGCGCTGGTGCTGACCGCCGACAACAAGCTCGAAAGCCGCACCGTCACGACGCAGCGCGCGATCGACGACAAGTGGCTGATCTCCAGCGGCCTGGCCGCGGGCGACCGGCTGGTGGTGCAGGGCCTGAACAAGGTGAAGGCCGGCGACACGGTGAAGGCCGTCGACGTCGACCTGCAGGCCGCGCCCGCATCCACGGCCGCGCCGAAGACTGCGGAGCGCTGAGCATGCTCGCCCAGTTCTTCGTCAAGCGGCCCATCTTCGCGTGGGTCATCGCGATCGTCATCATGCTGGCCGGCGCGCTGTCGATCACCAGGCTGCCGGTGTCCCAGTACCCCGACGTCGCACCGCCGACGATCCGCATTCAG
The DNA here is from genome assembly GCA_040387575.1 of Pseudomonadota bacterium. Classification (GTDB taxonomy): domain Bacteria; phylum Pseudomonadota; class Gammaproteobacteria; order Burkholderiales; family Burkholderiaceae_C; genus Variovorax. The sequence goes on from JAZKDL010000550.1 coordinate 963, forward strand.
GCGACCTACACCGGCGCATCGGCCGAGACCGTCGAGAACAGCATCACGCAGATCCTGGAGCAGCAGCTCACCGGGCTGGACGGGCTGCTGTACTTCTCGTCGACCAGCAGCTCGGCCGGCACGGCGTCCATCAACGTCACCTTCAAGCAGGGCACCAACCCTGATACCGCGCAGGTGCAGGTGCAGAACAAGGTGCAGCAGGCGCTCACGCGGCTGCCGACCGCCGTGCAGCAGCTGGGCGTCACGGTCACCAAGTCGCAGACCGACTTCCTGCTGATCGTCGCGCTCTACGACCAGAACGACAAGGCCAGCGCCACCGACATCGCCGACTACCTGGTGAGCAACCTGCAGGACCCGATCGCGCGCGTCGACGGCGTGGGCGGCGTGCAGGTGTTCGGCGCGCAATACGCGATGCGGATCTGGCTCGACCCGACCAAGCTCGCGGGCTACAGCCTGATGCCGTCCGACGTGCAGTCGGCCATCGAGGCGCAGAACACGCAGGTGTCGGCCGGCAAGATCGGCGCCATTCCGGCGGCCGCCAACCAGCAGCTCAACGCGACCGTCACCGCGCAGTCCAAGCTGCAGACGCCCGACCAGTTCCGCGCCATCGTCGTCAAGCACGACACCACCGGCGCGGTGGTCAAGCTGGGTGACGTGGCGCGTGTCGAGCTCGGCAGCGAAAGCTACGACAACGTGACGCGCCTGAACGGCCATCCGGCCTCGGGCCTCGCGGTGCAGCTCGCGCCCGGCGCCAATGCGCTGTCGACCGCGACACGCGTGCGCACCATGGTCCAGCAGCTGCAGACCGGCATGCCCGACGGCTACCAGGTCGCCTACCCGAAGGACAGCACCAAGTTCATCAGCATCTCGATCGAGGAAGTGGTGAAGACACTGTTCGAGGCGATCGCGCTGGTGGTGGTCGTGATGTTCGTCTTTCTGCAGAACTGGCGCGCCACGCTGATCCCGGCGATCGCGGTGCCGGTCGTGCTGCTCGGCACCTTCGGCGTGCTGTCGGTGTTCGGCTACTCGATCAACACGCTGACGATGTTCGGCATGGTGCTGTCGATCGGCCTGCTGGTGGACGATGCGATCGTGGTGGTCGAGAACGTCGAGCGGCTGATGCGCGAGGAGCACCTGTCGGCGCGCGAGGCGACGATCAAGTCGATGGGCGAGATCACCGGCGCATTGATCGGCATCGCGACCGTGCTGTCGGCGGTGTTCCTGCCGATGGCCTTCTTCAGCGGCTCGACCGGCGTCATCTACCGCCAGTTCTCGATCACGATCGTCGCGTCGATGCTGCTGTCGGTGGTGGTCGCACTCACGTTGACGCCTGCGCTGTGCGCCACGCTGCTCAAGCCGCATGACCACGACGCCGGCGAACGCGGCTTCGCGGGCTGGTTCAACCGCAGCTTCGACAAGATGCTCGGCCGCTACGAAGGCCGCGTGGCGAAGCTGCTGAAAGCGCCGCTGCGCTGGATGCTGATGTACGGCGTGATCATCGCGGCGCTCGCGGTGCTGTTCATGCGCCTGCCGACCGGCTTCCTGCCGACCGAGGACCAGGGCGAGGCGATGGTGCAGTTCACGCTGCCGGCCGGCGCGTCCGTTGCGCGCACGACGGAAGTCGCCAAGGAGGTCGAGAAGCACTTCCTGACCACCGAGAAGGACAACACCGAAGCGGTCTTCACCATCTCGGGCTTCAACTTCAGCGGCAGCGGCCAGAACGCAGGCATGGCCTTCGTCGCGCTGAAGGACTGGAGCGCACGCAGCGGCACGGCCAACCGCGCCGACACCATCTCGGGCCGCGCGACGCAGACGCTGTCGAAGGTGCGCGACGCGCAGATCTTCGCGCTGAACCCGCCGGCCATCCAGGGCCTGGGCCAGTCGAACGGCTTCGAGTTTCAACTGCAGGCCGACGCCGGTACCGACCGCGCCAAGCTGCAGACGATGCGCAACACGCTGCTGACGTCGGCCGCGAAGGACGGCCAGCTGAGCGCGGTGCGCGACGGCGGCATGGCCGACACGCCGCAGCTCAAGGTCGACGTCGATCAGGCCAAGGCCTTCTCGCTCGGCCTGTCGCTGGCCGACATCAACGACACGCTGAGCTCGGCCTGGGCCGGCACCTACGTCAACGACTTCATCGACCGTGCGCGCGTCAAGAAGGTCTACATCCAGGGGGACGCGCCCTTCCGCTCGAAGCCCGAAGACCTGGCGCAGTGGCGCGTGCGCGGCAGCACCGACGCGATGACGCCGTTCTCGGCCTTCGCGACCACGCACTGGGCTTACGGCCCCGAGAGCCTGGCGCGCTACAACGGCCTGGCCTCGTACGCGATCCAGGGCTCGGCCGCGAGCGGCCAGAGTTCGGGTGCGGCGATGGACCGGATGGAAACGCTGGCCAGCCAGTTGCCGGCCGGCACGCACTACGCCTGGAGCGGCCTGTCCTACCAGGAACGCCTGGCCAGCGGCCAGACGCTGCAGCTCTACGCGATCTCGATCCTCGTGGTCTTCCTGTGCCTGGCGGCGCTGTACGAAAGCTGGTCGGTGCCGTTCTCGGTGCTGCTGGTGATACCGCTCGGCGTGATCGGCGCGGTGCTCGGCGCCACGCTGCGCGGGCTGGAGAACGACGTGTACTTCCAGGTCGCGCTGCTGACCACCATCGGCCTGGCCGCGAAGAACGCGATCCTGATCGTCGAGTTCGCGGAAGCCGCCTACCAGCGCGGCACCGGGTTGGTGGCATCGGCGATCGAAGGCGCGCGGCTGCGGCTGCGCCCGATCCTGATGACCTCGCTGGCCTTCATCGCGGGCGTGATGCCGCTCGCCCTGTCGAGCGGTGCCGGCGCCAACAGCCGCATCTCGATCGGCACCGGCATCGTGGGCGGCACCTTCACCGCCACGCTGCTCGCCATCTTCTTCGTGCCGCTGTTCTTCGTGCTGGTGCGCAAGCTGTTCGGCGGCCGCACCGAAGCCGCCGCCCAAGGAAACTGACATGAGATCCCACACCCTCGTCGCACTCGCGATCAGCACGCTGCTCGGCGCCTGCGGCACGATGGCGCCCGCCTACCAGCAGCCGGCCGCGCCGGTGCCGGCCACCTGGCCCAGCGGCGCCGCGTATGCGCCGGCGGATGCGCCGGCCAATACCGGTGCCCAGCCCGGCACGAACACATCGACCGCGCCGGCCACCGATCTCGCCTGGCGCGACTTCGTGCACGACGACCGGCTGCGCAAGGTCATCGCCCAGGCGCTCGCCGACAGCCGCGACCTGCGCAAGACGCTCGCCGACATCGAGTCGGCCCGCGCGCAATACCGCGTGCAACGTGCCGCCCAACTGCCCACGGTCGACGCTGGCGTGAGCGGCAGCCGTGCGCGCAGCCTGTCGTCGGCATCCGGCAACAGCAACACCACCGTGCAGACGCAGAGCTACACGGCCAACCTGGGCGTGAGTTCGTACGAGGTCGACCTGTTCGGCCGCGTGCGCAGCCTCACCGGCGCGGCACTGGAGACCTATCTGGCGACCGAGGAAGCCGCGCGCACCACCCGCATCAGCCTGATCGCCGAAACCGCAACCGCCTGGATCGCCTACGCCGCCGACAGCAGCCAGCGCGCGATCGCGCAACGCACCATGGACAGCGCCGAGCGCTCCATGGCGCTCACGCGCAAGCGGCTCGAGGCCGGCGTGGCATCGCGCGTCGACGTGCGCCAGGCCGAAACGGTCTATCAGCAGGCGCGGGCCGACGTCGCGAGCTACACGACCGCGGTCGCGCAAGACCGCAACGCGCTCGAACTGCTGGTCGGCAACCGCGTCGACGATGCGCTGCTGCCCGATGCGCTGCCGAACGGCGACACGGACTGGGTCGCTGACGTGCCGGCCGGCGTGTCGTCGAACGTGCTGCTGCAGCGCCCGGATGTGCTGCAGGCCGAGCACCAGTTGAAGTCGGCCAACGCGAACATCGGTGCCGCGCGGGCCGCGCTGTTCCCGTCGCTCACGCTGACCGGCACCGGCGGCGTGGCCAGCGCGGCGCTGTCGACGCTGCTGAGCGGCGGCGCCACGGTCTGGACGCTGGCGCCCGCGCTGAGCCTGCCGATCTTCGACGGCGGCGCCGGCCGCGCGAACGTCGCCTATGCCGAGGCGCAGCAGAAGGGCTACGTCGCGAGCTACGAACTCGCCATCCAGACCGCCTTCAAGGAAGTGGCGGACGCGCTCGCGCGGCGCGGCACCATGCAGGAACAGCTGGCGGCGCAAACCGACCTGGTGAGCGCCGCGCAAGACAGCTACGACCTGTCGAACGCGCGCTATACGAAGGGCGTCGACACCTTCCTCACCGCGCTCGATTCGCAGCGCACGCTCTACAGCGCCCAGCAGACGCTGGTCACCGCGCGCCAGACCGCGCTGGCCAACCAGGTGCTGCTGTACCGCGTGCTCGGCGGCGGCGCGGCGCTGGGAGAATCCGCGCCATGGACTTCCTCGACGCCCTGAAGGCGCTCTGGCATGCGCTGCTGATGCTGGGCCGGCTGCTGGGCAAGCTGCTGGACCTGCTCCCCTGACCCCTTTCGCATCAGCACGCGCGTCTAATTGCAAAAATTAGTAACGGTTAATTCATCCTACAAACGGAGAAACAAAACTAGGTGTAACAAACGAGGCAGATGTGAAACTTTTGTTTTCAAGGTGCGGATGCGGGTACGAGTACCTGGCGCGGATGCCGCGCTCGTTCTGGATGCGCCTGGTACCGGTGCCGGGCATGCGCCTGTACCGCTGCACCCTGTGCGGATTTCACATGCTGGCCTCGAAGCGGCGGGTACAGGCGGCCGTCCGACGCCCCGTGACCGTAACCTACGTTTCCCAATCGGCCGGCGGCAACGGAGTGCCAGCCGATGGCAAGCCGGCCGCCACGCCGATCCCGGCCCCCCAGGAAGAGAGGGTGTGATGCTCGACTTTCAACGGGAGTTCAAGTTCGAACTCGACGACCTGCGCCGGGTGGACGCGCACAAGATGCTGCGTTCGCTGACGGTGCTGCCCGCTGCGGCGGCCGCCCGAGCCCCGCGCAAGGAAGCGCAGGCCTTCCGGCTGCTAGAAGCCCGCGGCCTCGCCGATCGGCCGACGACACCCGCGCGAATGACCATCCGCCAGCGGTCGGCCATCTTCTCGACCGACGTCGAAAAACAGTTCCGCTACACGCTGACCCGTGTCTGGGACGAGGACCGGCCGATGCTGCTGGTCGTGATCCTCAACCCGAGCCGTTCCGACGACCTGATCGACCGCCTGGTCGCGCAGGTGGCGAGCCACAACGGCTACGGCGGCATGGTGATCGTCGGCTTGATCCCGGCCCACAGCGCCGACCCCAAGGGCGCGCTGGCCTGGTTGAAGGAGCCGGCGGAGCCCGAACAGGCACAGAGCCATCGCCAGGCGATGCGCCGCAATGCGCGCTACATGGCCGACGAACTGGGCAAGGCCAGTGCGGTGCTGGTCGCGTGGGGCGGGCTGATCGGGCGCCTGCCGGAATTCGAGGGCTGCATGAAGACCGCGATGGCCCTGCTCCATGCGTCCGGCCTGCCCCTGATGTGCCTGGGCACGACCATGGGCGGCCATCCGCTGCATCCGCTCGGCCGCGGCAAGCACCGCGTGCTGCCGACCCAGGACATGCGGCCCTGGATCCCTTGCTGAGCGTCGTCTTCAGAATTTCACGTTCATGCTGACCGCCACCGTGCGGCCGGGCATGGTCCGGCGCTCGATGTCGGCCAGCGCGGTGGCGGTCGTGCCCAGCGCAAGGCTGCGCGACGAGGCGTAGTCCCAGTACTTGCGGTCGAACACGTTGAACAGGCCCAGGTTGAGCGTCACGTTGCGGCTGATGTTCCAGTAGGCCGCGAGGTCCAGCAGACCGTAGCCCGGCACGCGGTAGTAGGTCGTGGTGCTGGCAGCGATCACGTCGCCGGTCGCCTGCTTGCCCTTCACCGCGGTGGCCGCGGCCGACAGGCCGAAGCGCTTGCCCGGATCGTCGTACGCCAGCGTCAGCGTGCCCTTGGCCGGGCCGACGGAAGCCAGGTCGCCGGTGCTGCCGGTGCTGGTGTTGGCGGCCTTGCCATGGGCCACGCCCGCGGCCAGGCCGACGCTGTAGCCGGAAGCCGAACGACTGAACTCGCCCAGATCGAAACGGCTCGAGAACTCGACGCCCGAGATGGTCGCGCGCCCGATGTTCTGCGGACGGAAGAGGCCGTAGGTCGCCGTCGGGAACTCCGACGCATAGGACGCATACGGCAGCGACTCGTACTCGATGAAGTTGCGGTAGCGCGTGTAGAACGCCGAGGCATGCAGCGTCACACCGGCGGCCGGTGTGCCGCGCACGCCGAACTCGAAGGCGTTGCTCGTTTCTTTCTTCAGGTCGGGATTGCCGAGCACCGCATAGCCGGCGCCGGTGCCGGTGTAGCTGAACGAGTCGTAGGTGCCCCACTTCTCGGAAGCCGACGGGATGCGCGTGCCGCGGCTGTACTGGCCGTACACGTCGAAGCCGGGCGTCATCTCGACGGCCAGGCTCAGGCTCGGCGTGGCGAAAGTTTCGGTTTCCTTGGCGATCTCTCCGCTCGCGGCGGGCAGCGCGGTCACATAGGTCGAGAGGTTCTTCGGCGTCGTGGTGCGGTGCTCGACATTCACGCCCGGGGTCAGCGTGGCGCGATGGCCGCCCAGGTCGAAGCCGATCTCGTCGCGCAGGTGCGCGTTGAACTTGTCGACGTCGGTGTCGGGCATGCGGTTCTTCGAGCCGGTGGTGACGGCGCCGCTGCTCAGCGTGGTCCGCACTTCCGACCACGGACGGCGCGTCTCGGTGCTCTCGAAGCTCAGGCCGTAATTGAAGTTGTGCGGGCCCCAGGCCTTGCTCGCATTGACGGCCGCGCCGGCGCTCTTGTTGTAGAAGCCGGTGAAGATGTCGCGCGCATACAGCGTGCTGTAGACCGGCACCTGCGTCTCGTCCTCGATGCGCGCGTCCTGCACGTAGAGCCGGGCGTCGAGCTTGTCGAACAGCGCGATGCTGCCGGCGTCGGGCGTGAAGCCGTAGTCCAGGCTCACGCGCGTGCGCTCGGTCTCGGCGGTCTGCTGCTGGCCCTTCGGGTAGGTGGTGCTCGTCTTCGTGCTGAAGTCGTTGTCGTCCTTGCGGTCGTAATGATCGATGGTCAGGCCGAAGCGATGCGTGCGGTTGCCGTCCCAGACGAACTTGGCCAGCAACGCATTCGAATGCCAGTCGGCTGGATAGGCCGGCGCGCTGCCGTTGTTCTCGGTCTCGTGGCCGTCGCGTCGCGCATAGACGATCAAGGCCTGCACGTCGCCGAAGCGCTGAGCGCCGGTGAAGGCGTTGAGCCAGCTGTTGTCGACCGACTGGTAGCCCAGCTTGTAGCCATAGAACGAGGTGATGCCGTTCTTCAGGTAGTCCTCGGGCGACTTGGTGATGAAGGACACGTTGCCGCCCAGCCCCTGTCCGCCGGCTTGGCCGGAAGACGACGTACCCGAGTCGATGCGCACTTCGCGGAAGGTCTCGGGGTCGAAGTAATCGCGACCGATGCCGAAGCTGCCGAGCGAAAGGCCATCGGGCTTGGGCGCGGCCTCGGGCATCGAGATGCCATCGACGTCGAGCCCGACGCGGTTGCCCTCGATGCCGCGGATGTTGTAGCCGGTGTAGCCCGAGCCGTCCCATACGTTGCCCGAGCCTGCGGCGGCGGAAGGCGCGGTGACGAGCGGCTGGTAACGCACGATGCCAGCCACGTCCTTCACGCCTTCACGCGTCATGTCGTCGGTGCCGATGACCGTGTGGGTGCCGGCTTCAGGCTTCTCGCGACGGCCTTCGACAGTGGTGGTCGGCAGCGTTGTGTTCTGCGTATCGCTGCTCTGTGCGACGACGGCGGCGGTGGCGGGCGCCTGCTGCGCCAGGGCCGATCCGGCAGCGCCGAAGCCGATGGCGATGAACAGCGAAAGAGGACGAGGGAGGAACGAAGAAGGGATCGAGGAGGAAATCGAGGAGAAATTGGGGAGGTTCACATTGAGGCCTGGCGACAGTGGTTGGACTGCTCGCTGGGCTGCGCACTGTGGGTGCCCCTTCCTCGCTGGCTGAAGCCGGGCATGGGCTGCCCGGGCCGCGGACTATCGGCGACCGGTGACAAATTGTCAAACCTCGCAGGCACCAGTCCGCGTCGGGATCATGGCAATTGACGAAGGCCGATGGCGATGCCGGCAGGTTGCCACTGCCGCGACGCGGCGCTACGATGATTGACATCTAAACAATTCAACCTTCATGCGAGGCGCGGGCCGTCACCCACGGGTCGGACCGCCGCCATTGCAGCGCACGCATGACTTCCTACCGCGACCGGCCCGACGCCATCCAGGCCCTTGTGCAGGACGACCGCGTGCACCGCGACGTCTACCTCAGCGACGAACTCTTCACGCTGGAGCAGGAGCGCTTCTTCGCCAACACCTGGCTCTACGTCGGCCATGCGAGCGAGGTGCCGGCCGCCGGCGACTACCGCACGCTGGAACTCGCCGGCCGGCCGGTGATGATGGTGCGCCAGGCCGACGGCGGCATCGGCGTGTTCTACAACCGCTGCGCCCACAAGGGCAGCCAGCTGGTCAGCGACGAGTACGGCAACGCCGGCCGCTTCTTCCGCTGCCCGTACCACGCCTGGACCTACAAGCTCGACGGCGCGCCGCTCGGCATGCCATTGCGCGAAGGCTACGAGGGCACCCGGCTGGCCGAATGCGAGTCCGGCCGCGGGCTGGTCGCGCTCGCTGCGGTCAAGGTCTACCGCGACTTCGTGTTCGCGCGGATCGCATCGCACGGCGCGGGTTTCGAGGACTACTTCGGCGAGGTGCTGGGCGCGCTCGACAACATGGTCGACCGCTCGCCGGAAGGCCGGCTGAGCGTGGCCGGCGGCGTGATCCGCAACGTCATCCACTGCAACTGGAAGATGTACCTGGAGAACATCAACGACACGGTGCATCCGATGTCGGCGCACGAATCGGCCACGCAGGCGGCCAAGGCGCTGTGGGAAGGCCATGCGCCGGAAGAACCCAAGCCGATGGCGATGGAACAGATCCTGCCGTTCGGCGCCGGCTACGACTTCTTCGACCGCATGGGCGGCCGCGTGTTCGCCAACGGCCACAGCGTGCTGGGCATCCACTTCAGCATCCACTCGAACTACGCTCAGTTGGCCGACTACGAGGCCGCGATGCGCAATGCGCACGGCGAGGCGCGCGCCACCGACATCCTGCAGCGCTCGCCGCAGAACTCGGTGTTCTTTCCGAGCCTGTCGGTCAAGGGCTCGCCGCAGGCCATCCGCGTGATCCGCCCGCTGGCCGCCGACCGCACGCTGATCGAGGCCTGGAGCTTTCGCGCGGCCGGCGCACCCGACCTGCTGCTGCAGCGTTCGATGAACTACAACCGGCTCGTGTTCTCGCCGATGTCGGTGGTGGCGCACGACGACGTGCATCTGTTCGAGAGCATGCAGCGCGGCCTTCGCGCGGAGGGCAACGACTGGGTCAGCCTGCACCGTGGTTACGACGCCGGCGAGCAAGCGCCGGACGCACCGGCCGCGCAGACCACCAACGGCACCAACGAGCTGCTCATGCGCAACCAGTTCCGTGCCTGGGCGAAGCACATGGCGCCCCGCGCGGAGGCTTCGCCATGACGGCCGATGCGCGCGACTTCGTCGTCGAAGAAGCGGCGCTGCTCGACGCCGGCCGCTTCGACGACTGGCTGGCGTTGTTCGCGGAAGAGTGTCTCTACTGGGTGCCGCTGCTGGGTGCGGCGCAGGCCGACCCGTGGTCGCACAACTCGATCGCCTGCGAGGACCGGCTGCTGCTGCAACTGCGCGTCGACCGGCTCAAGAACCCGCGCGCGCATTCACAGCATCCCGGCAGCAGTTGCCAGCACGTGCTGCAGGCGCCGCGCGTGACGCACGAGGACACCGCCAACGGCGAGGTCGTGCTGCGCACGCCCTTCCTCTACATCGAGGCGCGCGGCGGCAGCCAGGTGATGCTGACCGGCACCTGCCGCCACCGTCTGCTGCGCACGCCCACGGGCTTCACGATCCGCGAGAAACGTATCGACCTGCTCGACCCCGGCCGCGCGCTGCCGATGGTGCAGCTGTTCGTCTGATCAGCGGCGCGCCGTGCGGTCCAGCGCCGCGCGGATCTTGCGCGCCAGCGTGTCGCGCGCGTACGGCTTGGTCAGCAGTTCGGCCCGGGCCTCGAGCAACGCGCCCTGCACCACCAGGTCGCGCGTGTAGCCCGAGGTGAACAGGATGCCGATGTTCGGATGCGTGTGGCGCGCCAGTTCGGCCAGGTCGATGCTCTTGAGCTTGCCCGGCATCACGACATCGGTGAAGAGCAGGTCGACCGGCGCACCGCGCTGCAACACCGCCAGTGCCGCAGCGGCGTCCTCGGCTTCGAGCGTGCGGTAGCCGAGTTCGCTGAGCAGCTCGACCACGGTGGTCCGCACGTCGGCGTTGTCTTCCACCACGAGCACGGTTTCGGAGCCGCCCTGCACGACCTCGGGCACGGCCTCGACCACCGGCTCGGCCTCGCGCGAACTGCGCGGCAGGAAGATCTTCACCGTGGTGCCGAGGTCGACCTCGCTGTCGATATCGATATGGCCGCCCGACTGCTTGACGAAGCCGTAGACCATCGACAGCCCGAGCCCGGTGCCGCTGCCGACCGGCTTGGTCGTGAAGAAGGGTTCGAACACCTGCTTCAGCACCTCGGGCGGAATGCCGCTGCCGGTGTCGCTGACGGCGATCATCACGTACTGGCTGTCCGCCTTGCCGCGCCCGCGCACCGCATCGGCGCGGTCGAGCGTGCGGTTCTCGACATCGATCATCAGGCGCCCGCCGCCCTTCATCGCATCGCGCGAGTTGATGGCCAGGTTCAGCACCGCGTTCTCGAACTGGGCCGGGTCGACGTAAGCCGTCCAGAGGTCTTCGGGCCGCGTGATGCGCACGTCGATCTGCTCGCCGATCGTGCGCCGCAGCAGGTCTTCCATGCCATGGCACAGCTCGCCGACATCGATCGGCTTGGGCGCCAGCGCCTGGCGCCGACTGAAAGCGAGCAGCTGGCTCGACAGCTGCGCACCTTTCTGCACCGCGGCCAGCGCGGCGGCCACGCGCTTCTGCTGGCGCGGGTCGTCGCCACAGGTCCGCGCCATCAGGTGCAGATTGCCCGAGATGACCTGCAGGAGGTTGTTGAAGTCGTGCGCGACGCCGCCGGTGAGCTGGCCGACCGCCTCCAGTTTCTGGCTCTGGCGCAATTGCTCGCGGGCAGCTTCGAGTTCGGCCGCGTGCTCCTTCTGCTCGGTGATGTCGCGCGCGGCCGAATAGAGCAAGCCGCGGTCAGGCACCGCCGTCCATGAAAGCCAGCGGTAGACGCCGGACTTGGTGCGGTAGCGGTTCTCGAAGCCGTTGGTGCGCTCGCCGCGCATCAGGCGCTCGAGTTCGGCATTCGTCGTCTCCAGATCCGCGGGATGCACCAGGTTCCTAAACGGCGTCGCGCGGATCTCTTCCCGGCTCCAGCCCAGCACGTGCTCCCAGGCCGGATTCAGGCTCTCGAAGAAGCCCCGGTCGTTCGCGACGCCGAGCAGGTCCTGGCTCAGCGTCCAGGTGCGGTCGCGTTCGTAGGTGCGCTCCTCGACTTGCCGCTCCAGCGAAGTCGCAAGCGCCTGCAACTCGATCTGGGCTTCGCGCCGGGCGATGGCCGCACGGATGCGCTCGGCAACGTCGCGCACGAAGGCCAGCTCGTCCGCCGACCATTCGCGTACGCTGCCATGGTTCAGGTAGAGCAGGCCGACGAGCCCACCCTTCTCGGCGAGCGGCATGTTGACGACGGCACGCGCCGTGATGGCGATCAGTGCCTCCGCGTTGTCGCGCGTGCGCGGGTCGGTGCGCGCATCGGCGAAGCTCACGGTAATGCCGTGCTGCAGCTGCTCGATGTAGGAACCGTAGTCGCGGAAATGGAGCAGGCCGGCGAGGCTCGCGACGCCCGGCGCGGTCCAGTCGCGCTCGATGGTGATGGTCTCGGCGACCTTGTCGACCATGCCGTAACCGGCGCGGTCGATGTTCAGCTCGCGGCCCAGGATTTCGGCGGCTGCGTAGGCCAGATCGCCAGGATCGTCCAGGTCGCGGATGCGGTCGCCCAGCTCCACCAGTGCGAGGCGGCGCGATTCGACCCGGCCGTAGCGCGTGTCGGCGTCGCGCAGCCGGTGTTCGGCCCGCTCACGCGCCACGCGGGCGTCGATCTCGCGCAGGGCGCGGTCGAGCACCAGCGGCAGGCGCTCCAGCC
>JAZKDL010000551.1:0-1653 GCA_040387575.1 Pseudomonadota bacterium
CGCATCGTCGAGAAAGGGAACGCGCTGCTGCCAGCCGGTGCCGCACACGACGATGTCCGCGGGCACGGTGCTGCCGTCCGACAGCCGCGCCTGGCCGGGCATGAGCTGCGCGATGTTGGCCTGCTTGACTGCAAGCTGACCGGCAGCCACCTTGTCGTAGAAGCCGTCGCTCACCAGGCTCACCGTGCTGCGCGCGATGGTCTCCAGCGGCGTGCCCGGATGCAGCCCGTTCTCGCGCAGCTTGAGTTGGCGCGTCACGACCGACTGCACGCTGCCGAGCATCGAGTCGCGAATCGGCTTGCCGCGGCCGTGCAGGAATTTCTCGAAGCCCTTGGGCTCGATGTACTTGAACAGCGCCTCGCCCATGCGCGTGAGCAGCAGGAACTTGTAGTTCAGCACGTTCATGAACTTCTTCGGGATCTTCCAGATCAACGTGCGGGCCAGCACCGTGGTGCTCGCGCTGGTCGTTGCGATCGCATTCGCCACGTCGCACGACGACTTGCCGTAGCCGACCACCAGCACATGCTTGCCGTCGGCATCGCGCGCATCGTTGAACTGGCTGGTGTGGCACACCCGGCCACCGCTCGCGACGAACGCATCGATGCCATCGAAAGCCGGCACCGATGGCTCGCTGAAGATGCCGTTGCAGACGATCAGGTAATCGAATCGATACTGCCGCGGCTTCGCCTCGCCGGCGGTGCGAGTGCTGACGGTCCAGGCGCCGGCCGCCTCGTCGAGCGTCGCGCTCAGCACCTCGGTGTTCAGCAGAACCAGCCCACCGAGCTGAAAGTGGTCGACATAGCCCTGCATGTACGCCTGCACCTGCTCGCCCGACGGCCACTCGGGGTAGCTCGACGGCATCGGATAGTCCGACAGCGCGTAGGTGCTGCGCACGTTCTGCGTGGTGAGCCCGGGGTAGCGGCGCGAGGCGGCCCAGACGCCGCCGACGTCCGGTTCCTTCTCGAACACCTGCACCTGATAGCCCAGCGCCTTCAGCACCTTGGCGGAGCTCAGTCCGGCAAAGCCGGCACCGACGATTCCAACGGTCTTGATCATGTCGCGCCCCTTCATGCCATCAGCTTGGGAATGGCCGGCTCGTGCGACTCCGGCCCCATCGCCGAATAGCCGCCGTCGCAGGCGTAATCGGCACCGGTCACGAAGCTCGCGAGGTCGGAGCACAGGAAGAGCACGACGTTCGCGACCTCGTCCGGATCGCCGACGCGGCGCAGCATGTGGAAGGGCGCGGCCACACGGTCGGTCTTCGCGCGATCGCCTTCGGTGAGCTGGTTCATGATGGCCGACCAGGTCCAGCCGGGCGACACGCTGTTGACGCGCACGCCTTCGGCGGCCAGGTCCATCGCCATGCAGCGGGTGAGTTGCACCATCGCGGCCTTGCTCACCGGATAGAGCCATCGCCCGGTCTGCGCCACGCCCGACGAAATGCTGGTGAAGTTCACCACCGCGCCGCCGCCGGCCTTCTGGAAGTGCGGCCGCACGGCATGCAGCATCGCCACCGCGCTGATCACGTTGACGTCGAGCGCGGTCTGCCAGTCGGCGCGCGGCGAATCGATGCCGTTGTCGAGATACGAGCACGCCAGGTTGACCAGGTAGTTCACGCCGCCATGCCGCTCGGCCGCCTCGGCCACGCAGGCC
>JAZKDL010000552.1:0-1637 GCA_040387575.1 Pseudomonadota bacterium
TGCTGCGGCAGGATCGAATCGCTGCGCGGCACGAAGTCCAGGCAGCGCTGGGCGCGCCAGCGCTCGATGCGTTGCCACCACGGATCGAGCCGCTCCGGCGCCAGGCCGTCGGCGCTGGCGAGTTCGGGCAGCGCCAGCAGCGCGTCGAGCACGCGGCCGCAGTCGCCGACCATCGGCACGTCGACCTTGACCACCTTGTTGATGCTGCCCGGATCGATGTCGATGTGGATCTTGCGTGCATGCGGGCAGAACTCGTCGAGCTTGCCGGTCACGCGGTCGTCGAAGCGCGCGCCGACGCACACGACGAGGTCGGCCTCGTGCATCGCGAGGTTGGCCTCCAGCGTGCCGTGCATGCCGAGCATGCCCAGAAAGCGCGGGTCGGACGCGGGGAAGGCGCCCAAGCCCATCAGCGTGAGCGTGCACGGCGCGTTGAGCCGCTGCACCAGCCGCGTGAAGGCGGCGCAGGCGTCCGGCCCGGCGTTGATCAGCCCGCCGCCGCCGTACAGCACCGGACGGCGCGCGGTGGAGAGCAGGTCGGCTGCGCGCTGCAGCGTGCCGGCCGGCGGCATCTTGCTGCCGGTATGGCGCAGCGGCCGCGCCGGTGCGCGGGCGGGCTCCACAGCGCGACCGAGCGGCGCGAGCTGCACGTCCTTCGGCACGTCGAGCAGCACAGGGCCTGGCCGACCGGACGCGGCGATCTCCAGCGCGCGCCGCACCGCCGCCGGAATGTCGTCGGCCGCGCGCGGCTGGTGGTTCCACTTGGTCACCGGCCGCGACATGCCGAGCGCATCGCTCTCCTGGAAGGCCTGCGTGCCGATCACCGCGGTCGCGACCTGGCCGCTGATGCACAGCACCGGCACCGAGTCGCTGATCGCGTCGAGCAGCCCGGTGATGGTGTTGCCGACGCCCGGCCCCGAGGTCACGAGCACCACGCCGACACGGCCGGTGCTGCGCGCATAGCCTTCGGCCGCATGCACGGCGGCCTGCTCGTGGCGCACCAGCACGTGGCGCAGGCGGGGCTCGCCATGCAGTGCGTCATATAGCGGCAAGGCGGCGCCGCCCGGGTAGCCGAACAGGGTGTCGACGCCGCATTCGATCAGCGTGTCGAGCAGGGCCTCGGCCCCGTTGCGCAGGCGCAGCGCGGGTGTCACGGATGCCGCCGGCGTGGCGTCAAGCGAAGAAAGTGGGGCGAGGGCGTTGGTCATGCACCAATTCTTTCGGTTTTCGCGCAGAATTTGCTTCGTTCTTTGAATCAAATCCGCTTCAAACATGAAAAACAATCGCTCCAAGGCTGACGATCGCGAAGAATCTTTCGACAAGACCGACATGGCGATCCTGCGGCTCTTGGTGGCCGACTCGCGCCAGACGCTGCAGGAGATCGGCTCGCAGGTCGGCCTGTCGCCGACCACCTGCTGGACGCGCATCAAGCGGCTGGAGGCGCAGGGCGTGATCAAGCGCTACACGGTCGACATCGACGCCGACAAGCTCGGCTACCACGACTCGGTGATCGTGCAGGTCACGCTGGAGAGCCACACCGACGAAACGCTCTACGACTTCGGCCGCGTGCTCGCCACCATCCCGGAGATCCAGGAGGCCTACCTGGTGTCGGGCGACTACGACTACTACATCCGCATCGC
>JAZKDL010000553.1:0-9484 GCA_040387575.1 Pseudomonadota bacterium
TCGGCTTGCCAGGCAGCCTTGTCGATGCTGGTCACGGTGTCGAACTGCGCGGCAGTGAAGTCCAGGCCGGTCCAGTTGAGTTCTTCGTAGCGCGGGCTCACGCCGAAGACGTGGTCGGTGCCGGTGGCCTTGCCTTCAAGGCGGTCGATCATCCACTTCAGCACGCGCATGTTCTCGCCATAGCCGGGCCAGACGAACTTGCCGTCGGCGCCCTTGCGGAACCAGTTGGTCGTGTAGATCTTCGGCAGTTCGGCGCCCGAGGCTTCGAGCTTCTTGCCCAGGTCGATCCAGTGCTGGAAGTAGTCGCTCATGTTGTAGCCCATGAAGGGCAGCATGGCGAACGGGTCGCGGCGCACCACGCCGGCCTGGCCGGTGGCGGCTGCGGTGGTTTCGGAACCCATCGTCGCGGCCATGTAGACGCCTTCGATCCAGTCGCGGGCCTCGGTCACCAGCGGCACGGTGGTCGAACGGCGGCCGCCGAAGATGAAGGCGTCGATCTTCACGCCCTTCGGGTCGTCCCAGGCTTCGTCGAGTGCCGGGTTGTTGGTGGCGGCCACGGTGAAGCGGGCGTTCGGGTGCGCGGCCTTGGCACCGGTTTCCTTGGCGATGGCAGGCGTCCAGTCCTTGCCCTGCCAGTCGATCAGGTGCGCCGGCAATGCCTTGCCGGGCACGTCCTGCTCCATGCCTTCCCACCAGATGTCGCCGTCGTCGGTCAGTGCGACGTTGGTGAAGATCACGCCGGTGTCCAGGCTGCGCATGCAGTTCGGGTTGGTCGTGTAGTTGGTGCCCGGTGCCACGCCGAAATAGCCGGCTTCGGGGTTGATGGCGCGCAGCGAGCCGTCGGCCTGCGGCTTGATCCAGGCGATGTCGTCGCCGATGGTCGTGACCTTCCAGCCGTCGAAGCCGGCCGGCGGCACGAGCATCGAGAAGTTGGTCTTGCCGCAGGCGCTGGGGAATGCCGCCGCGACGTGGTACTTCTTGCCCTCGGGATTGGTCACGCCCAGGATCAGCATGTGCTCGGCCAGCCAGCCTTCGTCGCGGCCCATGGTCGAGGCGATGCGCAGCGCGAAGCACTTCTTGCCCAGCAGCGCGTTGCCGCCGTAGCCCGAGCCGTAGCTCCAGATCTCGCGGGTTTCCGGGTAGTGGACGATGTACTTGGTCTTGTTGCAAGGCCAGGCGACATCCTTCTGGCCAGCCTCGAGCGGAGCGCCCACGGTGTGGACGCAGGGCACGAATTCGCCATCGGTGCCGATCACGTCGTACACGGCACGGCCCATGCGCGTCATGATCTTCATGTTGACCGCGACGTACGGGCTGTCGGACAGCTCGATGCCGATGTGAGCGATCGGCGAACCCAGCGGGCCCATCGAGAACGGCACAACGTACATGGTGCGGCCCTTCATGCAGCCGTCGAACAGCGGCTGCAGCGTGGCGCGCATCTCGGCCGGTTCCATCCAGTTGTTGGTCGGGCCGGCGTCGTCCTTCTTGGCCGAGCAGATGTAGGTGCGGTCTTCGACGCGTGCCACATCGACCGGGTCGGAGTTGGCCAGGAAGGAATTGGGGCGCTTGGCCGGGTTCAGCTTCTTGAAGGTGCCGGCGTCGACCAGTTGCTGGCAGAGGCGGTCGTACTCTTCGGTGCTGCCGTCGCACCAGTAGACGCTCTCGGGTTTGCACAGTGCGGCCATGTCGGACACCCAGGCGATCAGCCGGGCATTCTTGACATAGGAGGGCGCCTCGACGGCGATACCCTTCGTGGTGGGTGCGTTCATGGGATGGTTCCTGGAGTTGAAAAATCGTCTTTTCGAACACCGCTCGACGGACACGAGCAGGGTTGGAGAAAACGTCTTCCGACCGTGGGAGCTTCCAGCACGGCGCCAGCCCGACGAGGCCCGGTGCGGGAGCCTCGGTGGTGCGGCCAGCGACTGGCGCCGGGCCGCAGTTGCCGCAGCCTCAGGCCAGGTAGACCGCGATCGAGGCCAGCAGCAGCATGAGCACGCCACCGACGATCGGCAACACGATCGGCATCAACGGGACGATCGATTCGACGGCGTCCTTTTCGACGATGGCATCGTGACCGGGTTGGACTGGCGTGGGTGTGGACATCGAAATACCTCAAGTTGGCAAGTTGCGTGACATTTTATCGATGGTGTAGATCCGCACCATCGGGGTTCCCGCAGGGGGTTAATGTTGTTCCTCGGCCTCGAACCCGGCCAGCCGGAGCGACGCCAGCACATCGGCAAGGTGCGCGCGGCCGCGCGTCTGCAGCACCAGCTCGATCTCGACGTTCTGCGCGGCGAGCATCGTGAAGGCCCGCTGGTGGTGCACTTCGTCGATGTTGGCGCCCGCTTCGGCAACCGTCGCCGTGATCCGGGCCAGCATGCCGGGCACGTCGCGCGCGCTCACGCGCAGGCGGGCGAGCCGGCCCGCGCGCACCATTCCGCGTTCGATGATCGCCGCCAGCAGCAGCGGGTCGATGTTGCCGCCCGACAGCACCAGGCCGACCTTCTTGCCGCGAAACTGCGCCGGATGGCGCAACAGCGCCGCCAGTCCGGCGGCGCCGGCGCCCTCGACCAGCGTCTTCTCGATCTCCAGCAGCATCAGCACGGCCTGCTCGATGTCGCCCTCGTCGACCAGCAGGAGATCGTCGACCAGACGGCCAATGATGTCCTGCGTGATCACGCCGGGCGTGCCGACCGCGATGCCTTCGGCAATGGTGCTCGTTCCCTGCGGATGTTGTGTGCCTTGAATGGCGTTGACCATCGCCGGAAAGCGCGTCGTCTGCACGCCGACGATGCGGATGTCGGGCCGGCGTGCGCGCGCCGCGACCGCCATGCCGGCGATCAGCCCGCCGCCGCCGACCGACACCACCAGCATGTCGAGGTCAGGCACGGCGTCGAGCATCTCCAGCGCGACCGTGCCCTGGCCCGCGATGATGGCTTCGTCGTCGTAGGGATGGACGAATGTCAGGCCTTCGCGCTCGGCCAGTTCGTAGGCGTGGGTGCGTGCCGCCTCGAGCGTGTCGCCGTGGAGAACCACCTCGGCGCCGAAGCCGCGCGTCCGCTCGATCTTCACGCCGGGCGTGAAGCGCGGCATCACGATCAGCGCCCGCAGGCCGAGGCGCTGCGCGTGGTACGCCACGCCCTGGGCGTGGTTGCCGGCCGACATCGCGATCACGCCCTTCGTCCCGTTTTCTGCCAGATCGACGAGCTTGTTGCAGGCGCCGCGCTCCTTGAAGGATGCAGTGAACTGCAGGTTCTCGAACTTCAGGAAGACCTGGGCGCCGACGATGTCAGACAACGTACGCGACTCCACGCAGGGCGTGGCCAGCAACTGCCCCTGGAGGCGCGCTGCGGCGCGTTGGATGTCTTCGATGGCGACCATGGCGGGAATCTCGGGTAGGTGAGCAGATTTGCAACAACCGCGTTTTTACCCCGGGGTGTCTTCCCCAACACAAAACTCTGCGTTATGGTCGTGGCGGAATTCCGTCCCTTTAGCTGGAGATCGTCCGATGGTCAAGCGTTCCGGTGCCGATGTGGTGGCTGTCGCCGTGCGCGGCCAGGCATTGCCGTCGCCCGGCCTCAAAGAGGCGCCGGTGCTGGAGCTGATGTGTTCGCACTTCGTGCTGACGCTGGCCGCCAAGCAAGGGCCGCGCTTCAATGTGCGACGCGACCTGAATGGCCTGCTGTCGCTCACGGGACGCCATCTGGTCTGGCCGGCGCCCGTGTTGCAGCGGCTGCGCGAATTCCTCGGCCGGCGCTGCCTGGGCAACGAAGTCTGGAAAGGCATCGAGTCGCTGGACGGCCGCACGCTGCTCGAACGCCATGGCGTCTGGCGCGGCCCTTATGAAGAAGGCACGCTGTTCTTCTATCTCGACGAATACGCCAAGGACCAGCCGAAGGACCTGCTGTCGGTGCTGTCGGTCACGCGCGACTGGCTGACGCTGGCGCTGCGCAAGCAGTCGACGCTGGTCGAGAAGAACATCGACGCGCTCGCCGGCCTGCTGCAGCTCAACAAGGCCGAACGCGCGCTGCTGCTCTACGGCACGCTGGCGCGCTACCAGCGCGATTTGCGCTCGCTGCTGGTGGAGTTCAAGGTCAACAACGCGCCCGAGGCCTACGCCGCGATCGCTGAAGTCGCCGGCGTGAGCGCCAGCGAGGTCGGCGAGGCGTTGCGTGCCGGCTCGCGGCTGGAGCGCATCGGGCTGGTCGAGAACCTGATCTCCGAACACAACATCACCGACCTGGCCGACCTGATGAAGGTCAGCGAGAAACTGCCGCCGGTGCTGATGCGCGAGTACCGCGACCAGAACGAGCTGATGGCCGTGTTCACACGGCCGTCCGCCAAGAGCGCGCTGACGGTCGACGACTTTTCCTTTGCGGCGGACGACACGCAAATGCTCGTGACGCTGCTGCGCGCCGCGGTCGCGCGCAAGGAGCCAGGCGTCAACGTGCTGCTGTATGGCCCGCCCGGCACCGGCAAGACCGAGCTCGCCAAGGTCGTCGCGCAGGCCGCCGGGCTGGAGCTGTTCGAGGTCGAATACGCGGACCGCGATGGCAATTCGCTGTCGGGCCGCGACCGCTACCGTTCGCTGCAGATCGCGCAGGTGTTCCTGAAGGGCAGCGCGCAGGCCGCGCTGCTGTTCGACGAGGTGGAGGACGTGTTCCCACCGATCAGCACTGAAGCTGCCCAGTTCATGGCGCGCGCCGAGCAGGTGCCCGCACCCGCGAGCGGCAGTGTGAGCGGCAAGGCCTGGGTCAACCAGATCCTCGAGTCGAACCCGGTGCCGACGTTGTGGGTGACCAACCGCATCGAGCAGATCGATCCGGCCTTCCGTCGCCGGTTTGCGTACCACCTCGAACTCAAGTCGCCGCCGCCCGGCGCCCGCGAGCAGTTGGTGCGCAAGACGCTCGAGGGCGTGGCCGTGTCCGAGGCGTTCAGCGCCCGGCTGGCCGAGCGCAAAGGCTTGACGCCCGCGCAGATCCGCACCGCGGTGCGCTTCGCCGGGCTCGCGCAGACTGAGGGCGTGTCGGCCGAGAGCCTGATCGAGCGGCAACTGCGCAACGCCGACCAGGCGCTCGGTACGTTCGGCAAGGAAGCCGGCGAGCGCCGCAGCGTGACCACCTACGACCTCGACATGCTCAACGTCGAGACGCGCTTCGAGATACCGCGCATCGTGGAGGCGATCAAGGCGCGCGGCCACGGCACGCTGTGCTTCTACGGCGCGCCCGGCACCGGCAAGACCGCGCTGGCCGAACATCTGGCCAAGGCCATCGGCCGGCCGCTGATCGTCAAGCAGGCGAGCGACCTGATGAGCAAGTACGTCGGCGAGACCGAACAGAACATGGCCGCCATGTTCCGTGAAGCGGAGGCCGAAAAGGCGGTGCTGCTGCTCGACGAGGCCGACAGCTTCCTGCAGGACCGGCGTGGTGCGCAGCGCACCTACGAGGTCACCGAGGTCAACGAGATGTTGCAGGGCATGGAGCGCTTCAATGGCGTGTTCGTCTGCACCACCAATCTGCTGGAACGGCTCGATCAGGCCGCGCTGCGCCGCTTCACCTTCAAGATCAAGTTCATGCCGCTGACCGCGCCGCAGCGCGAGCGCATGTTCGTGACCGAGGCGCTGGCCGGCGATGCGGCGCTGATGACGTCCGAGCTGCGTGCGCGTCTGTTGCGGCTCGACCAGCTCTGCCCCGGCGACTTTGCCGCGGTCAAGCGGCAGACCGACATCCTCGCCGCGGAATTCGCCGCGGCGGAATTCATGGACCAGCTCGAAGCGGAGCACCGTATCAAACCCGAAGTCCGCGAGTCGCGCGGCATGGGTTTCGTACAGTAGGTTCTTCTCTCCAATCCAGACGGGGCACCGCTCGATGACGATCTTGAGATCCGGCCTCGTGCCGACGGCTGCGACGTTCGCTGCGGCACTGTGCCTTGCGGCGTGTGGCGGCGGAGGAGGTGGCGGCAGCAGCACCGGTACCAGTCCGACGACGTCGACGAACACCAGCAGCACGCTGCCGGCGGATGTGACCAATCCCGGCTCGTCGGATTTGACGGACACACCGGTGGACCGCGCCACGTTGACCGGCCCCAGCCGTTACGTGGCGCTCTGCGCGGCGCCGCGCACCGGCATCGATCCATCCACTTCCGCGGCGTACGTCGACCAGCAGGGGACGTTGACGGACGAGAAGAACTGGGTGCGCAGCTGGATCGACCAGACCTATCTGTGGTTCGACGAAGTGCCCAGCACGCTGATCGCAGCCAACTACGCGACGCCCAAGGCCTTCTTCGACGTTCTGAAGACGCCCGCCATCACGGCCAGCGGACAGCTGAAGGATCGCTTCCACTTCACCTCCGATACCGCGCGCTACCAGGCGAGCTCGCAGAGCATCGAGTCGGGCTATGGCATCGAGTTCGCTTTCCTCGCCCGCACCCGGCCGCGCAACCTGCGTATTGCCTACACGGAGCCCGGTTCGCCAGCCGCCGCAGCCGGCATCGCGCGAGGCGCGACGGTGCTGGAGATCGATGGCGTCGATGTGGTCAACGGCAGCACGCAGGCGCAGGTCGACACGTTGAACGCCGGACTGGTGCCGAGCGCCAATGGCCAGGTCCACAGCTTCCGTCTGCGCGCGGTCGATGGCACTGAAAGCACCGTGTCGCTGACCTCGGCCAGTGTCTCTCGCACACCGGTGCAGAACGTGCGCAGCATCGACACCGGCAACGGCCGCGTCGGCTACCTGCAGTTCAACGACCACGTCGACAAGGCCGAAGCCCAGCTGATCGCGGCCGTCAACAAATTCAAGACCGACGGCGTGACCGACCTGGTGCTGGACATGCGCTACAACGGCGGCGGCAAGCTCGCCATCGCGAGCCAGCTGGCCTACATGATTGCGCCCGTTGCATCCACGCAGAACAAGACCTTCGAGCGGATCCGTTCGAACAGCAAGAACCCGTTCGGCTTCAGCGCGTCCCAGGCCAATCTGCCGTTCTATACGCGCACCCGCGGCTATTCGACGACCTCGGGGCAACCGCTGCCGCAGCTCGGCCTGTCGCGCGTGACGGTGCTTGCCGGCCCCGACACCTGCTCGGCGAGCGAGTCGGTCGTCAACAGCCTGCGCGGCGTCGACATCGAGGTCAACCTGATCGGCGGCACGACCTGCGGCAAGCCCTACGGCTTCTATCCGGCGGACAACTGCGGCACGACGTACTTCGCGATCCAGGTGCAGGGCGTGAACAACAAGGGCTTCGGCGACTACGGCGATGGCTTTGCGCCGACCTGTACCGTTGCCGACGACTTCGACCACGGGCTGGGCGATCCGGCCGAAGCGCGGCTGGCGGCAGCGCTGACCTACCGCAGCACGGGCAGCTGCCCGGTGCCCGTGGCTGCGCGCAGTGCGCGCTCGGCGATTGCGGTGGCGGCGCCAGCGGTGGTGGAGAGCGCTTATCTGGACCTGCCGGTCGCGCGCTCGAACCGGATATTGGAAGCGGCCGATACGGCACCTTGAGCCGTGCCCTGACTGGCGCCGCCGGGCTGTTCGATCGGCCTTGAAAGCACGCGTGCGGCGTCTTGGTCACATAAGCGTCGGCGGCGCACAACAGACGCCGAATCATGGCGGCATCGAAATTACGATGACTATTCAGTTGACGTGGTTAATAGTTTTTAACATTCCATGCGTCGTCTGAGTACATCGTCTTTCAATGTCTACACGGCACGTCGGGTCCACCCGCGGCCGAAGGGAAAACCATGCATTCAAGAGCCATCATCATTGCGGCGTTGCCCGTGTTCTTCGCATTCAGCGGCGGTCCTGCGGCGGCGCAGACCGTTCGTGTCGACGACGGCACCGACACTACCTTCTACGAGAGCGCGGGACCTGTCCTGGCCGCAGGTGTCACCACCGGCACGCCGTCGGTGGCGACGATTGTTCAGGGCGCCGCGCCCGGCACGGGTTCCGTGCTGCAGGTCACCGGGGCCTTCGTCGATGCCAACGTCTATGCGCCGAATTCCAGCGCCAGCTCGCTCTACCTTTCGCAAACTGGCGCCAATCTGGCTTATTTCGACGTGCCTAGCGGCATGAGTTCCGCGGTACAGGCAGTGGCGGGCGGTACGTTCGTCGGCGCCTATTCCACTGCAACGACCACCCCTCTGGTCGGGCTCTACGCCAATGCAGCAACGCTGCAGAACACCTTCCTTGGTGTCACCAACACCGTCGGCATCGTCAACGCCGGTGATATCGCCACGACCACGCTCTCGACCACCGGCAACGCGACGGTCGGCGGCGCGCTGGTCGTCACGGGTGCCACGACGACCTACGGCATCGCCAACACGGGCGACATCGCGACGACCACGTTGTCGGCCACGGGCAATGTGACGGTTGGCGGCGGCCTGGCGGTCGCTGGGGTGGCGCAGACGCACGGCATCGACAACAACGGCAATGTGATCCGCGGCGTCGCGGCGGGCCAGGCCGCCACCGACGCCGCGAATGTCGGCCAATTGAGCGCCCTCGCAGCCGACCAGGCCGTCGTCAATGGCAACCAGGCGGCGATCAACAACGTGCAGGCATCGGTCAATGCTGCACAGACGACGGTCAACGAACGGCAGTCCGCGATCAATGCCGCACAGGCCACCACCAATGCGCAGGTGCAGAACCGTCTGGACGAGAACCGCAAGGTCGCGAGCACCGGCAGCGCCATCGCGATGGCTGCCGGGTCCATTCCGGCGCTCGAGGCGGGCCGGCAGGCGGGGCTCGGCGTGGGCGTTGGGAACTACGACGGCCGCAGCGCGCTGGCCATTGGCGTGGCGGCACGCGTGAGCGACGCGCTGCAGTTGAAGTTCAACGTCGGCACCGGTGCGGGCGGCAAGGCCTCTGCCGGTGCCGGTGGCATGTGGTCCTGGTGATCCAGCGCAAGCGCGGGCGGCGGTAGCCGGCGCCCGCGTCGGTTAGAAACTCCCGCACACCCGCAACACATCTTCCCCATACGCCTCGAGCTTCTTCGTCCCCAGCCCGCTCACGCCCTGCAGGTCTTCCAGCGTCGCGGGTGCGCGCTCGGCGATGGCCGCCAGCGTGGCGTCGTGGAAGATCACGTAGGCGGGCAGGTTGTGTTCGCGCGCCACCTCGGCGCGCCAGGCTTTCAGCGCGGCGAAGCGCTTCTGTCCGGTCTCGTCCAGCGCGGCCGCGGCGGCTGGCGGCGCACCGCGCGCTGCCTTTTCGCGGCGTGGCTTGCCGCTGCGCGTGGTCGGTGACGACACCGACTCGCGCAGGCTCACCGGCTGCTCGCCCTTGAGCACGGCGCGCGAGCCGTCGGTGAGCTGCAGCGTGTTGAAGGCCTCCGAGTTGACGGCCAGCGCGCCGGTCGCGATCAGCTGGCGCAGCACGCCGCGCAGCTGCACTTCGCTGAACTCCGCGCCGATGCCGAAGGTGCTGATGCGCTCGTGGCCGAACTGCTTGACCTTCTCGGTCGCCTTGCCGCGCAGGATGTCCATGATGTGGCC
>JAZKDL010000554.1:0-2876 GCA_040387575.1 Pseudomonadota bacterium
AACATGCCTGGAACTTGCTGCGAAGCTGCGTTGAACTTGCGGCGCGTCGATGCGCCGAAGCGATCTGTTCCGTGGCGCTCAGGCGGCGGGGAACTGCACCGTCACCCGCAGCCCGCCCAGGTTTTGCGAGGCATCGAGCACGAGCGTCGCGCCGTGCAGCGTGGCGATCGACTGCACGATCGCCAGGCCCAGGCCGCTGCCCGGCGCCTGCGGCTGGCCCGCCCGATAGAAGCGGTCGAGCACACGGCCGCGCTCCTCCGGTGGCAGGCCGGGCCCACTGTCTTCGACCAACAGCCGCACGCCTTCGGGTGCGGCGTCGATGCGCACATCGACGCGGCCGCCTTCCGGCGTGTACTTGACCGCGTTGTCGAGCAGGTTGCGCAGCAGCATGCGCAAGGCCTCGGGCTGGCCGCTGACGGACGCGGCGTCCGCATGCGCAATGCCGATGTCGATGCTGCGCGCCTGCGCACCGGCGATGGCGTCGGAGATTGCGAGCCGCGCGACCTCACCCAGGTCGACAGGCACCAGCCCCGCGCCACCCGCAATGCTCGCCTCATGGCGCGCCAGCGCGAGCATCTGTTCGACCAGCCGCGTGGCGCGGTCGATGCCCGCGGCCAGGCGGCCCACGGCCACGTCGCGCGTGGCGTCGTCGTTGGCGCGCTGCAGGCCTTGAACCTGCAGCTTGAGCGCGGCGAGCGGCGAACGCAGCTCATGCGCCGCATCGGCGACGAAGTGCTTCTGCGCATCGAAGGCCTGTCGCACCCGCGCGAACAGCAGGTTGAGTTCCTGCACCAGCGGCCGGACCTCTTCCGGCAGACCGGCCTCGCTGACCGGCGACAGATCGTCGGCCTGGCGCGCAGCCACCTGCTTGCGCACACGCGCCACCGGCTTGAGCGAGACGCTCACGACCCACCAGACCACCAGCATCAGCAAGGGCGCCATCAGCGCCGCCGGACCAACCGTGCGCAACGCGAGTGCGCCGGCCATGCGTTGCCGCACGGCCATGTCCTGCGCGACCTGGATGACCAGCCCGCCGCGCGTCTGCACGGAATACACGCGGTACGTGGTGCCGCGTGCCCGTGCATCGACGAAGCCCAGCACTGCGAGCTGAGGCAGCGCGGCATCGGCGGCAGATTCGAAGATGCGCACGCCATCGGACGTCCATACCTGAACCACGAACTCGAAGTTCTGCTCGCCACCCGGCAGCCCGCCGACCGCGGCGCCCGGCGGCAGCCCGGCACGCAGCGACAGCGCCATCTGCTGCATGTGGTAATCGAAGATCTGGTCGGCCTCCTGCAGCACCGTGCGGTACGCGACCAGCGCCTGCGCGCCCGCGGCCAACACGATCGCAGCCAGCAGGAAGACCAGCAGCCGGGCTCGCAGCGAACCGGTGAGCGCTCGGATCATTCTTTCGGGACCATGTAGCCGACGCCGCGCACGTTACGGATGAAGTCCGCACCCAGCTTCTTGCGCAGGCCATGGATGTAGACCTCGACCGCGTTGCTGCTGATCTCGTCCTTCCAGCTGTAGAGCTTCTCTTCGAGCTGCACGCGCGACAACACCATGCCGGGCCGTGCGATCAGCGGCTCCAGCACCGCCCATTCGCGCGCTGACAGCACGACCGGATGGCCCGCAACGTCGACCTCGCGCGTGCCGGGGTTGATGGACACGCCCAGGTGCTCGTACACCGGCTCGGCACGGCCCGAAGCGCGACGCAGCAAGGCGCGGATGCGTGCCAGAAGTTCGTCGAGGTCGTAGGGCTTGAGCACGTAATCATCGGCGCCCGCATCGAGGCCTTCGATGCGCTGCTGCACCGAGTCGCGCGCGGTCGCGATCAGCACCGGCATGCGCTGCTTGCGCGCCCGCAGCGAGCGCAGCACCTCGAGCCCGTCGCGCCGCGGCACGCCGAGGTCGAGCAGCACCAGGTCGTACTGCTGGGTGCGCAGCGCGCTCTCGGCGGCATCGCCGTCCTTCACCCAGTCGACCGCGTACTGCTCGGCGCGCAGCAGGTCGAGCACGGCCTCGCCGATCATCACATCGTCTTCGAGCAGCAGCAGTCGCATGGTTGTTGGATCTCCGTGGTCAGCAGCATCACAGCAGCGCGCGCAGTTCGCGTGCGGCATCGAGCAACAAGGGCAGCAGTTCGCGGCGCGCGCTGTCGTCGGTATGGCGTCCGCCCGACAGCACGACGTTGAGCGCGGCGACGGTACGGCCCTTCATGTCGCGCAGCGGCACCGCCAGCGCGCGCACGCCGAGCTCGTGTTCCTCGCTCGCGAAGCAATGGTCTTCTCGACGCGCCTGCGCGACCAACTGGCGCAGCGTGCGCGCCTGCGTGGTGGTCTGCGCGGTCAGGCGCGGCAGGCTGCGGCCCTTGAGCCACAGCGTGAGTTCGGCCGGCGTCATTGCAGCGAGCAGCACACGGCCGGTCGACGTCGCATGCGCCGGCAGCCGCGCGCCCAGATGCAGGCCGTAAGCCAGCACACGCGTGGGCGCCGAGTAGCTCACGCTGCGCGCGACGATCACGACCTCCTCGCCATCGAGCACCACCGCGGAGAACGATTCCTGCGTCTGCGCCGCCAGCCGGTTCAGCGTGGGTTGCAGCGCACGCGGCAGGCGCGACGACGAGAGATAGCTGCCCGAGAAGCGCAGCACCTTGGCCGACATCCAGAAGTAGCTGCCGTCGGTTTCCAGGTAGCCGAGGTGCGCCAGCGTGAGCAGATGCCGGCGGGCAGCAGCGCGGGTGAGCCCGGCGCGTTCGGCGGCCAGCGTGGCGTTGAGCCGCTGGCGTTCGGTGTCGAAGCTCTCGAGCACCGCGAGGCCCTTGGCGATGCCTTCGATGAAGTCGGGCTTGGCGATGGTCATGGGCGCTTTCGGGC
>JAZKDL010000554.1:2976-4708 GCA_040387575.1 Pseudomonadota bacterium
CTGCGCGATCATCGCACAGCCATTCTCCCCACCGCGCAAGTGCCCATGGCCGGCCCTGTCGCCAAGTCGGGCACCGCCCTACGCTCCTGGCAACACACGAAATCCAGGAGACATCATGCGCACACAGGTCGCCATCATCGGCGCCGGACCGGCCGGGCTGCTGCTCGGCCAGCTGCTCTACAAGGCCGGCATCGACAACGTCGTCATCGAACGCCAGACCGGCGACTACGTGCTCGGCCGCATCCGCGCCGGCGTGCTCGAGCAAGTGACGATGGACCTGCTGAAGCAGGCCGGCGTCGATGCGCGCGCCAAGGCCGAAGGCCTGCCGCACGACGGCATCGAGCTGCTGTTCCAGGGCAAGCGCCACCGCATCGACATGCATGGCCTGACCGGCGGCAAGCAGGTCACGGTGTATGGCCAGACCGAGGTCACGCGCGACCTGATGGCCGCGCGCGCCGCAGCGGGTTTGCAGACCATCTACAGCGCGTCGCCGGTGAGCCTGCACGACTTCGACGGCGAGCGCCCGCGCGTGCGCTACGAGAAGGACGGCGCCACGCACGAGATCGAATGCGACTTCATCGCCGGCTGCGACGGCTACCACGGCGTGAGCCGCGCGAGCGTGCCGGCCGATGCGCTGCACACCTACGAGAAGGTCTACCCCTTCGGCTGGCTCGGCGTGCTGGCCGACGTGCCGCCGGTGTCGCACGAACTCATCTACGCCAACACCTCGCGCGGCTTCGCGCTGTGCAGCATGCGCAGCGAGACGCGCAGCCGCTACTACGTGCAGGTGCCGAGCGACGACAAGGTCGAGAACTGGAGCGACGAGGCCTTCTGGAACGAGCTGCGCGCCCGGCTCGACCCCGAGGCACGCGAGCGCCTGGTCACCGGCACGCCGCTCGAGAAGAGCATCGCGCCGCTGCGCAGCTTCGTCGCCGAGCCGATGCGTTTCGGCCGCCTGCTGCTGGCCGGCGATGCCGCGCACATCGTGCCGCCGACCGGTGCCAAGGGACTGAACCTGGCCGCCGCCGACGTCGGCTACCTGTCGCGTGCGCTGGAGATCTTCTACCGCGGCCAATCGGCCTCGGCGCTCGATCGCTATTCGGACCTGTGCCTGCGCCGCGTGTGGAAGGCCGAGCGCTTCTCGTGGTGGTTCACCTCGCTGATGCACCGCTTTCCGGACACTGGCGAATTCGGCCAGAAGATCCAGGAAGCCGAACTCGATTACCTCGTGCATTCGCATGCGGCGTCGACCTCGCTGGCCGAGAACTACGTCGGGCTGCCGCTGGAAGACTTCTGAGGCGCAGCGCCACTGCGAAGCGGCGCCACGCCCTGAAGCTCAGGCCGCAGGCTGCATCGCCTGCCAGACGTACGACGCGCTGAGCGGCATCTGCAGCGTCGGCGATTTGTCGGCCAGGCCCGCGCGCGCGAAGGCGTCGGCCGCCGCGTTGACGATGGCCGGCGTGGCGCCGATGGTGCCGAGTTCGCCCACGCCCTTCACGCCCAGCAGGTTGTTCTTGCAGGGCACCGACTCGTCCATCTCCATGCGGAACATCGTCTCGATGATGTCGGCACGCGGCGCCGCATAGTCCATCAGGCTGCCGGTCACCGGCTGGCCGGTTTCGACGTCGTACACCACGCGCTCGTACAGCGCCTGGCCGATGCCTTGCACCGCGCCGCCTTCGAGCTGGCCGCGCACGATCATCGGGTTGACCACGCGGCCCACGTCGTTGAC
>JAZKDL010000555.1:0-6944 GCA_040387575.1 Pseudomonadota bacterium
GCTCTGCACGGTCGCGATGGCGTTGCCGGCGTAGATCGGGCGCTCGAAGGTGTCGGGGCTGTCGACCTTGGTGATGTCGCTGATCTGCGCGACGTCGAGCTTGGCGGCCACGCGCGGCGCGACGTTCTTGCCGTTGGCGGTCGAGGGGAACAGGATGTGGCTGTAGTTCGAGGCGATCGCGAGCACTTGCGCTGCAACGTTCTCGGCCAGGTTCTCGGCCAGGCTCGGGCTGTCTGCCACGATGACCTTGCTGACGCCGGCGATCTGCGCGGCGGCCTTGCCGGCTTCAGCGGCATTGGCACCGGCCACGAGCACGTGGACGTCGCCACCGCAGGCGAGTGCGGCGGTCACGGTGTTGAGGGTGGCCGGCTTGATGCTGGCGTGGTCGTGTTCGGCCACGACCAGGGTTGCGAGTGCGGTCATGTTCTTCTCTTCCTCAGATCACTTTGGCTTCGTTCTTGAGCTTGTCCACCAGGGCGGCGACGTCGGCCACCTTGATGCCGGCACCGCGCTTCGGCGGCTCCGAGACCTTCAGGGTCTTCAGACGCGGCTTGACATCCACGCCCAGGTCCTCGGGCTTGAAGATGTCGAGCTGCTTCTTCTTCGCCTTCATGATGTTGGGCAGCGTGACGTAGCGCGGCTCGTTCAGGCGCAGGTCGGTCGTGATGACGGCGGGCAACGTCAGCGTGAGCGTCTCGGCACCGCCGTCGACCTCACGTGCGACGGTGACCTTGTCGCCAGCCACGTCGACCTTCGAGGCGAAGGTCGCTTGCGGCAGGTCGGCCAGCGCAGCCAGCATTTGGCCGGTCTGGTTGGCGTCGTCGTCGATCGCCTGCTTGCCCAGAATGATCAGTTGGGGCTGTTCCTTGTCGACCAGCGCCTTCAGCAGCTTGGCGACGGCCAGCGGCTGGAGTTCTTCGGTGGTCTCGACCAGGATGCCGCGGTCGGCGCCGATGGCCATGGCGGTGCGCAGGGTTTCCTGGCACTTGGTGTCGCCGCAGGACACGGCGATCACTTCGGTGACGACACCCTTCTCCTTCAAGCGGACCGCTTCTTCGACCGCGATTTCGTCGAACGGATTCATGCTCATCTTGACGTTGGCGATGTCCACACCGCTGCCGTCACTCTTGACGCGAACCTTGACGTTGTAATCGACGACCCGCTTGACAGGTACCAGAACCTTCATTGCCTTGACTCCATTGATTGCAAAAATGAGTGAATTCGGGACAGCCGACCATTCTAGAGAAGTCGGTTTTCGACGGCCTCTTCGATACAGAACCTGGCTGTGTGGGCGCCAGAAAAAGAACGACCGTGCTTTTTTATAAATAATTATAGAGGAGGCTCGACCCTCTGCGCCACCGGCTGCGACAGCGATTCCGGCAACGATTCGACGCGCAGCACGCGCTGCGGATACGGAATGTCGATGCCCGCGGCACGCAGCCCGTCGAGCACCGTGATGTTGATGGCCGAACGCAGGTTGTCCTTGCCCTTGTCCGGGTCGGCAACCCAGAACATCAGCGTGAATTCCAGCCCGTCCGGCGCGAAATTGAGCAGGTAGGCGACCGGCGCCGGATCGGTCAGCACGCGCGGTTGCGCCACCGCCGCCTCGCACAGGATCGACTGCACCTGCGCCACGTTGCTGTCGTAGCCGACCACGATGGTGGTGGTGAGCGAGAACTTGCGGTCGGACAGCGACAGGTTCTCTACCCGGCTGGTGATCAGCGACTCGTTCGGCACGATCGCCTCGCGCCCGTTGCCCGCGCGGATCAGCGTGTAGCGGGTCTTGATATCGGTGATGCGGCCTTCGAAGTTGTCGACCTTGACGTTGTCTCCGATGCGGATCGAGCGCTCCAACAGGATCACGAAGCCGCTCACATAGTTGGCGGCGAGCTTCTGCAAGCCGAAGCCCAGGCCGACACCGACCGCACCGCCGAGCACCGACAGCGCCGTCAGGTCCACGCCCACCGCAGACAGCGCGAACAGCAGCCCGACCAGCAGCAGCGCCGCGCGCAGCGCGTTCGACGCCACCTTGCGCATCGACAGGTCGGTCACGGCTTCGCGCAGCACGCGCTTCTCGATGGCTGCCGAGATCCACAGCGCGATCACCATCACGATGCCGGCCGACAGCACGCCTTCGAAGATCGTGCGCACGCTGACGCGGGTCTTGCCGAATGCCAGCGTGATCTCGTCGAGTTCGGCCAGCACCGGCGGCAGCAGGCCGACGATCCACAGCACGGCGGCGACCCAGGCCACCCAGGACACCGTCCGCTCGACCAGCCGCACCAGGGCCGAGTCGGGGAACACGGCGCGCAGCACGCGCGCAAAGAGCCGGATCGCGACCAGCGACAGGAACACCGACACCGCGATGCGCAGCACCAGCACCGGCTGGAAGCCCAGCACGATGCGCCGCGCCAGCTCGGTGAGCATCAGCGCGAACAGCGGGAACAGCAGGCCGTCGAAGATGCGTTCGCCGAACCAGATCGAGTCTTTCGGCTGGTCGCGGCCGAACCAGCGCGAGATCGCCCAGGCGAGCACGACGCAGGCAACGAGGGCGCCGAGCTCGATCCAGACGGTGCGCGCGTGGATCTGCGTCAGACGCTGCGTGAAGTCGCTGAAATTCATTCTCAGAGGTCGTTCAGAGGTCGGCCAGTTCGCGCAGGTGGAGTTCGACGCTGCGGGCCAGCGCGTCGAGGTTGTAGCCGCCTTCGAGCATGGACACGATGCGCCCGTGCGCGTGGCGCTTGGCCACGTCGCGGATCCGCGCGGTGATCCACGCGAAGTCGTTTTCGTTCATGTTGAGCTGGCCCAGATCGTCGTCGCGGTGGGCGTCGAAACCGGCGCTCACGAAGATCATCTGGGGCTTGAAGGCGTCCAGCCGCGGCATCCACATCATCTCGATCAGCTCGCGCACGTCCATGCCCTTGGTGTACGCCGGCACGGGCAGGTTCAGCATGTTGTCGGCCGGATGGTCGATGTCGGTGTACGGGAAGAAAGGGTGCTGGAAGATGCCGACCATCAGCACGCGCGGATCGCCGGCCAGGATGTTCTCGGTGCCGTTGCCGTGGTGCACGTCGAAGTCGACGATGGCCACGCGGTCGAGCCCGTGCACTTCGAGCGCATGGCGTGCCGCGATCGCGACGTTGTTCAGGAAGCAGAAGCCCATCGCCTCTTCGCGACCCGCGTGATGGCCGGGCGGCCGCACGGCGCAGAAGGCGTTCTCGAGCCGGCCCGCGATCACCGCATCGGTCGCCGCGATGGCCGCACCGGCGGCGCGACGCGCGGCCAGCAGCGTGTCGCGCATGAGGTAAGTGTCGGGGTCGAGCATCGCGTGCACCGGGCCGCCGGCCGGGCCGTCCGCCACCAGGCGCTGGCTCAGCGATTCGAGGTGTTCGAGATGCGCCACGCTGTGGGCCCGCGTGATCTGCGCCAGCGTGGCCAGCGGCACGTCGCCGCGCTCCATGGCGTCACCGACGCCGGTGACCAGCAGCCGGTCTTCGATGGCATCGAGGCGCTGCGGGCATTCCGGATGCCCACCGCCCATGTCGTGCTTCCAGCAGTCGCGGTGTGTGAAGTAGCCGGTTTTGCCCATGTCTCGGTCGTCGTCGCCGCGCAGATCGTCGACCTCACGCGGCGTGGAGCCGGTTCGCCCTGCGGTGTGTTGTTTGCGGATGGATGCAGGATGAACGTGCCCTGAAGCCTGCCCATCTGCCGTTTCAGCTTAACACGGTGATCGCAGGCAAAGAGACGCGGATTCGGGCTCTTCACCCTCGACGAATGCGAATTCGGCCGCGCTGAAAATCCGCTGGTTCGTCCGACGCGGCAACGGCGCCGGGCGCGTCACAATCAGTCGATGCGATGCCCCACCTCCCTCGCCGTCTCGTCGCTGGCGCTGCTCGCGCTGCTGGCAAGCGGCGCGTCTTCCGCCGCGACGGAAACGCAGAAGCCCCGCAAGCCATCGGCACAGAAGGCTTCCAAGACGTCCAAGCCGACCGCCAGCAAGCGTGCCGTCGCGAGCCCGCCCCGCGCCGCCGCGACGCCAGCCCGCAACGGCCCGCTGTACGCCACACGCGACGATGCGATGGCTTTTGCCGACGACATCGCCGCGCGGCGCGACCTCGACCGCGAATGGGTGCGCGCCACCATCGGCCGCGCGCGCCTGTTGCCGGGCGTGCCGCGCCTGATGATGCCGCCCGCCAAGGGCACGCCGAAGAACTGGCGCGCCTACCGAAGCCGCTTCATCGACCCGGTGCGGATCGCGGCCGGCGTGCGTTTCTGGCGCGCCAATGCGGCCACGCTGGCCCGCGCCGAAACCGAGTTCGGCGTGCCGGCGGACATCATCGTCGGCATCATCGGCGTGGAGACGATCTACGGCCAGAACACCGGCAGCTTCCGCGTGATCGACACGCTCGCGACGCTGGCCTTCGACTTCCCGCAGGCGCATCCACGCGCTGCCGAGCGGCAGGCCTTCTTCCGCGACGAACTCGAGAACTTTCTGACGCTGGCCAACCGCACCGGTGCCGATCCGACGGCGGCGCTCGGCAGCTACGCCGGCGCGATGGGCATGCCGCAATTCATGCCGAGCAGCATCACCAAGTACGCGATCGACTACGACGGCAACGGCCGCATCGACCTGGTGAACGACACGGCCGACGTGATCGGCTCGGTCGCCAATTACTTTCGCGCCTTCAACTGGCAGCCCGGCATGCCGTCGATCTATCCGGTGCACTTCGGCCCGTCCGGCGCCGACCTCGACGCGCTGCTCGCGCCCGACATCCTGCCGACCTTCAGCGCGGCGAGCTTCGAAGCCAAGGGCGCGCTGCTCGACGGCCAGGGCCGCAGCCACCAAGGGCCGCTCGCGCTGATCGAGCTGCAGAACGGCGGCGACACGCCGACCTATGTGGCCGGCACCGAGAACTTCTACGCCATCACGCGCTACAACTGGAGCAGCTACTACGCGATGTCGGTGCTCGAACTCGGCCGCGAAGTTCGCGCCGCGATGGAACCATGAGCTGGGATCCGCAATGGGATACGTCGTGGGCCGACGCCTGGAGCGCCCTTGGCGCGACGCCCGCCCCCGCACTGCGCGATCAGCTGCAGGCCAGCTACGCCGAGCCGCAACGCCACTACCACACGCTGCAGCACCTGGGCGAATGCCTGGCCTGGTTCGAACGTGAACACACGCAGGCCGCGCATCCGGCGGAAGTGCTGCTGGCGCTCTGGTTTCACGACGCGATCTACGACGTGCATGCGCACGACAACGAGGCCCGCAGCGCCGATTGGGCACGCGACGCACTGCGCGCCGGCGGCGCATCGGCGGAAGCAGCCGACCGCGTGCAGTCGCTGGTGATGGCCACGCGCCACGATGCGCTGCCCGAAGGACCCGATGCCGAACTGCTGATCGACATCGACCTCGCGATCCTCGGTGCGGATGCCGAGCGCTTCGACGAATACGAACGGCAGGTCGGCGTGGAATACGGCTTCGTTCCCGACGCGGTCCGGCGGCCACGGCGGCGCGCCATCCTGCAGCGCTTTCTCGACCGGCCCGCGATCTACGCGACGCCCGGCATGCATGCGCGCCTGGAAGGCTCGGCGCGCAGCAACCTCAAGCGATCGATCGCTGCGCTAGGCTGATCGGGGCGCTCACCGCGGCTCGCCTCGCGCAGCGTTTCGTTCGGCGTTCGAAGTCCGGCGTCGCCTCAGCGCACGAACCAGGCGGCGACCTTCGCCCGCTCGGCCGGCGTGTAGTGCAGACCTAGCTTGGACCGGCGCCACAACACGTCGTCGGCCGCGACCACCCATTCCTGCTCACGCAGATAAGCCAGTTCCCGCAGATGCAGACTGGGGGCGACTTCCTCGCCCATGTCGGCCAGCGACTGCGCGTCGCCGATCACGCGATCGATGCGCGTGCCGTAGGCGCGTGCGAGGCGGCGCGCCAACGCCTCGGGCAACCACTTGTAGCGATGACGGGCGGCGGCCACGAAACGCTCGAAGTCCGCGTCCGGCCGCTTCGCAGCGCCGATCCACGGCGAGAAATCGCCGCCCGGCAGGAAGGCCTTGGCGGTCCACGCCGTGCGCACGTCGCCCAGCATGCGCCCCACTTCGTCTGCCGCGTCTTCCGCCAACTTGCGGAAGGTCGTGATCTTGCCGCCCCACACCGACAGCAACGGCGCCGCCGAAGTGTTGGGCTCGAGCAGGTAGTCGCGCGTGACGGCGGACGGATCGCCCGAGGCGTCGTCCAGCAACGGGCGCACGCCGGAGTAGGTCCACACCACATCGGCCGGCACGATCGGCTTCTGGAAGTAGTGGCTGGCCTGCGCGCAGAGGTAGTCGATCTCGTCCTGCGAGATCTTCGCGGCGCCGGGGTCGTCGCCGCTGATCTCGACGTCGGTGGTGCCGATCAGCGTGTAGTCGCCCTGGTAAGGGATCGCGAAGATGATCCGCTTGTCCGGGTTCTGGAAGATGTATGCGTGGTCGTGCGTGAACACGCGCGGCACCACGATGTGGCTGCCCTTGACCAGCCGCAGATGCTTGGTCGCGAGCTTCTCGCCGGCGGCCGGTTGCGCGGCACCGCGCAGGAAGGACTCAGCCCACGGGCCGGCCGCGTTCACGACTGCGCGGGCGCGCACGGTGCGCGTGCCGCCCGGGCCTTCGAGCGTGGCGGTCCAGCCGTCGGCGTCGCGGCGGGCGCCGGTGCAACGCGTGCGCGTGAGCACCTCCGCGCCGCGGCTGCGCGCGTCGACCGCGTTCAGCACCACCAGCCGCGCGTCGTCGACCCAGCCGTCCGAATACACGAAGCCACGCTTGAATTGCGGCTTGAGCGGCGCACCCGCCGGATGCGCCTGCAGGTCGACCGAGGTCGAGCCCGGCAACACCTCGCGCTTGGCCAGGTGGTCGTACATGAACAGGCCGAGACGGATCATCCAGGCCGGCCGCAGCGACTTGTC
>JAZKDL010000556.1:0-1851 GCA_040387575.1 Pseudomonadota bacterium
GGTCGTCCTCGCGCACCAGCGGCGGCAGGCCGCTGATGATCTGCAGGTCCTGCGTCGCCTGGATGGTGGCCTGGCCGGTGCCGAACAGGCCGGTGCCGGCGTCGGCCACGGCGACGATGCGGAAGGTCGTCAGCGCATCGTTGAGCGGCACCGTCACCACGGCCTGGCCGTTGGCGTCGAGCACCACCTTCGGGTTCCACAGCAGCAGGGTGTCGAGCAGCTCGCGCGTCTGGCCCTTGCCGCCGCCGCCGCCTGCCGGCACGGCCTTGCGGCCGTAGTGCCGGCGGCCGACGATTTCCATCTGCGCAGTCGACGTGCTCACGCCCCAGCTGCGTCGCTGCAGCATCGCGTCGATCAGGTTCCAGCTGTCGTTGGGCATCAGCTCCAGCAACGCCTGGTCGACCGCGGCCAACGCGACCTCCGCGCCGGCGGCGGGCTTGCCGTCGGGCAGGGTGACCGCGATCGTGACCTGCGCCTTGCCGCGCACCGGGTAGCTCGGCTTGTCGCTCGACACCTTCACGTCGAGCTGGTGCGCGCGCGCGCCGACGCGGATCTCGGCCAGGCCGAGCCGGTAGGCCGGCTTGCTCAGGTCCACCAGCGCGGTCGGTGCAATGTATTCGCGGCCTTCATACCAGAAGGCGGTCCACCATTCACGCGGTGCCTTGAAGCCCCAGGTGAAGAAGCTGTACCAGGGCACTTCGCGCAGCCGGCCGCGCAATGCCAGCACGCTCACGTAGGCGTTCGGACCCCACTCGGGCTTGACCTCCAGCGTCACCGTCGGGTCCTGGCCGTCGAGCTGCACCACGTGCGTTTCGATCACGCCTTCACGTTCGACCGAGACCAATGCGGTCGCAAAGCGGAACGGGCTGCGCACCTGGAACTTCGCGACCTCGCCGGGCTGGTAGCTCTTCTTCTCGGGCAGCACGTCGATGCGGTCGTGGTCTTCGCCGCCGAACCACAGCTCGCCCTGCTTCGTGACGTAGACCGAGCTCGCCGCCTTGCTGGCGCGGCCGGCCTTGTCCGTTGCCGTGACCACCAGCTCGACCTGGCCGGCTTCCTTCAGGTCGGCTTCGCACAGCACCAGCCCGCGCGAATCGCTCGTGCCGCTGCAGACCGAGCCGAGGTTCTTCACGTCGGTCTTGTTGTCGTAGGTGTAGAAGCCGCCGACCATGCGCTTGCGGCTGGTCGTGGTGATGCGCGCCACCGCCTGCACGTCGATCTTGGTGTCGGCCGCCGGCTTGCCGTTCAGGTCGAGCGCGATCGCCTGAAACTTGAGCTTGCGGTTGGTCGAGACCCAGCCTTCGGTCTTCAGCCCGGCGATCACCTCGGCCGGCCACAGCGTCTGCGTGCTGCGGATCGTTTGCACTTCGCCGCTCGGATCTGAATAGGTGCCTTCGATCAGCAGTTCGCGCGGCGTTGCCTTCGCGAGCGGCACCTCGTTGATCGTGAGCTTGCCGGCGCCGTTGCGGTCGAGGGTCAGCGGCAGCTTGTCGGCGATCACGCGGGTGTCGTCCGACGCGCTCGCTTCTTCGCCTGGGTCGGTGTCGCCCGACTCGCCACGTTGGCGCGGCGGCGCGAAGCTGAAGCTGTCGTAGTCCGCGAAGTCCAGGCGCTTGGCGCGCACCATGGCCGACACGCGCACCGGCAGGTTGACCGCGCCGCCGCCCGCCACGTAGTTGATCTGCACGTCGGTCGGCAGCGATGTCACCGCGACCAGCGGCTTCTTGTCGCTCGGGCCGATTCGGCCTTCGAGCACCGGCAGGCGGAATTCCTCGACGCGGAACTGGCCGGTCGCGTAGTTCGGGCCGCTGTCGTCGGACTCTTCCTCGTCCTCCGACTTGCTCTTGGCCG
>JAZKDL010000556.1:1951-4549 GCA_040387575.1 Pseudomonadota bacterium
CAAGGTGCGGTCGAAGATGGTGTGCGCCACGCGGTCGGCCTCGGGCTCCAGGCTGGTCGGCACGTTGAAGCGCCACGGCTCGATGCCGCGCTGCCAGTCGCTCCAGGTGAAGGCGAGGTCTTCCACGCCCTTGGCATCCTTGGCGCGGGCACTGACGAAATAGGCGTTGTTGCCGCCGTAGTCGCCGTCGTCGCTTTCCTCATCGCCCGAGCCACAGCCCGGCGCAGTGGGCGACACGCCATCGAGGCGCGCGATGCCCTGCGCGTCGGTGGTGGCGGTGGCGACTTCGCGGCCGCGGCAGTCCGACACGCGAACCGCCGCGCCGGCGACGACCGAGCCCTTGTCGAGCGTCGTGACCCAGGCGATCGAGTTTTCGCGACCGAGCTTGAAGTGGACGGCGAGATTGGTGGCAAGCGCCGTCGTGCGCACATACATCGTGCGGTTGTCGCCGTAGCGATCGTCGAGCAGCACGTCGCCTAGCTTTTTCGACGCGATCTCCAGCACGTGGAAGCCGGGCGTCAGCGGAATGCCGACGACCTCGAAAGGCCGCGGGTCGCCTGCCTCGGCCTTCGGCATGTCGAGCGTCTTCACGCCAGCCTGGCCGCCGAGGAGCGACAGCATGCGCGACTGCACGCGGTCTGCGCTGTCCCGGTCGATCACTTTCGGCAACGCACCCTTGACGTCACGCGCGGCGACCTTGCGATCGATCGTGTAGCTGTTCTCGTAACGGCGCACCTTGCGGAACCAGGTGATGATTTCCGCGTCGGTCTTCGGATTCATGTCGCTCACCTTGCCCGGCGTGAGCGCGTTGACCTGCAGCACGGGTTCGACGCGCCGCACCGTCACCGGCATCAGCGCGACGCCGCCCGGTTCGGCCAGCCGCTCGACCACGCCGAAGGGCGAGGCCGCGAACTTGGCGAGCGGCGGCATCGCACCGGTCGCCACCTTCAGCGGAAAGCTTTCGGGCGCGGCCAGCGGGCGGCCGGATGCATCTTCGAAGCCCGATGGCAGTTCGACGGTGAAGGCGGTGCTTTCGGGGAAGGGCGGGTTGAAGGTCAGGCCGTCCATCGCCGCGTCGTCGGCGCCGTCCTCGAGCGCGGGCTCGACCGTCTTGCCTCCGCCCTTCAGGCGGATCTGCGCCGCGATCTTGCGCACGACCGGCGCGTTGAAGCGCAGCTCCATGGGGCGCAGCGGCAGGCAGGCGGCCTGCGCGTTCTCGCGCTCGCAGGTGAAGGTCAGGGCGAACGGCTCGCGCACCTCGAAGCCGAAGCGCCGCTCGACGCTGTTCGCCACGCCCGACGGCGTCGCGACACCCTTGCCGTAGACCAGCTGGACACGGCTTGCCGGCGTCAACGTGCGATTGCATTGCAGCGCGACATAGCGCAACGGCTCCTTGGCGGCTTCCTTGTCGCGGCTCAGCGATTTCAGCAGCGTGTCGCGCTCCGAGCCTTCAAGCAGTCGCACCGGCACGCGTTCGCCGACGCCATCGGCGGCGCACCACACGTTGTCGCGCACGCTCTGCAACGTGGCGGGGCCGTTGAGCTCCAGCAGGAACTGCTGCTCTTCGTCGATCTTCCCGTAGCTCGGCCGTATCGTGCGCACGAACGGCCCACCGGTGCTGAACTGGAAGCGGTCGGTGCCGGAGAGATCGGCGCCGGCGGCCGACTTGAAGGATGCGATCCGCGTGACGTTGCATCGAACACCGGGCGGCAGGTCGTTCTCGAAATCGAAGACCCACTGTTTGTCGCTGGTCCAGCGCGCCGTGCCCTTGCCGGCGGCTGCGTCGCTGCAGCTCACGGCCAACGGTGCTGGCGCCTTCGGATCGCCGAAGTTGACCGCGGCCTGGTCGAACTTCGCGACCACTTGGCGTACGCGCGACACCTCGCCCTGGGGCGTGACGCTGATGATCTGAAGTGCGTGGGCCTGCGCGGCCATCAACAGGCTGCCGGCCAGCAGCAGCATCCTCGGTGTCCAACGGCTCATGCGGTCTCGCTCCTGATGTTTTGGGTATGGGGCCGCAGCCTAGCCGATTGGTTGCCGAAGTCGCGTCGGCCGATGCCCCTTCTGTCTTGCGTTTTTCTACAATCGACGTCTGTCATGCGTGTGTCGCGCGAGACTGCCATCAGGATCACGCCGACCAATGAAACGCTACTGGGAAATCGATGCACTGCGCGGGCTGATGCTCGTGCTGATGACGTTGACCCATCTGCCCTCCCGCCTCACCGACCCGATGGGTCAGCCGCTGGGCTTCGTGTCGGCGGCCGAAGGCTTCGTGCTGCTGTCCGCCTTCATGTCCGGGCTGATCTACAGCCGTGTGGGCTACCGCGAAGGCGTCGATGCGATGCGCCTCGCCTTTTTGAAGCGCGCATTCAAGGTGTACCTGGCACAGGCCGCAACGCTGCTGTTCCTGTTCACCATCATCGCGTTCGTCGGCTTGCGCATCGACCAGGCCGCTGTGACCAACCTGCTGTCCTATTACCTGGCGCAGCCACGCGACGGCTTCCTGTTCGGTCTGCTGTTGATCTACGAGCCGCCGCTGCTGGACATCCTGCCGATGTACATCTTCTTCATGCTCATGAGCCCCTGGGTGCTGGCTTT
>JAZKDL010000557.1:0-7632 GCA_040387575.1 Pseudomonadota bacterium
TGCGTGAACTCGCTGCGCGCGGCGAGTTCGGCTGGCGCCTGTCCGATCTGGCCACGCGTTGCGACGTCGACAAGGGCACGGTGCACCGCGTGCTCGCCTGCCTGGTGCGGGAGCGCTTCGTTCAGCAGCGCGCGGCCGACAAGCATTACTTTCCCGGGCCGATGCTGTACGAACTCGGCCTGTCGCTGACCGGCTATGCGGCCTTTCAACAAGCCTGCGAACGTCGCCTCGCGAAGTTCGCGGCGGAGACCGAAGCGATCGCCTGGCTGATGCTGCGCAGCGGCAACGAGTACGTGTGCAACGTGCGCAAGGGCGACCTCGAACTTCGCGGGCTGATGGTGCATGTCGGCACGCGGCGGCCGCTGTTCACCTCCGTCGGCGGCGTCGCCATCCTGCAGACGCTGCCGCATCTCGAAGCCGAGAACATCCTGGCCGACAACGTGCAGCAGGAGATCCTGCAGCGCGGCGAAGGGCGGCTCGATGCGTTGCGCAAGATGCGCGAGCGATCGCAGCGCCACGGCTTCGGCGTGAACCTCGGCGACGTGGCGCCGGGCGTGCACGCGTTCGCGGTGCCGGTCTGCGGTGCCGATGGGCGTGGCGTGGCCGCGGTCTGCCTGACCGGCCTGCCGGAGCAATTCGGCGAGTCGCGCGTCGATGCCGTGCGCGGCGCATTGAACGAGGTCGCGGCGGACGTGCAGGCCGATGCGCGCCAGTTCCTCGGCGTGTTGATGCAAGTGCCTGGCATCGGCACGCTCGACCCGGCTGCGATCGACAAGTTCAAATAGTGAAACTCCGAGTTGCGGCCCTATGGGCAGCAAAAAGTTGCGTCGATATTCTCGAAGTGAGAGACAACTCCACAACGAGAAGCGATGAACGTGAAGACCGCGGTCAACCTCGAAGACCTGCGCCAGATGGCGCGCCGCAAGCTGCCCCGCATTGCCTTTGATTTCATCGACGGCGGTGTCGACGACGAGGACTGCATGCGGCGCAACCGCGAGGCCTTCCGGCAATTTCAATTGCTGCCGCGCTACCTGGTCGACGTGTCGCAACGCGACCAGTCGACCGAGCTGCTGGGCCGCCGCTATGCAAGCCCGTTCGGCATTTCGCCGACCGGACTGGCCGGGCTCTTCCACCCCGGCGCGGACGAGTTGCTGGCCGCCGCGGCCAAGGCGGCCGACGTGCCCTTCCTGCTGTCGAGCGCGAGCAATGCGGCGGTCGAGAAGGTCGCGAAGATCGCGCCCGACCATGTCTGGTTCCAGATCTACGGCACGCGTGACGAGCGCATCAACACCGACCTGGTGAAGCGTGCGCGCGACGCCGGTGTGCACACGCTGGTGGTGTCGGTCGACGTGCCCGTCAACTCCAACCGCGAGCGCAACCGGCGCAACGGCTTCACGCGGCCCTTTCGCATGACGCCGGCCGTGGTGTTGGAGGCGCTCGGCCATCCGGCCTGGGTGCTGCGCTACCTGCGCAGCGGCGGCATCCCGATGATGAGCAACTGGGCGCCGTATGGCCGCCAAGGTGCATCGGCCGCCGAGGTGGCCGACCTCTACGGCACGCTGACGCCGGCACCGATGATCCGCTGGCAGACGCTCGAACGCATCCGCGCCGATTGGCAGGGGCCACTCGTGGTCAAGGGCGTGCTGCATCCCGACGATGCGCGGCAGGCCGCATCGATCGGCGTGAACGGGATCATCGTGTCCAACCACGGCGGCCGCCAGCTCGACGTCGCGCCGACGCCGATCGAGATGCTGCCCGCCATCCGCGCGGCGGTCGGCGACCAGGTCGAGCTGATGGTCGACAGCGGCGTGCGGCGCGGCTCCGACATCGTGATCGCGCGCTGCCTGGGCGCGCGCTTCGCCTTCTTCGGCCGGCCCACGTTGTTCGGTGCTGCGGCCGGTGGCGCCGACGGCATCGCACGCGCGCTGCAGATCGTGCGCAACGAGATCGACGTGGTCATGGCGCAGATCGGATGCAGCGCCTTCGATGCGCTCGATGCGCGCTACCTGCGGACGCCCGCAATGGCGCTGCCCATCCAACCCTGAGGAGACAAAACGATGACTTCCATTTCCCGGTCCCTGCGCTGGCTGGCCGCCGTGCCGCTGGCGCTCATGCTC
The DNA here is from genome assembly GCA_040387575.1 of Pseudomonadota bacterium. Lineage (GTDB taxonomy): Bacteria > Pseudomonadota > Gammaproteobacteria > Burkholderiales > Burkholderiaceae_C > Variovorax. The sequence continues at coordinate 2,118 of JAZKDL010000557.1, forward strand.
GCAGCGGGCGCGGCAGCGCAGAACTATCCGAACCGGCCCATCCGGATCATCGTGGCCTATCCGCCAGGTCAGAGCACCGACATCGCCACGCGCTACTTCGCGTCGAAGCTGTCGGCGGCTTTCAACGAAGGCGTCGTGGTGGAAAACCGTCCCGGCGCCTTCGGCAACATCGGCACGGCCTATGCGGCGCGCGCCACGCCCGACGGCTACACGCTGATCATGGGCGCGTCAGGCACGCATGCGATGAACCCGGCGCTGTACGACAACATCGGATTCGACGCGGAGAAGGACTTCGAGCCGATCATCGCGACGGCCTTCATCCCGATGGTCATCTCGGCGCATCCGTCGCTCAACGTCAACTCGCTGGCCGAGCTGATCCAGCTCGCCAAGGCGCGGCCAGACAAGATCGACGTCGGGTTGCCCAGCGTCACCGCGCAGCTGGTCTTCGAGATGGTCAAGCGGCAGAACGTGCCGCTGTTCGGCATCAAGTACAAGGGCTCCGGCGAGGCGATGACGGCGCTGCTCGGCAACCAGGTGCCGGTGCTGATCGACACGGTTGCGGCGTCTCGCGCCCAGTTCGGAAAGATCAAGCCGCTCGCCGTGACCTCGGCCAAATCGATGGCCGCGCTGCCCGACATCAAGTCGGTCGCGGAGCAGGGCCTCGACGGCTTCAGCGTGGTCGCATGGAACGCGCTGATGGCGCCGCGCGGCACGCCGCCCGAGGTTCGCGACCGCCTGGCCGCCGAGATGCGCAAGATCCTGGCGCTGCCGGAAACGGCCAAGGCGCTGCACGACCTGGGCTTCGAACCCGCACCGCCGATGGACCACCGCCAACTGGTCGCATGGCTGCGCTCCGAGCGCCAGACCGATGCGGAAATCATCCGCAGCGCCAACATGAAAGTCGACTGATCCGGGCGATCGCCCGGTCGGCTCGGCCGCCTTTTTCAACGTCCCCAGAGACCTGCCTCACCACCACCCAAGGAGACCTCCATGTCCGCCATCCTGCAAGAACTCAAGCACCGCAAGCTCCACTCGGATTTCGTGATCGAGATCGAAGAGCCGATCTCCGAACTGCTCGACAACCCCGAGGCGATCGAACACATCCGTGAACTCTGGCAGACCTCGCCGGTGATCATCTTCCGGCGCCAGTCGCTGGAGGAAGAAGAGCAAGTGCGCTTCAGCCAGCTGTTCGGCCATTGCGAGTCCGCGAATCGCAAGGACATCCAGTCGCCGTACCGCGACGAGATCATCTACTTCAGCACGCTGCGCTATGCCGATGGCCGCTTCGTCGGCGGCTTCGCGGGCGGCGACGACGTCGACTGGCATTCGGACCAGACCTTCGTGGTGCGCCCGGCCACCGGCGCGATGCTGTACGGCGTCGAGGTGCCGAAGGGCGGCGGCGACATCTATTGGGCCAACCAGTACGGCGCCTGGGACCGGCTGCCCGCCGACATCCAGAAGCTGATCGACGGCCGCACCGGCACCTACCGCTACGCCAAGCGCATGGCGATCATGAACACGCTCGAACTGAAGGACAAGGAAAGCGCGCAGGCCAAGAAGATGGCGAGCCTGCCCGACGCGTTCCACCCGGTCGTGCTGACGCATCCCGTGACGGGCCGCAAGGCGCTGTATGCCGACCCGACCACACTGGTGTCGATCGAAGGCCTGAGCGAAGCCGAGAACGCGCGCGTGCTGCCGATCCTGTTCGAGGCGGGCGGCAGCCCCGAGCTGGTGTACCGCCACAAGGTGCACAACGGCGACCTGATGATGTGGGACAACGGCTGCACGATGCATCGCCGCGACGAGATGCAGCTGAACCAGCCGCGCCTGATGAAGCGCACGACCTTCCGCCTGGCGGCCGACGCGTACTGCGTGCCGCACTGAACCGACGCCAGGAGAAACGTCTTGAACAAATCCAGAGTCTTCCTTCGCGTCAACCGCGTGGACGCCGAACTGTGTGCGCAGGCGCGCGAGGTGACGGTGTCCGACCTGCATGAAGCGGCCGCGCTGCGTGGCCGCGGCGGGCTGATGTCGAGCCGCATGCGGCCGATCCAGAAGGGCGCGCGCATCGCCGGGCCGGCGGTGACCGCCTTCTGCGCGCCGGGCGACAACCTCATGATGCATCGCGCGCTGTACCTCGCGCAGCCCGGCGACGTGCTCGTGGTCGTGTGCGACGCCGAGACCTCGGGCGCGCAGTGGGGCGACATGGCCGCGCGCTATGCGATGCGCAAGGGCCTGGCCGGCGTGGTCGTGCAGGGCTGCGTGCGCGACACCGACACGGTCGAGTCGCTGGGCTGCCCGGTCTGGTCGACGCACATCCTGTCGATCCATCCCGACAAGAGCGGGCACGGCTTCGTCAACACACCGGTCGTCTGCGACGGCGTCACGGTGAGCCCGGGCGACCTGATCGTGGCCGACGGCGACGGCGTGATCTGCGTGCCGCGGCACGAAGCCGCCGCGACCGTGCAGGCCGCGCTGGCCCGCATGCGCAAGGAAGAAGACATGGCGCAGGCCGTGGCACGCGGCGAGTCGGTCTGGGACCTGGGCGGCTCGGCCGCGAGCTATGCCCGCATGGACATCGAAGAGATCGACGCGGCATTCGACGACGCCTGAACCCGCGTCCACGGCCCGGCGCGCTGTGCCGGTGCCCCAGAACAACCAGGAGACAAGAATGAGAATTTCGAACAGGGCCGGCATCCGCGCGGCCGGGATGGCGCTCGCCGCCGTCATGGCATGGGCCGCCGTCGGCGTTGCGCAGGCGGCCGATTTCTGGCGCGCCTACACCTACAACGCCGTGGCCACGGTGACCGCGGTCAAGGGCCTGAACGGCATGTTCGAGGCGATCAAGAAGGAGACCGGCGGGCAGCTGACGGTGCGCCTGAACCTGGGCGGCACGCTGCCCATTGCGGCGACCAACATCACGCAGGCGGTGGCCGACAACGTGGTGCAGCTCGGCGACGATGCCTTCTTCGTCGGCAGCGCGCCGGTCGGCGCCGTCGTGCGCCTGCCGCTGCTGATCCGCTCGATGGGCGAGTTCGAGAAGGCCTGGGACATCGAGGCGCCGTACCTGCGCGCCGAATATGCAAAGAAGGACGTGGTCATCCTCGGCCGCTACATCTTTCCGAACAATGTGCTGTGGTCGCGCAAGAAGCTGACCTCGCTGGCCGACGTCGAAGGCCAGAAGATCCGCGTGATCGCGCCCGAGCAGGCCGACTTCATCAAGATGCTCGGCGGCATTCCGGTCACGCTCGGCACCGCCGAAGTGGCCGCGGCGATCGACCGCGGCGTGATCGACGGCGCCATCACCGCGAGTTCGGGCTACGGCTACGTGTGGCGCGACCTGCTCAAGTACAGCTACCGGCTCAACATCAGCTTCATCGATTCACTGGTACTGGTGAACAAGGGAGCCTGGGACAAGCTGTCGCCGGACACCCGCAAGACCGTGCAGGCGGTCGTGGACGACCACACCCGCCGCATGACCAACGCCATGGCCGCGGAGGATGACGATGTCACCCGCAAGCTCGCCGCCGAAGGCATGGTCGTCACCGAGCCGACCCAGGCCGACATCGCCACCGCCGAAGCCAAGATGGCGCCTTACTGGAAGAGCTGGGCGGGTACGCGCTCCGGCGCCGCGCAAGAAGCCATGCAGAAGATCCTGCCGGTGATCGGGCGTTGAGCATGAAGCCGATTGCAGTGGACCTCACGGCCGCCGCGCCGGAAGACGCCGACGCCTTCAGCCCGCGCAGCAGCCTGCTGGAGCGCGTCACCTGCGGCGCGACCGAGGTGGCCGTCGTGATCCTCGTGGTGATGATGGGTGTCGAGATGATCGTGCGCTCCGCGTTCGGCTGGTCGCTCCAGTTCACCAACGAGCTGGGCGGCTATGCGCTGATCGCCATCACCTTCCTCGGCCTTGCCGCGGGCCAGACCGAGCATGCGTTCCACCGGGTGCACCTGCTCGACTCGCGGCTCACGCCGGTCGGCCGCGCCGGCTTGCGCCTGGTGTTCGACCTGGCGACGACGCTCGTCACGGCCGTGCTGTTCTTCGAGTTCACGCGCTTCGCGTGGATCACCTGGGCCTCGGGCGACGTCGCCGCGACCAGCCTGATGACGCCGCTGTGGATGCCGCGGCTCGCCATGCCGCTCGGCACGCTCGCGCTCACGTTGACGCTGTTGCGCACCGTGGCGGCCGACGTGCGGCGGCTTCGCTACGCCCGGCAGGCGCCGGCAGCTTCAGGGAGTGCGCCATGAGCCCCGAGTACCAGATCATCCTGATCTTCATCCTGTTCCTGGGCCTGCTCGCGGCCGGCATGACCGTGCCCTTCGCGATCCTGCTGCCGGGTGTCGTCTACCTGTACATGCAGGGCGGCGTCGGTGCGTTGCACGGGCTCGGGCTGGTGAGCTGGGGCAGCATGGACAGCTACACGCTCACTGCCATTCCGCTGTTCGTGCTGATGGCCGAGTTCCTGCAGGGCAGCGGCATCGGGCTGCGCGTGTATGGCGGCCTCTCGAAGCTGGTGCGCAAGGTGCCCGGCGGGCTGCTGCAGACCAACATCGCGGGCTGTGCGATGTTCGCGGCGGTGAGCGGTTCGAGCATCGCGACCGCCGCGGCCATCGGCAAGGTCGCGCTGCCGCAGCTGGAGGCGCGCAACTACGACCGGCGCTTCGCGACCGGCACGCTCGCCGCGGGCGGCACGCTGGGCATCCTGGTGCCGCCGAGCATCGCGATGATCGTGTACGGCACCTTCACCGAAACCTCGGTCGCCAAGCTGTTCATGGCGGGCATCGTGCCCGGCGTCATCCTGACGCTGATGTTCATGGTGTACGTCGCAATCGCTGCGCTGATGCGCCCGGAGATCGCACCCAAGGAAACCGGCAGCCTGCCGTGGCGCGTGATCCTGAACGCGCTGCTCGACGTCGTGCCCTTCGTCGTGCTGATCGTCGCGATCATGGGAACGATCTACAGCGGCGTGGCCACGCCGACCGAGGCGGCCGGCGCCGGCTGCCTGTTCAGCCTCGTGATCTCGCGCATCTGGGGAAAGCTGTCGTGGAAGGAGTTCGTCGAGTGCCTGCGGAGGTCGTCGCTGGTGGTCGCGAACATCCTGTTCATCACCTACGCGGCCTTCGTGTTCTCTTACGCGATGAGCTATGCCGGCGTGGGCGAGCAGGTGACCGAATTCATCGTCGGGCTGAAGCTCAACAAGTTCGAATTCTTCTTCGCGCTGCTGTTGCTCTTCACCGCACTCGGCGCCTTCGTCGAAAGCCTCGGGATGATCGTCATCACCGTGCCGCTGCTCTATCCGCTGCTGGCGAGCTACGGCATCGATCCGGTCTGGTTCGGCATCATCGTCGTGGTCTTCATCGAGATGGGGCAGATCACGCCGCCGATCGGCATCAACCTGTTCGTGATCCAGAGCATCTCGCGCGGCAGCCTGACCGACGTGGTGCTCGGCACGGTGCCTTTCCATCTGCTCATGTTCGTGCTGCTGGGCCTGCTCGTCATCTGGCCGGAGATCGC
>JAZKDL010000558.1:0-5685 GCA_040387575.1 Pseudomonadota bacterium
GCGGCCTGCTGCGCTACGGCATTCCCGACTTCAAGATGGAGAAGACGCACATCGATCGGCGCGTCGAGCAGATGAAGGCCGAGGGCGTGGTGTTCCGCACCGGCGTGATCGTCGGCGCCGCGAAGGATCCGCTGGGCAAGGGCTCCAAGGTCACGAACCTGGCGAAGGAAGTCGTCACGCCCGAGCAGCTCGACAAGGAATTCGACGCCGTACTGCTGACCGGTGGTGCCGAGCAGTCGCGTGATCTGCCGGTGCCCGGCCGCGATCTCGATGGCATCCATTTCGCAATGGAATTCCTGCCGCAACAGAACCGCGTCAACGCGGGCGACAAGGTCAAGGGCCAGCTGCGCGCGGATGGCAAGCATGTGATCGTGATCGGCGGCGGCGATACCGGCTCCGATTGCGTGGGCACCAGCAACCGGCATGGCGCGGTCAGCGTCACCCAGTTCGAACTGATGCCACTGCCCCCAGTCGAAGAAAACCGGCCGATGACCTGGCCCTACTGGCCATACAAGCTGCGGACCAGCTCCAGCCACGACGAGGGGTGCGATCGCGAATTCGCGATCTCGACGAAGGAATTCATCGGCGAGAACGGCAAGGTCACCGGACTGAAGACCGTTCGCGTCGAGTGGAAGGACGGAAAGATGGTCGAAGTGCCCGGCAGCGAACAGGTGCTCAAGGCCGACCTCGTGCTGCTGGCCATGGGCTTCGTGAGCCCGGTCGCCAGCGTCCTCGACGCCTTCGGCATCGACAAGGATGCGCGTGGCAATGCGAAGGCCACAGTGGACTTCTCCGGCGGCTACGCGACCAGCGTGCCCAAGGTCTTCGCTGCGGGCGACATGCGCCGCGGTCAGTCGCTGGTGGTATGGGCGATCCGCGAGGGGCGCCAGAGCGCGCGCGCGGTCGATGAATTCCTGATGGGGTTCAGCGACCTTCCTCGCTAATACGAATGGGTGAGGCCGCTTGAGCGGCGCTCATTTATCATCGGTAAAAACCCGAGCCGGGAGTCTGACAAGGCGCCCGGCTTTTTTCTTGATATGGACCCTTCCACTCCCGCCACCGCCCTGGTTGAATTTCGCGACGTCCGCTTCGGCTACGGCGCGCGCGCCATTCTGGACGGCGTCTCCTTCAGCGTGCCGCGCGGGAAGGTCACCGCGCTCATGGGCGCGTCCGGCGGCGGGAAGACCACCGTGCTTCGGCTGATCGGCGGACAGGCACGCGCGCAGCGCGGCGAAGTGCTGATCGATGGTCATGACGTTGGCAAGATGAATGCGCAGACGCTCTATGCCGCGCGTCGTCGAATGGGGATGCTGTTCCAGTTCGGCGCCTTGTTCACCGACATGAGCGTGTTTGACAACGTTGCCTTCCCGCTGCGCGAGCACACGCAGTTGCCGGAGCCGTTGATTCGGGACATCGTGCTGATGAAACTCGATGCGGTCGGCTTGCGTGGTGCGCGCGATCTTCTTCCCAGCGAAGTGTCCGGTGGCATGGCGCGGCGCGTGGCATTGGCCCGCGCAATCGCGCTCGATCCAGACCTTGTGATGTACGACGAACCTTTCGCAGGGCTCGATCCGATTTCGCTCGGCACTGCGGCGCGTTTGATCCGTCAGCTCAACGACACACTCGGGCTGACCAGCATCGTCGTGTCGCACGACTTGGAAGAGACCTTCCGCATTGCCGATCATGTGGTGGTGCTGGCCAATGGCGGCGTCGCGGCGCAAGGTCGGCCTGAAGATGTGCGGCGCAGCGAGGATCCGTTGGTCCACCAGTTCGTCAATGCATTGCCGGATGGCCCGGTTCGCTTCCACTATCCCGGCGCCAGCGTCGAAGAAGATTTCGGCCATGTGCAGGGAGGCCTCCGGTGAGCTTCTGGAATCCCGCCGATGTCGGTTTCGCGGTGCGCAGCAAGCTGGCCGACCTGGGCAGTGGTGCACGCCTGTTCTGGCAATTGCTCGTTCCCGGCGCGTCGAGCCTGCGCCGGTTCGGCCTCGTTCGCGATCAGATCCATTTCCTCGGCAACTACTCGCTGGCGATCATTGCCGTCTCGGGCCTGTTCGTCGGCTTCGTGCTGGGATTGCAGGGCTACTACACGCTTCAACGTTACGGTGCCTCCGACGCGCTCGGCCTGCTGGTGGCGCTGTCGCTGGTGCGGGAGCTCGGTCCAGTGGTCGCGGCGCTGCTTTTTGCAGGGCGTGCGGGGACGTCGCTCACTGCAGAGATTGGCCTCATGAAGGCTGGCGAGCAACTCAGTGCGATGGAAATGATGGCGGTCGACCCGGTCCGGCGCATCCTGGCGCCGCGTTTCTGGGCGGGTGTCATCACGATGCCGCTGCTGGCCGCTGTGTTCAGCGCCGTCGGCATCATCGGCGGCTATGTGGTCGGCGTGCTGATGCTTGGCCTCGATTCGGGCGCGTTCTGGGCGCAAATGCAAGGCGGGGTGGACGTCTGGAAGGACGTCGGCAACGGATTCATCAAGAGCGTCGTGTTCGGATTGACCGTCACGTTCGTTGCGTTGCTCGAAGGTTATGCCGCCCAGCCAACGCCTGAAGGGGTATCGCGTGCAACGACGCGTACCGTGGTTGTCGCGTCGCTGGCGGTGCTGGGGCTGGACTTTCTGCTCACCGCCATGATGTTCAGCATATGACGCGTTTGTTCATTCGAATGCGCGAGAGAAATTAGGAAGAAAGACGATGCAACGTTCCAACAAGGACATCTGGGTCGGGCTGTTCGTGCTGATCGGCGCGGCGGCACTGCTGTTCCTGGCGCTTCAGTCGGCCAATCTGCTGAACCTGAATTTTCAAAAGACCTACGTCGTGACCGCACGCTTCGACAACATCGGCGGCCTCAAGCCGCAGACCGCGATCAAAAGTGCTGGTGTGGTGGTTGGTCGGGTGGATTCGATCAGCTTCGACGACAAGCGCTATCAGGCCACCGTCGCACTGTCTTTGCAAAGTCGTTACAGTTTTCCCAAGGACAGTTCGCTGAAGATCCTGACCAGTGGCCTGCTCGGCGAGCAGTACTTGGGGATCGAAGCTGGCGCCGAGGAGAAGAACCTGCAGGCTGGCGACGTCATCACCTCGACGCAATCGGCCGTAGTGCTTGAAAACCTGATCAGTCAATTCCTTTATAGCAAGGCTGAAAGCGGGCCGTCAGGTTCGGAGAAGGACAACAAAAAATGAACGCGAAAATTACATACACCACTGCTGTCAAGACGGCATTGCGCTGGGGCTGCGCGACGGTCGCGTTGGCGCTCGTTACGGCATGCGCTACCGGACCGAATGCCAATCCGGCCGACCCGCTAGAGCCATTCAATCGAGGCGTCTATCGATTCAACGATGCGGTCGATACGGCCGTGCTGGTACCGGTCGCCACAGCCTACAACCGTGTGCTGCCTTCGCCGGTGCGAACCGGCGTGCACAACTTCTTCAGCAACCTGACCGAGGTCTGGAGCTTCGTCAACAGTGTGCTGCAGTTGCGCGCGCAAGACAGTGCCGAGACCTTCATGCGCTTCAACGTCAACACCTTGTTCGGGCTCGGCGGCATTCTGGACGTGGCGACCGAACTCGGTATCGATCGTCATCAGGAAGACTTCGGACAGACGCTCGGGTATTGGGGGGTGGGCAGTGGTCCATTCGTGATGCTTCCTCTCCTCGGGCCGTCCACCTTGCGCGACACGGTGGCGCTGCCTGTCGACGTCCAGGGCGGTTTGCTGTCAGAGATCAATGACGTCGGCGTACGCAATTCGCTGTACGTGCTTCGCATCGTCGATGCACGTGCACGCTATCTGAGGGCGACATCTCTGATCGGGGATGCTGCGCTAGACAAGTATTCGTTCACGCGCGATGCCTATCTGCAGCGACGTGCCGCGGAGGTCAACAACGGCAAGCCTTCGCAGGATGGCGGCGACTATTGAGTCGTTTTGCCACGCTGCCAGGTTCTTGCAATTCGTTGCATGCGGCGGATGTGCGTGGGAACCGGGGCTCCGGGGCTTTGTCAAATATCGACAAGGTTGCCGACCTGCTTGAACTGAGAGGAACTAAAAAATGAACGTGACCATTCAACGTCGTACGCTGGGCCGCTTCGCCCTGATGGGCGCCATGCTTTTCAGCGCGGCGGTTCTTTTTGTCTCGCCGGCGCGCGCTGCTGATGAGACGCCGGATGAACTGGTGAAACGGCTTTCCAGCGACGTACTGGCCACCATCAAGGCCGACAAGTCGATCAAGGCTGGTGACATCAACAAGATCATGTTGCTGGTGGACAGCAAGATCATGCCGAACGTCAATTTCCAGCGCATGACGGCATCAGCCGTCGGTCCTGCGTGGCGCCAAGCCACACCCGAGCAACAGAAGCGCCTGCAGGACGAGTTCAAGACGCTGCTGGTGCGAACTTATGCCGGCGCGCTCGACCAAGTGAGCGATCAAACGGTCACGATCCTTCCCTTCCGTGGTTCTGCCGACGACAAGGAAGTGCTGGTGCGCACCGAGATTCGCGGCCGTGGCGACCCGGTTCAACTCGACTACCGGCTCGAGAAGACGCCCGGTGATGCAGGCGGCTGGAAGGTTTACAACCTGAACGTGCTTGGTGTCTGGCTGGTCGATACCTACCGTTCGCAATTCGCGCAGCAGATCAACAGCAAGGGCATCGACGGCCTGATCGAAGCGCTGGCCACCCGCAACAAGAGCAATACGAAGGGCTGAGGCGAACATGCTGGTCCTGCCTTCTTCGCTGACGCATGACGACGCACCAGCCTGCATGCGGATGTTGCAGCAGGGTTTGGCGGGACAGAGCGGATCTGCCGCAGTGGTCGATGCCACGGCATTGACGCGATTCGACTCGTCCGCGCTCGCCGTATTGCTCGAATGCCGTCGCGAAGCCGCTGCCCTTGGTCGCGCTTTTGCGGTCAAGGGACTTTCTCCCAGGCTGCGCGAACTGGCCACGCTCTATGGCGTGGCAGGGCTATTGCCCGCCGCGCCTTAGAAAAACCACGGCCCCCGTAAAATCTCGGGCTCCCCATGCCCGCGATATTCTTCCAATCGGTCTGCAAGACCTATCCCCCCTCACGTCAGCAACGCGCCCAGGGCAAGCCTGGTTTGCGTGCGGTCGATGACGTGAGTTTCCAAATCGAAGAAGGCGAGTTCTTCGGCCTGCTTGGCCCCAACGGAGCAGGCAAGACGACGCTCATCAGCATGTTGGCCGGGCTGTCGCGCCCTACCTCTGGCCATGTGAGCGTGCATGGCTTCGATGTACAGCGCGACTATGCAGAAGCGCGCCGTCATCTGGGTATCGTTCCGCAGGAACTGGTCTTCGACCCGTTCTTCAATGTGCGTGAAGCGCTGAGGATCCAGTCCGGCTACTTCGGCATCAAGAAGAACGACGACTGGATCGATGAGTTGCTGCAGAGCCTCGGCCTTGCCGACAAGGCTGCGGCGAACATGCGGCAACTCTCCGGTGGCATGAAGCGTCGCGTGCTCGTGGCTCAGGCGCTGGTGCACAAGCCCCAGGTGATCGTGCTGGACGAGCCCACCGCCGGCGTCGATGTGGAATTGCGCCAGACGCTCTGGCAATTCGTCGCCAAGCTGAACAAGCAGGGCAGCACCGTGCTGCTGACCACCCATTACCTGGAAGAAGCGGAGGCGCTCTGCAACCGCATCGCGATGCTCAAGCAGGGTCGCGTGATCGCGCTCG
>JAZKDL010000559.1:0-2874 GCA_040387575.1 Pseudomonadota bacterium
GCGCGACACGAGAGAAACATGACTTATCCCACCATCGAAGACGCCATCGGCAAGACGCCGCTGGTGGCCCTCCAGCGCATTGACGCAGCCGACAACGCGCGGCGCGGCAACGTGATCCTCGGCAAACTCGAAGGCAACAACCCCGCCGGCTCGGTGAAGGACCGGCCCGCACTGTCGATGATCAAGCGTGCCGAGGAGCGCGGCGAGATCAAGCCCGGCGACACGTTGATCGAGGCGACTTCGGGCAACACCGGCATTGCGCTCGCCATGGCCGCGGCGATCAAGGGTTACCGCATGGTGTTGATCATGCCGGAGGACCTGTCGGTCGAACGTGCGCAGACCATGAAGGCGTTCGGCGCCGAACTGCTGCTCACGCCAAAGAGTGGCGGCATGGAATACGCGCGCGATCTGGCCGATCAGATGGTGGCGCAGGGCAAGGGCCGCGTTCTCGACCAGTTCGCGAATCCGGACAACCCGCGCATCCATTACGAAACCACGGGCCCCGAGATTTGGGCCGACACGCAAGGCCGCGTCACGCACTTCGTGAGCGCGATGGGCACCACCGGCACGATCACCGGCGTGTCGCGCTTCTTGAAGGAAAAGAACCCTGCGGTTCAGATCATCGGCGCTCAGCCCGACGACGGTTCCCGCATACCGGGCATCCGCAAGTGGCCGCAGGAGTACCTGCCGAAGATCTACGACCCGAGCCGTATCGATCAGGTGATCAACGTGAGCCAGGACAACGCTGAAGAGTTGTGCCGCCGGCTGGCACGTGAGGAAGGCATCTTCGGCGGCATCTCTGCCGCTGGCGCGCTCTGGGTTGCGCTCGAAGTCGCCAAGAAGGTCGAGAACGCAACCATCGTCTTCGTCGTCTGCGACCGTGGCGACCGCTACCTGTCGACCGGCGTCTTTCCCGCCTGAGGCCCGCAACATGTTCGTTCCCACCTACTGCCCCGCCTGCGCCACCGCGCTGACCGACATCGAACTGATGGAAGACAGCGGCCCGACCACGCGGCTGCGTTGCCCCGCCTGCGGCTGGACCCACTGGAACAACCCGACGCCGGTGCTCGCCGCGATCGTCGAATACCGCGGCCAGGTTCTGCTGGCCCGCAACGCCGCCTGGGCGCACAAGGCCTATGCGCTGATCACCGGCTTCATGGAGGCGGACGAAACGCCGGAAGAGGGCATCACGCGCGAGGTCAAGGAAGAAACCAACCTCGACGTGAGCGCGCTCAAGTTGGTGGGCGTCTACGAGTTCAAGCGCATGAACCAGGTGATCATCGCGTACCACGCGGTCGCCGACGGCGAAGTGCGGCTGTCGCCGGAGCTGGTCGACTACAAGCTCTACGACCTGGGCGACGTCAAGTGCTGGCCTGCGGGTACGGGCTACGCGCTGGCCGACTGGCTGCGCACGCGCGGCTACGAGCCGCAGTTCACCGAATGGCCACGCCGGGCCGATCCGCCGGCCGAAGCCTGAGGGCGGAGCGCGACATGGAAATCCACAAGGAACTCGACACGCGCGGGCTGAACTGCCCGCTGCCGATCCTCAAGGCCAAGAAATCACTGAACGAGATGCAGAGCGGCGAGCTGCTCCGGGTGGTCTCGACCGATGCGGGTTCGGTGCGCGACTTTCAGGCCTTTGCTCGCCAGACGGGCAATGCGCTGGTCGAGCAGCAGACCGTCGGAAGCGACTTCATCCATGTGCTGCGCCGGCGCTGAGCGCGACGGGCAGCAGCGGACGGCGGGGTATCAGAGCGTCAGGCTCTTGAGGTATTCGCGGAACTGGGCTCCGACTTCCGGATGTTCCAGCGCGAGTTCGACGCTGGCCTGCAGGAAGCCTTCCTTGCTGCCGCAGTCGTAACGCACGCCCTTGTAGGCGTAGGCGTAAACGGCTTCCTTCTTCATCAGCGCGGCAATGCCGTCGGTCAGCTGGATCTCGCCGCCCGCGCCCTTGGGCTGGTTGCGAATCTCGGCGAACACGCCTGGCGTCAGCACGTAACGGCCGGCCACGCCGAGGCGTGAGGGTGCCGATTCCGGCGACGGCTTCTCGACCATGCGATTGACCTTGACCAGGCCTTCCTCGATCTGGTCGCCGGCCACGATGCCGTAGCGCTTGACCTGGTCCAGCGGCACTTCCTGCACCGCCAGCAGCGATCGGCCGAGCTGGCTGAAGGCTTCCGTCATCTGGGCCAGAACCGGCAGGCCGCCCTTCGGACCGACCATCAGGTCGTCCGCCAGCAGAACCGCGAAGGGCTCGTTGCCGACCAGATGCTCAGCACACAGCACCGCATGGCCCAGACCCAGCATGCGCGGCTGGCGCACATAGGAGACGGTCATGTCCGAAGGCATCACGGCGCGTGTGATCTCAAGCAGCGCCGTCTTGCCGGCCGCTTCGAGCTGGCTTTCCAGTTCATAGGCGGTGTCGTAATGGTCTTCGATGGCGCGCTTGTTGCGGCCCGTGACGAAGATCATGTCGCGGATGCCAGCGGCATAAGCCTCTTCGACCGCGTACTGGATCAGCGGTTTGTCGACGACCGGCAGCATCTCCTTGGGCTGCGCCTTGGTTGCCGGCAGAAAGCGGGTGCCGAAGCCCGCAACTGGGAAAACGGCCTTGCGAATACGCGTCGTCGAATTGGACATTTGTATAAAAAAGTGAGCGTCCCAGAGATACTAATTGCACTTTGAGACGTTTGGAAGACTAATCAAACCAGACGCAAAAGCTGTGCCTGTAGCCGCGAGATCGTGGCGCTGAAATCCTCCAGCCGTTGTCGTTCCTGGGCGATCACCGCGGTAGGCGCTTTGGCTACGAATGCTTCATTTCCGAGTTTGCCGTTCACCTTGGCGATTTCGCCTTCGATGCGCGCAATTTCCTTG
>JAZKDL010000560.1:0-8783 GCA_040387575.1 Pseudomonadota bacterium
GCTGCGCGCAAGCAGGTCGTCGTCCTCCTGCAGGTCGCCCGAGAAGATCGCGAGCTGCTGGCCGCGACGCCGCGCCAGCTTCTCGATCTGCTCGATCCCATAGGCCCAGGCCGACTCGGCGCCCAGGTGGTCGACCACCACCACGCGCGCATGCTGCAGCACCTCGTCGACATAGAGATCGAGCGATGCCGGCTGCTTCAAATACATCAGGTTCGCGAGCCGCAGCGACGGGTAGTCGCCACCGGCCTGCGCGATGCGCGTGCGCGCCGCTGCCAGCAGCGCCAGCGTGGTGTCGGCCGAGCTCAGCACCACGATGTCGGCCGGCGTCTGGTCGAGCCGCGTCACCACGCTGTCGTCTTCGACGAAGCGTCCGGGCTGGGTGCTCAGCAGATGCATGCGGCGCGCGTTGGTGTGATGAGAAACGCGGTCAGGCGGCGACGGCGATGCTCGCGTTCAACGCGTCGCGCAAGGCACCCGCATCGAGGTCTTCGCCGATGAACACGAGCCGCGTGACCTGCGCCTCTCCATCTTTCCAGCGGCGATCGAAATGCGCGTCGAAGCGCCGGCCCACGCCCTGCACCAGCAGCCGCATCGGCTTGCCCGGCACTGCGACGAAACCCTTGATGCGATAGATCGTGTGCGCTTCCACCAACCCGGCCAGCGCCGCCATCAGGCGGTCGCGGTCGACCGCCGGCAGCTCGATCACCAGCGAGTCGAACTCGTCGTGGTCATGGTCTTCCTCGTGGTCGTGATGGCTCTGGCGCGCGTCGATGGTGGTCTCGGCCGCGCGGCCCTGGCCCAGCAGCACCGCCAGCGGCAGCCGGCCTTCGGTGGCGTTGACGATCTTCACCTCGGCCGGAATCTCGGCACGGATCAGCGCCTCGACCTGCGCCTGCGCGGCGGCGTCCATCAGGTCGGTCTTGTTGAGCACCACCAGGTCGGCGGCCGACAGCTGGTCTTCGAACAGTTCGTGCAGCGGCGATTCGTGGTCCAGGTTCGGGTCGGCGCGGCGCAGTTCGTCGACCGCTGCCACGTCTTCCGCGAACTGGCCCGATGCCGCCGCCGGTCCATCGACCACCGTGACCACCGCGTCGACCGTGAAGATGTTGGCGATGTCCGGCCACTGGAAGGCCTGCACCAGCGGCTTGGGCAATGCGAGGCCCGAGGTCTCGATCAGCACCGCGTCGATCTGGTCGCGCCGTGCGGCGAGCTGCTGCATCACCGGCAAAAATTCTTCCTGCACGGTGCAGCAGACGCAGCCGTTGGCCAGCTCGTACAGCGCGCCTTCGCGCTCGTTGCCTTCGTCGTCGCAACCGATGCCGCAGCCGCGCAGGATCTCGCCGTCGATGCCCAGCTCGCCGAACTCATTGACGATGACGGCGATGCGCCGGCCTTCGGCATTGCCGAGGATGTGGCGCAGCAGCGTGGTCTTGCCGCTGCCCAGGAAGCCGGTGACGATGGTGACGGGGATCTTGGCGATTTGCATGGTCGTGTGTCTCTCTCGAAAGAAGCAGGAAGGGATGATGACGCGGGCGGCGTGCGATGCGCACCGGCCCTCAGTGGATGGCCTTCAGCGCGGGCAGGACTTCGCGCGCGAAGAGCCGCATGCCGGCCAGCGCGGCGTCGTTGCCGAGCAGGCCGTTGGCGTTGAACACGCAGCGCAAATTCGGGATGCCGGTGCGCGCGCGCAGCGCCGCGATCTGTTCGAAACAGGCCGACGGATCGCCGTGGATGAACTGCTCGCGCAGCACGCGTTCGACGTCGATCGGCGGCACCTCGGACGCCGGCACGCCGCGGCGGCCGGCGAAGTACACGCGGCGCTCGTACAGCTTGGGCCAGAGCGCGTCGAGCTGTGCCGCGACCGCGTTCGCATCGGCGCCGATGCACAGGTAGCGCGCCAGTGACGAGCGCGTGCGCAGCTCGGCCGCGGCATCGCCGGCCAGGCCGTCGAGATGATCGAGCTGCCGCGCTTCGGGCGGCTCCAGGCTCAGCAGCAACGGGATGCCACGATGCGCCGCGAAGCCGATCGTCTCGGCCGTGGAGCCCGCGATGTAGAGCGGCAACTGCGGTCGCGCCTGCAGCACTCTGCACGTGTTCTCGAAGCGCTCGCGCGTGTCGGCCGCATCGATCTTCAATGCGCGCAAGGTGGCGGCTTCGGTGCCACGGCCGAGCCCGACGTCGATGCGGCCACCGCTCTGGAAGTGAAGCTGCGCCAGCTCCTCCGCCAGCAGCAGCGGCTGGTGCAGCGGCGCGACCAGCACCGACGTGCCGACGCGCAGCCGCTCGGTGCGTGCGAGCAGCGCCGCGGCCAGCAGCAGCGGCGACGGATACGGCCAGTCGGCCTCGGGCAGGCGGAACTCGCTGAACCAGGCGCCGTCGAAACCGAGCCGGTCGGCCTCCTCGAACAGCGCGAAGAAGGTGCGCGGATCGCCTTGCGTGGCCTCACGCGTCCAGCCGGCCAGGTCGATGCGCATCAACCCACGCTCCTGTCCGCCAGCAAGCGCTCGCGCAGGCTGGCGCGCAGCATCACGCCGGGCGGCACGCCGATGCGGTCGAACACCACGCCGAAGATGCTGTCGAGCAGCGGCGCGTGGACCAGCTCGGCGCCGCCATCGGCCGCGATGCCGCCGTCGGCCACCACCACGATGCGCTCGAAGTGGCGGAACGCCAGGTCGAGGTCGTGCATCACGACGACGACCAGCCGGTCGCGGCCGCGCGCGGCCAAGGCCTCGACCAGCGCGAGCCGGTGCCGCACGTCGAGGCTGGCACCGGGCTCGTCCGCCAGCAGCGCGGGCGGGTCGGTGGCCAGCACGGTGGCGAGCAGCACGCGGGCCTGCTCGCCGCCCGACAGCGTCGACCAGCGGCGGCGCCGGAACGCATCCAGGCCTTCGCGTGCGATGACCTCGTCGACGCCGACGGCCGCCGCGCCGGCCACGCGCTGCTGCTGTGCCAGCCGCATGCCGAGCAGCTCGTCCAGCGTCAGGTCCCAGTACGGCTCGAAGCGTTGCGGCATGAAGCCGATGGCCCGTGCGCGCTCGGCCACCGGCACGCGGCCGATGTCGCGCCCGTCGAGCAGCACCTCGCCGCGCTGCGCCGGCAGCAGGCCCGCGAGCAGCGACAGCAGCGTCGACTTGCCGGCGCCGTTCGGTCCGATGATCGCGACCGAGCCGGTCGCTGGCAGTTGCAACGACACGTCCGACAGCACCGGCCGGCCACGGCGCGACAGGCCGAGGCCGCGTGCTTCCAGGAAGTTGGTCGTGCTCATCAGGCGACCTCCGCCCTGCGGGCTGCGGTGCGAGCGCCTTCGGGCGGCCGGGCGGCGCTCATGCGCGCAACCTTCGCGCCAGCAGCACGATGAAGAAAGGCCCGCCCGCCACGGCCGTGACCAGGCCCAGCGGGATCTCCGCCGGCGGCAGCGCCGAACGCGCGATCGCATCGGCCAGCGTGACCACGATCGCGCCGGTCAACGCCGAGGCCGGCAGCAGCATGCGGTGCAGCGGCCCGACCATCCAGCGTGCGATGTGCGGCGCAGCCAGCCCGACGAAGGCGACCAGCCCGCCGTAGGCCACGGCGGCGGCAACCACCAGCGAGCCGACCACCACGGCCAGCGGCGTGAAGCGCGCGACGTCGAGCCCGAAGCCCTGCGCCGCCGTGCTGCCCAGGCCAAGCAGGTCGAGTCCGCGCGCGATTGCCGCCGTGGCCAGCAGGCTGGCGGCGCACAGACCCGCCAGCAACCCGAGGCCGGGCCAGCTCGGCGTCTGGATGCCACCGAGCACCCAGCTCATCACGACCTGCAAGCTCACGGTTTCATCCGACAGCGCGAGCATCAGGAAGGAGCGCAACGCGCCCAGTACCGCCGCGATGGCGACGCCCGCCAGCAGCATGCCGGCGGCGTCGAGCGCACCCGCCACGCGCGACACGCCGAGCACCAGCATGGTCGAGCCCCAGGCGCCCGCGAAGGCCAGCGCCGGCAGCAGCAGCGCCTGCGGCAGGCCGAGCGGCACCAGCAGTGCGACGGTCGCGCCCAGCGCCGCGCCACCCGAAGCGCCGAGCAGATAGGGCTCGGCCAGCGGATTGCGGAACACGCCCTGGAACACCGCGCCCGACAGCCCAAGCAGCGCGCCAACCAGTGCCGCCGCGCCGACACGCGGCAGCCGCCACTGCAGCAGCAACCGGCTGCGCAGCGTGTCTTCGCCGGCCAGTGCGCGGTAGATGTCGGCCGGCGACGACCACTGATGGCCGGCGCAGGCCGCGAGCAGCAGCGCCGCGACAAGCACGCCCGACGCGACGAGCCAAGGCTGCCAAGGCCGCCTGCGTGGCGCTGTGCCCGACGTCAAGGAAGGTGAAGGTGAAAGGGTCATTGCGGATGCAGCGTTCGGGCCAGCGACTCGATGCCGTCGATCGTGCGCGGGCCGGGAATGAGGAATTCGCTGCGCGACACGGTCAGCGCGCGGCCTTCGCGCACCGCGCGCATGTCGCGCCAGCCGGGCAGGCGGACCAGCTCGTCGAGCGCGGCGCGGGTACCGGCGAACAGCAGCACGTCGGGGTCGGATGCAAGCACCGCCTCGGGCGACACCTGCGGCACCGCGCCGCGGCCTGCCAGCGCGAACCGGCTGCCGGCTTTCAACATCGCCTCGCCGGTGTAGGTGTCGCTGCGGGCCACCAGCAGCATGCCGTTGCCGATGCGGCCGGTGATCATCACGGCGCGTGGCGCGGGCCGGTCGGCGACCTGCGCCGCCACGCGGTCGAGCCGCTGCTGCAGCGACGCGGCCAGCGTCTCGCCGCGCTCCGGCACGCCGGTCGCGCGGCCGATCAGCCGGATGTTGTCGAGCACCTCGCCGACGCTGCGGCTCAGCAGCACGATGACCGGCACGCCGATGCGCTCCATCGGATCGACCAGCTGGTGCGCCGCCTGCCGTGCCGGCGTGACGATCACCAGGTCGGGCCGCTGCGCGACCACCGCGTCGACCGAAAAGCCGAGCCGTCCGCCGACTTTCGGCCGGCCCGCGACCTCCGGCGGAAAGCGCGTGTAGTCCTCGACACCGACGATCCGGTCGGCCAGGCCGAGCGAAGCCACCAGCTCGGTGTTCGACGCGAAGATCGTCACCAGCCGCTGCGGCGCCGCGGGCAGCACCACGCGGCGGCCGAGCGCGTCGCGCACCTCGATCGGCGCGGCGTGGGCGCACGCGCCCATCAGCAATGCAGTCGAGAGCGCGAGCAGACGTCGCATCAGAAATTCACGAGCATGCCGACTTGCAACTCACGGCCGGGCATCGACGTGCCGCAGCCACCGTTCTGGAAGCGCGGGTCCGCGATGCACGGCTTCTGGTCGAGCGCGATGAAGATCGGGCTGCGGTTGATGTCGAACAGGTTGTTGACCGCCGCGAACACCCTCACCTGCTTGTTGATGCGGTAGTCGCCGCGCAGGTTCCAGGTCGTGAACGCGCCCTTGCGGTGGATGTAGGTGCTGTAGGGCTCGCCCTGCGGGATCAGCAGTGCCTCTTCGGTGTCGTACCACATCGGTCCGCGCAGCAGTGCGCCCAGTTGCAGGCTCCAGTCCTCCGGCTGCGTGCCGGCACCACGGCCATAGCGCATGCCAAGCGAGGCTTCGTACTTGTACATGCGCTGCACGCGGTCGGTGTCGAGCGCGGTCGCGCCCTTGTCCTTCATCGTGAAGTTGTAGTAGCCGTTGGCATAGGCACTCACGCGATAGGCGCCGGTCGAGAAGTCCAGCGCCTTGGCCAGGTCGATGTCGGCGCTGGCCTCGAGCCCGCGCACCACGATGTCGGCCGCGTTGTTGGCGTAGTCGGACGTGTTGGTCGTGGCGCCACGCGACACCGTCGTGATGCGGTCGAAGATGGTGTTCTGGAACAGCGCCATGTCCATCTTCCAGACCGGCATCTGCAGCGTGCCGCCGAACTCGATCTGCCGGTTGCTCTCGGGCTTCAGGTTCGGGTTGCCGAAGGTGCGGCCACCACCGACGGCAGTGAAGTCGGCGCCGAGTTCGCTCGAGGTCGGCGCGCGGAAGCCGGTGGAGATGCCGGTGCGCAGGTTCAGCACGTCGAGCGCGCGCCAGGTCGCGCCGGCCGACCAGGTCGTCTCGTCATAGGACTGGCTGCCGCTGCGCTGCAAGGCGAGGTTGGGCGTGGCGTCGAAGCTGGTCTTGCCCCAGGTCTGGCGCGCGCCGCCGCGCAGCGTGAGCCGGTCGTCGATGAACTTCTGCGCGTCCTCGAAGTACAGCGCGTTGACATGCTCGGTCTGGTTGTTGTCGTAGGGCGCGACCTGGCCGCTGGGGCCGCCGGGCAGCGCGACGCGCACGCGGTCCGACCGCAGCTTGCTGCGCTCGAAGTCGTAGCCCAGCAGCAGGTCGTTGCCCTCGCCCAGCTTGAAGCGCGGCTGCAGGCGCGTGCCCGCGATGTCGAGCTTGCGGATGTTGTAGTCACTGCGGGTGCCGGGCACCGCGGCCGTGCCACTGCGCACCACCGGCGACGCCCACTTGAACTCGTCCTCGTCCTGCACCAGGTAGGCCTGCGCCATCCAGCTGAAGCGGTCGTCGGCGGTGCGGCCTTCGTAGGTGGCGTCGAAGGAGGCGTTGGTGCGATCGTCCTTGCTCACGGTGTTGGCGCCCGATCCGCGGAAGCCCGCGTTGTAGATGCCGTCGGTGCGCAGTTGCAGGTCGACCCGGTTCAGCTCGTTCAGTTGAAAACCGACCGCGCCGCTGAAGCCGCGGCGCTCCCAGCCGGTGTTGGCCAGCGTGCCGCCGCCCTTGCCGGAGTCGTAGTCGCCACGCCTGCCGCCCGACACGCCGAAGTACCAGTCGGCCGCATCGGTAGCGCCGCTGGTCTGTGCCGTGGCCGTCACCAGCCCCCACGAACCGATCGTCACGCCGGCCTGGCTCGGCGGCGAATTGGCGCCGCTCTTCATGATGATGTTGATCACGCCGCCCATGTTCTGGCTGCCGTAGATCACCGAGGCCGGGCCGCGCACGATCTCGATGCGCTCGACTTCGGACGTGCTCAGCTTCGAGATGTTGGCCGTGCCCGCGCGGCGGCCGTTCACCAGCACCAGCACCTGGCCCTTGAAGTCGCGGCCCTGGCCGTCGCTGGTCGCGCCACGGATGTTGATGGAGGTCTGCGCGGCGGTCCATTCGCTGAAGAAGCCGACCGCGTTCTCGGCCAGCAGGTCGGTCACCGATTTGGCGCTGGAGCGGTCGATGGCGGCGCGGTCGATGACTTGGGTGGTCGCGGCGATGCGGCCGCGCTCTTCGGGCCGCGCGGTGGCGGTCACGAAGATTTCCTTGAGCGCGTCGGCCTCTTGCGCCATGCCGTCGCCGGCGGCGATCGACAGGCAGGCGAGAACGCCGAGGCGGACGGAATTCGAGACAGGGAACGTGGGGAACGTCGGGAACGTCGGAAAGGGTGCGGTCTTGCGCATGCGCGGCTCCAGTGCGTCCTGCGACCCCGCAGGACTGTCGACACAGAAAAGCACGCTGAGAGAAGGCACGCGTCGAGACAGGCCGCTGCATGCGCATCGACCTGCCCGGACCGACGCACTCCCGCAGCGTCCGAAGGCGGTGGCGCAGGCCGGTATCCGGGCTCGCGGAACGTCGCCGGCGCATGCATGTAAACGTGCACATGCATCACCGACGACCGGACTCCTCGCCTTCCCACGCGTTGAAGCGCAGTGACTGCCGATGCCGTGGGCATCGACCTGAGGGTTCCATTTCCGCTGACCGTTGCGGGGGCAGCGCAGGAATGGCAGCGTCATGGACGACGCGGCGCACCTGCTTCCCGTTTAACCCCCAGGCCATCGAATGGCATGCGGGGCACCTGGCAACCGTGGCGCGCCGACCGCTCGAGCGGATCGGCGCAACCGGGCGGGATTATAGGGAGCGGGGGTGGCGGGTCATCTGCCCATCGACCGGAACCTGCGAGCGGGCGAATGGCCTTGTGCCGTCAGGAGATGGTTTCTTCGCCACATACTGGCGAAACCCAGACGAATGCCCATTCGTCGCTCGGCCTCCGCTTTCACCCACCTCCCCGACACACCATGACCCTCGCCAAAGCCTACGCGGCCAAGTCCGCCACCACGCCGCTCGCGCCCTTCAGCTTCGAGCGCCGCACGCCGACCGCACGCGACGTCGCCATCGACATCCTGCATTGCGGCGTCTGCCATTCCGACCTGCACACCGCGCGCGGTGAGTGGGGCCACACCGTGTTCCCGTGCGTGCCGGGCCACGAGATCGTCGGCCGCGTCACGGCCATCGGCGACGGCGTGTCGAAGTTCAAGGTCGGCGACATCGTCGGCGTCGGCTGCATGGTCGACAGCTGCCAGCATTGCCAGCCCTGCGCCGACGGCCTCGAGCAGTACTGCGACAACGGCTTCACCGGCACCTACGACAGCCCGGAGCAGGTGTCGCGCGCCAACACGATGGGCGGCTATTCCGACCACATCGTGGTGCACGAGAAGTTCGTGCTCAAGGTCACGCACGCCGAAGCCGACCTGGCCGCGGTCGCGCCACTGCTGTGCGCCGGCATCACCACCTATTCGCCGCTGCGGCAATGGAAGGTCGGCCCCGGCATGAAGGTCGGCATCGTCGGCCTGGGCGGCCTCGGCCACATGGGCGTGAAGATCGCCGCCGCGATGGGCGCGCACGTGGTGCTGTTCACCACCTCGCCCGGCAAGACCGAAGACGCGCTGCGCCTGGGCGCCAAGGAAGTCGTGGTCTCGAAGAACGCCGACGAGATGGCCGCGCACGCCAACAGCTTCGACTTCATCCTGAA
>JAZKDL010000561.1:0-2709 GCA_040387575.1 Pseudomonadota bacterium
GATCGAGGCACCAGATGCCTTCGAGCAGGCCCTGGCGCCGCAGCACCTCGTGGCAACCGGCGATGCAGCCATGGAAGTCGTTGGCGACGTCGAAGAAGGCGCTGTTGCAGTCGGTCACGCGGCCGTCGAGCGACAGCAGTTCGTCGCGCTGTGCGCCATCCATTGCGGTGGCCGACGCCTGGCACTGCGCCAGCATCTTCACCGCGCCCGATGTCCAGACCGACCAATGGCCGAGCAGCCCGCCGCGGAAGCGCACGGTGACGGTCCGGTCGTCGCGCAGCACGGCATGCGGCGTGATCAGGTCGAGCACGATGTGGTCGTCGTTGCCGGTGTACAGCGTGACGCGCTCTTCCGCGCGCGCCGCGACCACGCCGCGCACCACGTCGAGCGTGCGGTAGCGGTTGAAGGGCGCGACCTTGATCGCGACCACGTTCGGTATCGCCGCGAAGCGCGCCCAGAAGGCCGCGCTCAGGTTCATGCCGCCGACTGCCGGTTGCAGGTAGAAGCCGATCAGCGGAATGGCTTCGGCCACCGCTTCGCAGTGGGCGATCAGCGCGTCTTCGCTCTCGCCCTTCATCGCGGCCAGGCTCAGCAAGCCGGCCTGGTAGCCGAGGCTGCGTGCCAGCGTGGCTTCGGCCAGCGCCTGTGGCGTGCGGCCGCAGACGCCGGCCACCATCGCGAGTTCGCGCTCGGGACCAACCCAGTCGCGCGCCGTTTCGGCGGCCAACCGCAGCACGCGTTCATACAGACCGACTTCGCGGATCGCGAACTGCGTGGTGTGCACGCCGACCGCGAGGCCGCCGACGCCGGCGTCCAGGTAGTAGCGCGTCAATGCGCGCTGGCGACGCTCGTCGAGCTGGCGTGACGCGTCGAGTGCCAGCGGATGCGCGGGGATCGCAAGGCCGCGCTGCAGCAACGCGCGCACGCGTTCGACTTCGGTCGCGGCGACTGGCTTGGTGGCGGCAGCCATGTCAGAACTTCCCATCGCGGACTTCGAACTTGGTCGGTTTGCCGAAGCTCTCGCGCTCATGCTTCACCCAGTCGGCGACCCAGTCCAGCATCGCGCCCAACGGCACCGCCGGGTAACCGAACAGGCGGCTCGCCTCCGTCGTGTCGGACAGCAATGCCGTCGGGCCTTCCTGCCCGCCGACCTTCGGCTCGACGCCCAGCCGGGCGGCGAATTCATGCACCAGCCAGCGCACCGAGATCGTCTCGGGCCCGGTGCAGTTGATCGGCGTCGGCGGCGTGGTGCAGTGGCGCAGGCTGCGCAACACCTGCGCATTGGCATCGCCCTGCCAGATCACGTTGACGTAGCCCATCGCGAGGTCGACGGTGTCGCCTCGGTACACCTTCGATGCGATGTCGAACAGCACGCCATAGCGCATGTCGATCGCATAGTTCAGGCGGAACAAGCGGCCCGGCGTGCCGTGCTTGCCGCCGAAGTACTCGAACATGCGTTCGCGGCCGATGCACGACTGCGCGTATTCGCCGATCGGTGCCGGCGCGGTGCGCTCGCTCGCGCCCTGCCGGCCGACCGGTGTCAGCGGATAGATGTTGCCGGTCGAGAAGCTCACGATGCGCGCATCGCGGAAGGTCTGGGCGACCAGCGCCGGCACGTGCGTGTTCATGGCCCAGGTCAGCGACTGGTTGCCGCTGGCGCCGAACTTGTGGCCGGCTGCGAAGACGATGTTGGGCACGCGCGGCAACGCCTCGAGCGCGCTCCGGTCGAGCAGGTCGCAGGCGATGGTCTCGATGCCCCAGCCCTCGAGCTTGTCGCGCACCGACGCGTCGCTGAAGCGGGCCACGCCGATCACGCGCTTGTGCGGCGCCGCGTTCTTCGCGAGGCGCGCCAGCGTCGGGCCCATCTTGCCGGCGACGCCGAGGATCATCAGATCGCCCTCGACCTGGGCGAGGTCGTCGATCAGCGCCTGCGTGGGCAGCGCGAGAAAGTCGTCGAGCGCCTCGACCGATTCGAAGCGCGCCGGAAGGCTTGCCTGGTCGAGCGTTGGCGTGGCGCGTGGCGCGGGCGATGTCTGCATGGGTTCACTCCGAAATCAACGTTTCGGTAATGACTTTATGACGCGCCGCATTACGTGTCAACCGTTTGGTTGAAATTGATCGGAATGGCCAAGCGATGGCATCCGACGGCTTTCGACCGCGTTCGCGGAACCTGTGAAAAGAGCGCGCTGGCTACAGGCGCAAGCCGGCCATCGCGAAGGACACGACGTGCTGGCGATACGCCGTCACCGCCTTCGCGTCGCCGAGGTCGCGGCTGAAGATCGACGACAGCGTGAGCCGGTTGGAGAAGAAGAAGTACGACATGCCGGCGATCGACACGTAGAGCTCGACCGGGTCGATGCCGCGGCGGAACAGCTTCTGCGCGATGCCGCGCTTGAGCGTCTTGGCGATCAGTTCGATCAGCGGCGAGTTGGTGTCGCGGATCGCGCCCGATGCCCGCACATGGCCCGCGCCCTGCGCGTTCTCGTGGTTCAGCATGCCGATGAAATCGGGATGCTTTTCCAGGTAGTCGAAGGAGAAGCCGATGAGCGCTTCCATCGCCTCGGCCGGTGCCATGTCGCCCAGGTGCAGGCTGCGTTCGAGCGAGCGGATCTCGGTGTAGACCACCTCCAGCGCGGTGCGGTAGAGGTCTTCCTTGTTGCCGAAGTAGTAGTAGAGAAGTTGCTTGTTGACGCCGGCGCGCGCCGCGAT
>JAZKDL010000562.1:0-2214 GCA_040387575.1 Pseudomonadota bacterium
TGCGTGTCGTCGAGCAGGTTGTCCAGCACCGTGAGGTAGTTGGCCTTGATGAGCATCATCCCCTTCACCGGCGTGAGCGATGGGTCGGTCAGCCAATGCAGGTCGGGAATCATTGCGGGATCGGCCTGGCCCGGGGCGCCGAACCAGAGCCAGATATGGCCATGGCGATCGATGGCCGGATAGCTGCGGATGTGCGCTGCGGGCGGAATGACGTCCTGGCACGGGATGCGGCTGCAGTTGCCGTCAGGGCCGAACAGCATGCCGTGGAAGGGACACTCGATCTGGTCGCCCACGAGCGCACCCTGCGACAGCGGCGCGCGCCGGTGCGGGCATCGGTCGACCAGTGCGGCCGGCTCGCCAGCCTCGGTCCGGTAGATCACGATGCGCTGGTCGAGCAAGGTGCGCGACATCGGCGTGCGCGTGACCTCGTCGGAGAACGCCGCCGCATACCACTGGCTGAACGGATACGCGACCGTGGGGGCCACGGTGCGCTCCGCGGTCACGGGCTCGAGAGGGATCGTCATGGTCATGGCAAGGCTCCTGCAGTGGAAGACGAAAGGAATCGGTCGGATCGGCCGGATCAGCCCTTGGGCGGAAAGACCGAGCGCGGTATGCGCGCGTGGATGCCCTGCTTGCCGTCGACCACCTGGGTGACGGTGAAGTCGGCAGCCACGCTCATGAGCGAATACGCATCGTTGCGCGAGGTGCCCTTGAGCTCGGTGAGCAGGCGCAGCATTTCGAGCGAAGCCGAGCGCATCGCGACGTTCAGGTCTTCGTCGAAGCCGTGCACCATCCACTCGAGCGGCGTCTCGACCAGCGGCGTCGGAAAGTGGAAGTCGCGGCGCAGCGTGATCTGCATCATCACGTCGAGCGAAGCCTCGATCGCCGTGCCGCTCAGCTCGCCGTCACCCTGCGAGATGTGCGGGTCGCCCACCGAGAACATGCCGCCGTCGACCTGCACCGGATAGAACACGGTCGAGCCCGCACCGATGCGCCAGTTGTCGATGTTGCCGCCGTGCGTGCCGGGCGGAATGGTGCTGACGCGACCACGCGTGTCGGGCGCCACGCCCGCCGTACCCAGGTGCGGGCGCACCGGAATGCGAAAGCCCGGCAGCGCGGGCTGGCATTCGCAGCGGCTGGTGTCGGTGATCTTGCCGGGCGTGAGGTACTTGCCGGGATAGTCGTAGGCGAAGGCGGCCTCGGCCATCTGGCTGTTCTCGTCGACGCGGTAGATCGTGACGCGCTCCTTCTCGCCGAACTCCTTGTACAGATAGCCCCAGTTGGCCGCCAGGTTCGAGCCGTACTTGAAGCGCGGCTTCATCGACAGGTAGTGGACCTCGAGCATGTCGCCGGGTTTTGCGCCTTCGACATGGATCGGCCCCGTCATGATGTGCACGCCCGGATTGCGGTCCTCCTCGGGGATCGACGCATAGAGATGGCGAATGGCGTCGTCCATCATCAGGTCGGGCGCGTCGCCCGCATGGTGGGTGATGGCCTGGATGCCGACGAGGTCGCCGCTCTTGATCTTGAGCGAAGGCGCGCGCGCCGCATCGAAGTAGCCCCAGTGGACGTTCTGGGGAGTGGCCGGCAGGAAATGAAGCATCGCGGATCGCCTTTGCGTAGGAACTTTCGATGCTTCCAAGGCTAAGGATGCGCAACCGGATGGTCTTGACGCCTGAGGCACATTTTCTTGGGTGAGACGCGTGCCGCAGCGCCGTCGACACGTCAGTGCGACGGCGGCGACTGTGGCTGTGCCTTGGCGAGCAGCGCGTCGCGCTCCTCGAACAATTCCTTCCGCAGCGATGCATGCACGCAGAGGTTGCCATTCACGACCTGCGTGATGCCAAAGTCCACGGCCACCGAGATCAGCGAAATGGCCTCGTCCTCCGTCAGTCCCTTGTTGGTCATGAGGAAGCGGCGCATCTTCCAGAACGCATCGCGCATGGCCGGATCGAGCGATGCGTTCTTGTAGATCTGGCTCTGCGCACCCTCGCCGAACTCGGACAGGTAGCTGGCGTGGCTGAAGCCATGGATGACCCACTCCTTCTCGGTCTCCAGCAGCGGGTAGTCGAGGTCGGCGATCGGCTTGGCGTTGGGTGCGCCCTTCTTGTGCAGGATGACCTGGAAGGTTCCGGTCATCGAGCACTCGATCGCGGTGCCGCACAACTCCGAGTCGCCCTGCGAGGCGTGCGGGTCGCCGACGGACAGCAGTCC
>JAZKDL010000562.1:2314-4895 GCA_040387575.1 Pseudomonadota bacterium
ACCGGCCGCAGCGACTTGCTGAAGTAGCCCCAGTGCACCGTCTTCTCGTTGGCGGGAAGGTGGTGGTGCCGAACCGCGGGCGCGACGCCGAACTCCGGCTTGAAGATGGTGGCCGACGGCTGCTGTACGCCAGCTTCGGCATCCAACGCGGCGCCGCCCGGGCCCGGTAGCCACTCGTGATTACGGCTCGTGGTCACGCGACGCAATTCCTTGCTCGAGCTCTCTGGCCACCCACGGCCCACGCGCGGTGCCGGTGCCGCGCCAGCATCGGCTTGCTTGCGAAACTCGCGTGGCGCCACGCCGTATTCCTCACGGAAGCTCCGGCTGAAGTGGGCCGAATCGCTGAAGCCCCAGCGGTACGAGATCTCGGTGATCGACAAGGGCGAGAGCTGGGGATTCAGCAGGTCCGAACGACAGCGGGCGAGTCGGCGCCGGCGCAGGTAATGGCTGAAGCTCTCGCCGGCGTTCTCGAAGAGCTTCTGGACATAGCGCGCAGAAATGCCTTCCCGGCGCGCGACGGTCGCGCGGCTGAAACCGGCATCGCCGAGGTTCGCCTCGATCACCTGGCAGAGCCGGTTGAGGATGTTCATCTGCGTGCCGGTCTCTCCGCGCAGCGCGCCGTCCGCCGGCTCTTCCGCCAGGCAGGTCGCAAGGAATTCGACCAGCGCGATCTCCACGGGCCGAAGATGTTCGGTCGTCAGCGTGTCGAATGATTCGGACACCGACTGAAGCAAGGCGGTGAACATGCGCGCCACGCCGGCGCCCCCGCGCACGAGTCCGGTGCGCCGTGCCAGCGGCAGCAGTGCACGCGCCTCCAGCACCGCGTGCGGCACCAGGATGAACAGCGCCCGGAAATCGCTCGCGAACGACAGCGTGAAGGTGCCGCCCAGCGGGCCATGCGCGAGATCGCCGATGGCGATTTCCGAATGCCCTTCGGCGCTCTCCAGCCGGCTGTCGCCCGCCAGGTGCAGCGCGAGCCAGAGCCCCTGTTCGCCAGCGGCGGCCAACCCCGTCAGGTCCTGTGCACAGGCTGCGATTCGCGTGAACGAGATGCCCAGCGGCGACACCACCGATCGTGTGCGCCCGTGCAACGCGATCGGGTCGTTGACTGTCTTCAGCTTGAGAGAGATGCCCTCCAAGGCCTGTTGCCACGCATGTGCGCGGTGGTCGCCGGGGTAGGCATCGGTTGAAAACTGTGGATGCATGAGCGCCATGGCGAAGAAACCCGTGCCGCCGGAGTCGGCGGCTCTGCCCTTGAATTAGCAATAAGCGCACCCGTATACAGGCAACAAATCAGGCGCATACAGACAAGTCGCTGCGCCACCGCATTCCTAGAATTCCCGCCATTGCCCGAACAACAACGGCAGCGGCGCTGCCCGCTGTCATCCGAACGAAGGTGGATCGATGGCGCGTATGCCTTGCGTGTTTCTGGGCCATGGCACGCCAATGAACGTCCTTGCCGACAACACCTTCACCCGCACCTGGCAGCGGCTGGGCCGAGAGCTCCCGCGTCCGAAGGCCATGCTCGTGATTTCCGCCCACTGGTGCACCCACGGCGTGGGCGTGACGGCGATGCCTCGTCCGCCGACGATTCACGATTTCGGCGGTTTTCCGCGCGCGATGTTCGAGATGCAATATCCGGCGCCGGGAGACCCTGAGCTTGCCGCACGCGTCGCCGAGCTGCTGGCGCCGCTCGAAGTGGTGCAGGACCAGACCTGGGGCCTCGATCACGGCACCTGGTCGGTGCTCTGCAAGGCGTATCCGGCCGCCGACATTCCGGTCATCCAGTTGAGCATCGACATGTGCCGGCCTCCCGAATATCACCTCGAGGTCGGCCAGCGACTCGCCCCGCTGCGCGACGAAGGCGTGCTGATCCTCGGCAGCGGCAACGTCGTGCACAACCTCATGCTGCACCGGCGCGGCGAAGAGTTCGCCTATGACTGGGCCGTGCGCTTCAACGACCATGTGCGGGAGCGCCTGATGGCACGCGACTATCCGGCGCTGGCGGCGTACGAGGAATTCGGCGAGGCATCGGCACTGTCCGCGCCCTCGCCCGAGCACTACTACCCGCTGCTCTACGTTGCGGGCGCGGCGCAAGACGACGAGCCCCGGGTCGAGATCGATGGCGTGCTGGGCGGCTCCATCAGCATGCTCAGCGTGAGCTTTGGCCGGGAGGACGCATGACTGCAGGCACGATGCTCATCAAGGGTGGCCATCTGTTCGAAACGGGCCGCCCGCTCGAAGTCGCTGACGTGCTGGTCGAGCAGGGCCGCATCGTTCGGGTGGGCGCCGATCTGCAGGCGCCAGCTGCGCAGGTGGTCGACGCCCGTGGCCGCATCGTGATGCCGGGCCTGGTCAATGCGCACACGCACTCCAATCAGGCGCTGGAAAAAGGCTTGTGCGACCGATATCCGCTCGATGCCTGGATGCTCATCGCGTCCTACGGTGGCGCCAACGCCGAGCTCACGCCGCGCGAGCTCTATGTGTCGGCGATGGCCGGCGCGATCGAGATGGTGCGCAGCGGCTCCACCGCGGTGCTCGACATGCCCCGCGTGCCGCTGGCCGACTTCGAAGCCTCGGC
>JAZKDL010000563.1:0-4470 GCA_040387575.1 Pseudomonadota bacterium
GGAACGATGACCGACAACACGGCAGCAGACAGCAGTGTCGCCACATCGAGCGACTGGTTGAGCAGCACCCAGACCACGAACAGCGCGAGCGACAACGGGGGCGACGGCAGCCAGCGTTTCATCGTCGTGCGACTCCCGGCTTCTGCTGCGCCTGCATCACGGCTTCTCGGTAGTCGGCCGGCCGGAACAGGCCTTCCGCCGTATCGGTTGCATGCTGCATCACCGGTTCGGCGGCGATGGTGAGTGCCACCGCCGCCAGCAGCAATGCAGCCACCGGCAGCACTTCGAGCATGCGCAGCGCGGGCATGGTGCTCAATGGTTGCGTCCAGAAGTGGCGGATGCCGGTGCGGCTCAGTGCGACCAGCGTGAAGAAGCCGGAAACGATCAGCAGCGCCATGAAGATCCAGCTGGCCGTGCTGACGGTGGGCGCGTCCAGCAGGCCGGACAGCATCGTGAACTTGCCGACGAAGCCGGACAGCGGCGGCAGCCCGGCCAGCAGCAGCGTGCAGCCCATGAAGGCAAGGCCGAGGAAGGCGACGCCGGCGGGGATGGCGCGGCCATAGAGCGCCTGCTGTTCGTCATCGAGGTTCACGTCATCGGAGGAGGTCAGGTCCTCTGACAGGAAGGGCGCGTTGCCGGCCGATTCGTGCGCCGCGATGCTCGCGCCCGCATTGCGCCATCGCTCGATCATGTCGATCAACAGGAAGAAGGCGCTGACGGCCAGCGTCGAGCTCAGCAGGTAGTAGAGCGCACCGGCCCAGACGGCCGGCTGACCCAGGCCGACAGCGGTGAGCAGCGTGCCGGCCGAGATCAGCACGCTGTAGCCCGCCAGGTTGGACAGCCTCTGCGTGCCGACGATGCCGAGTGCGCCGACGAACAGCGTCGCCAGCCCACTGGCGACCAGCACGGTCTGACCGAACTGTGCCGAAACGCCGGTGTCGGGCGCGAACAGCAAGCTCCAGAGCCGCAGGATCGTGTAGATGCCGAGCTTGGTCAGCAAGGCGAATACCGCGCTGACCGGCGACACCGCAGCACTGTAGGCCGGCACCAGCCAGAAGTTGAGCGGCCATGCGCCGGCCTTCGCGAAGAACGCCGTTGCAAGGATCGCTGCTGCGGCGTGCACCAGACCCCGGTCGCCCGGATCGAGTTGCGCGATGCGCATGCCGAGATCGGCCATGTTGAGCGTGCCGGTCACCCCGTACAACAGCGCGGCGCCGATCAGGAACAGCGACGAAGCGGCCAGATTGATCGCGATGTAGTGCAGCCCGGCCTGGACGCGCAACCGTCCAGAGCCGTGCAGCAGCAGGCCGTAGGAAGCGGCCAGCATCACTTCGAAGAACACGAACAGGTTGAACAGGTCGCCGGTGAGGAACGCGCCGTTCAGCCCCATCAGCTGCAGTTGAAGCAGCGGGTGGAAGTGCACGCCGGCCTTGTCCCAACGCGAAGTGGAATAGAT
The DNA here is from genome assembly GCA_040387575.1 of Pseudomonadota bacterium. Lineage (GTDB taxonomy): Bacteria > Pseudomonadota > Gammaproteobacteria > Burkholderiales > Burkholderiaceae_C > Variovorax. Next base: position 1,457 of record JAZKDL010000563.1, read on the forward strand.
GGACGAGGCAAAAGCGATCACGCCGGTGAGCGCAAGCATCAGTGTCGAGAGCCGGTCGGCGACCAGCACGATGCCGAAAGGTGCGCGCCAGTTGCCCGGCAGGTAGACGCCGATCGAGCCCGGGCCGCTGCCGGTGTCGACCGCGTTCACCCAGCGCAGCAGTGCGAGCGCTGCCAGCAGGCCGATGAGCCCCGACACCACGGCCAATGCAGCCTTGGTCCGGCGGCGTTGTTCGCCGAGCAGCAGCATCAGCGCCGCGGTGAGCATTGGCACGACGATCGGCACCGCCACCAGGTGCGGCATCGTGAAGTCGAGCAGCCGGTCGAGCAGATGGAAGATCTCGGTCATCGGCCATCCTCCCCGGTGTTCTGCTCTTCACCATCCACATGGTCGGTGCTGGTCAGGCCGCGCGAAGCCAACATCACGACCAGAAACAACGCAGTCATCGCAAAGCCGATCACGATGGCGGTGAGAACCAGCGCCTGCGGCATCGGGTCGGCGGTGTTGGCCAGCGTGGCCCTGACGCCTGCAGTGAGCACCGGCTCGCTGTCGACCTTGAGCCGACCCATGCTGAAGATGAACAGGTTGACGGCATAGGAGATCAGCGTGAGGCCCATGATCACCTGGAAGGTGCGCGGGCGCAGCAGCAGATAGACCCCGGAACTGGTCAGCACGCCGATGGCGAGTGCGAGCACGATTTCCATCAGTGAGCACCTTCCGCTGCGGGCTCGCCGGATTCGGCCGCCTTGTCCATCTTCTCGGCCTCGCGTGCCTTCTGCTCGTCGGCCCAGCGGTGGCTGCGCACCGACTGATGCGCCAGCGCGGTGAGGATGAGCATCGTGGCGCCCAGCACCAGCGAGAAGACGCCGATGTCGAAGAACATTGCGCTCGGTATGTGCACGTCGCCGATCACCGGCAGATGCAGGTGAGCGGTATGGGTGGTCAGGAATGGATAGCCGAACAGCACCGCGCCGCCGCCGGTCGCCAATGCGAACAGCAGGCCGATCGCGATCCAGCGCCGTGGATAGATGCGCAGATGCTCTTCGACCCATTCCGTGCCCGACACGATGAACTGGAGCACCAATGCGACCGACATCACCAGGCCGGCGACGAAGCCGCCGCCCGGCGCGTTGTGGCCGCGCATGAAGAAGTACACCGACACCAGCACCGACAGCGGCAGCAGCAGCCGCACCAGCACGGCCGGCACCATGAGGTAGCCGATGGCGGTGTCCTTGGCGCGGCGCGGATTCAACAGGTCACTGCTGCCGTCGTCGACCTGCAACCTTTGTTGCACGGGCAATGCCATCGCCTCGGGCGCTGGTCGAAAGCGGCGCAGCAGGGCATAGACCGTGAGGGCGACGATGCCGAGCACGGTGATTTCGCCGAAGGTGTCGAAGCCGCGGAAGTCGACCAGCATCACGTTGACGACATTCGTGCCTCCGCCGTCGCTCAGCGCGTGGTCCAGGAAGAACGGCGAGATGCTGTCGTTGAAGCGCCGCGTCATCATGGTCCAGGCCAGGGCCGCCAGGCCACCGCCAGCGACGGCGGCGACCAGCAGATCGCGCCCACGCCGTCCCCAGGGTCGAAGCCGCGTCGCGGCGGGCTGCACCGCGGCCTTGCGCATCGGCAGCCAGCGCAGGCCGAGCAGTATCAGCACCGTCGTGACGGCCTCCACGACGAGCTGCGTGAGTGCGAGGTCGGGCGCCGAGAACCAGATGTAGGTGATGCAGCAGACCAGGCCCGACGCCGCGGCCAGCATCATGGACGCTAGCCGATGGAACTTGGCCTGCCACGCGGCGGCCAGCGCGCAGGTGCCGCCGATCAGCCAGGTCATGGCGAACATCGGCGAGAACGGAATCGGTTCGCGCAGGCCCAGCGACGTGGGCGTGATCCACAGCGACGTGCCGGCGCCGATCACGGCCACCAGCACCAGGAGCAGCAACTGCGACTGCATGCGCCGTGTGCCGAGCAGGCGGCGGCTGCGGCGGCCGGCCTCGCTCAGGCGCGCCAGCAGGTTTTCGAAGATGCGCTGGCCGTCGAACACGTGCAGCAGCGGCGTGTGCTCCAGGCGGCCGCGTGCACGGCCGTGTCGCTGCGCCAGGTAAAGCACGCCACCGCCGACGAGCGCCACCACGCTCATCAACAACGGCAGGTTGAATCCGTGCCAGACGGCCAGGCTGTATTCCGGCAGCACGCCGCCCACTACCGGCGCGGCGGACGCAGCCAGCATCGGCCCGACCGACCAGGCTGGCGCGACGCCGACCACCAGGCAGATCAGTACCAGCAGTTCGACCGGCACGCGCATCCAGTGCGGCGGCTCGTGCGGATGCTTGGGCACCTCGTCGCCGCAGGGCGGGCCGAAGAACACATCGAACACGAAGCGCGCGGAATACGCAACGCTGAACACGCCTGCCAGAGTGGCGATCAAGGGCAGCGTGAAGTCGACCCACGGCGTGGACTGGATGAACACCGTTTCCGCGAAGAACATCTCCTTCGACAGGAAGCCATTGAGCAGCGGTACGCCGGCCATCGATGCGCTGGCGATGATGGCGAGGGTGCCCGTGATCGGCATCAGCCGCATCAGCCCGCTGAGCTTGCGGATGTCGCGTGTGCCGGTCTCGTGATCGATGATGCCGGCCGCCATGAACAGCGATGCCTTGAAGGTCGCATGGTTCATCACGTGGAAGACGGCGGCCACCGCGGCCACCGGGCTGTTCAGCCCCAGCAGCAGCGTGATGAGGCCGAGGTGCGAAATCGTCGAGTAGGCGAGCAGCGCCTTCAGGTCGCGCTGGAACATGGCGACGTAGCCGCCGAGGAGCAGCGTGAGCGCGCCTGCGCCGCCGACCAGCCAAAACCATTGCTCGGTGCCCGAAAGCACCGGCCAGAGCCGCGCCATGAGAAAGACGCCCAGCTTCACCATCGTGGCTGAATGCAGGTAGGCCGACACCGGTGTCGGTGCGGCCATCGCCCGTGGCAGCCAGGACGGCGACGCCGGGCGCTCCTGTGCGCTACGG
>JAZKDL010000563.1:4480-5171 GCA_040387575.1 Pseudomonadota bacterium
TGAAAGGGGAACTGCGCGCTTTTGGTGAAGGCGCCGAGCAGCACCAGCACCAGCGCGACGGTGTAGAGCGGATGAGCGCGCACCACGTCGCCCGAAGCCAGCAGCACGTCGAGCTCGTAGCTGCCGACGATGCGCCCCAGGATCAGCACGCCGGCAAGCAGGCAAAGTCCGCCGGCGCCCGTCACGGTGAGCGCCATGCGGGCGCCGCGCCGTGCGTCGCGGCGGTGATGCCAGTATCCGATCAGCAAGAAGGAGAAGAGGCTGGTGAGTTCCCAGAACATCACCATCTGGATCAGGTTGCCCGACAGCACCACGCCCGTCATTGCGCCCATGAACGCGAGGAAGAATGCGAAGAAGCGCGGCACCGGGTCAGACGCCGACATGTAGTAGCGCGCGTACAGCACGACCAGCGCGCCGATGCCCAGCACCAACATGCAGAACAGCCACGCGAATCCGTCCATGCGGAACACGAGGTTGAGGCCGAAGGCGGACAGCCATTCGACCTCGTAGCGGATCACGTTGCCGTTGGCGAGCCGCGGAAAGAGCAGTGCGGCCTGGATGGCGCAGCCCAGCGCGACCAGCCCCGCCAGCGTCGACTCCCTGTTGCGTGCGTTGGCCGGCAGAAAGGCGGCGAGCACGCTGGCGATGAAGGGGAGTGCGACGAGAAGGACAAGGGGCATTGCGGGGGATT
>JAZKDL010000564.1:0-12032 GCA_040387575.1 Pseudomonadota bacterium
CCGCGCGGGCCCGAAACGATTCGGTCCAGCACGGTGCGCTGGGCATCGTCCATGGTGTCCATGGGGAAGAGCGGAATGCGTGGCATGTCTGTGTTGTCTCCTGCCTGTCTCTAGCCTCGAGCCTCGAACCGGTTGGCCGTCGGCGGCTGCTATCGAGCTTAGGCGTTGCAAGGGGCGCGCCGCGTTCCGGCGGGCGCAACGCTGCTATGCGTCCCGGCGCAAGGCGCGGCACGGCGAAGCCCCGCGGGCGGCGTCGCTCATGTCGGTGCGCCCGAGCGCCACATGCCGCTGCGTGCGCTGTCCTCGACGATGCCGACGATCTCCGCCGCCACCGCTGAAACCGCGCGTGCCGGCCCCTTGGTTCGCGCCAGCGCCATCGACACGATGCGCTGCAGGTTGGGCGAAGCGATCTTCGCGGCCTGCAGCTTGCCTTCCTTGACCTCCGTCCAGACGGCGTGCAGCGGCAGTACGGTGTAGAGGCGCGCCTCGGCCACGATGGAACGCATCAGCGGCAACGAATCGGCCTCGATGACGGGTGCCAGCGTGATGTGCTCCTGGCGCGCCATCGCGTCGAGTGCCGTGCGCAGTCCGTTGGGCACCCCGGGCAGGATGAAGGGCAGCTCGTGCAGCGACGAGAACGCGACCTCCGGCGCTGCGGTGAGCCGGTCGCCGGCAGCGCCGATCAGGTAGCTGTCGACCGTGGCGAGCGCCTGCTCGGTGTCGGGCAGTGCGTTGCCGTACCGATACAGGATGGCGATGTCCACGCGGCCATCGGCCAGCCATTCCTCAACCTGCCCGCTCGACCCTTCGAGCACCTTGAGCTGCACGCCAGGATGCTTGTCGCGCAGCTGCTTGAACAGGCGGCCGACCATCGGATTGGTGATCGACGGCAGAGAACCCAGCGTCACGCGGCCGGCGGTCTCGCGTGCTTCCCCGTGGATCTCGGCCTCCAGCTGTTCGGCATCGGACAGCAGCGACTTGACGAGCGGGAAGATGCGCTGGCCCACATCGGACAAGGTCACGCCGCGGCCGGTGCGATTGAACAGCCGCGCCTTGCATTCGCGTTCGAGCGCGTTGAGATGGCGGCTCAGCAGCGACTGGTTGCTGTCAAGGAACAGCGCCGCGCGCGTCAGGCTGCCGAGTTCGGCAATCGCGAGAAAGGCGCGCCATTTCTGCAGATCGGACGTGAGCTCGAGCCTTATTTGCGTAGCCTTTTGGGACTGCATCGTTCAGTTCCTGGGGTAGGCCAGGAACTGGGTGCACCGCAGCATGGCGATCTTTTTCCCTGTCTCGCGGTGCGTTATGTCGGCGTCCCAGACCTGCGTGGTCCGGCCCATGTGAACGGCGTACGCTCGACAGTCGATCCATCCCGCATGCGGACTTCCGAGATGATTGGTCTTGAGTTCGATGGTCGAGAAGCCCGTGGCCTCCGCAGGCAAACTCGCCATGCATCCGACACCGGCGGACTCGATGGCGAGCGCGACCACGCTTGCGGCATGAAGGTGACCGTCTGGCGCCGTCAGGAATGGGCGGACTTGCATGGAGGTCTTCACCTCACCCCGCGCGATCTCGTGCACTTCGATGCCCAGATGGTTCTTCAAGCCTGATTGGTTGTCGATGTCTTCGCTCATATGTTTGCCTTGATGAATGTTTGTCCGCCTGCGTTGCCAGCGACGGCTTCTTTCAGTCGCATAAGGTATCGCATTCGTCCAAGGTTCGCAGAAGCTGCAGCGCACAGGCGATTCACCGGACCGCGTGGCGCGAATGTGATCGACCACGCCATGCGATGGCGTGAAGAAGTTGGAATTGCCGATCAGGAAGTTGCTGCTCGGACACGCAGCGGACAAGGTCGTTAAGCGCGATGCGCTGTCGCAGCCGGACGGCATCAACCGCTTGCCGACGGCTCCGACTGGAACATGGCGCCGAAATCGCAACACCGACCCGCCATCGCAGCCAACCTCGGGAATATGGAACCTTCGGACTGCCGATGGAGGGCAACGTAGGCAATAGGGGGGAGCCGGACGTCGATACGGAACTCGATGACCCGGCCTTGAGCGACCAGTGGCTTCATGAAATCCCTGGGAAGATAGCTGACGCCGAACCCTGCAAGCGTGAGTGCAATGATCGACAGGACATTGTTGGCGATCAGCGTGCGCTGCATCACGATGCCGTTGTCCTTGAGCAATTCCGCCAGCGGCTGGGACCCACTGGCTGGATGCGCTTGCGTCACCATCGCCATGTCGCGAAGTTCCGTTTTCGAGACCAGTGCATTCTGCGCAAGCAGTCCTGGCCTGCAGTACCACGCATGATGAAGGTCACCGACCTCGACCCGGTCGAGACTGGACTCGATGGCCGCGTCGGGAACGACGATCAGGTCAAGCCGGCTGGCAGCCAAACGCTCCCTTAATTCGTTGCTTGGAAGAACTTCCGGCTCGAGCGACAGCTTCGGAAACTCGCGCTGGATCGCCTGCGCCCAGCGTGCCAACCAGGTCATGGCCGTCATTTCCGTCACGCCGATTCGAATCCGCTGCTTCAGGCGTGCCGGATCGGTCATGCGGCGGATGAATCTCTCCCGTTGCGCAAGCAGCGCTTCGGCGAGTTCCAACATCTCTTCGCCCTTCGGGGTCAACTGCGCCGCCCTTCCGCTCCGATCGAAAACAGCCTGGCCGAAGGTCTGTTCCAGTTCCTTGATGCGCTTGGAGATTGCCGACTGTGTCGTATGCAGCTCGCGCGCCGCGCCCTCGAAGCTTCCGAGATCCGCAATGGCCCGGAGCGCCTCCAGCTGCTTGAAAGTTGGCATGCCGATGTTCCTAAAAGTGATGGATGAGCATCTAAAAAACTCGCTTTTCATCTTGCGCGGGGACGGCGACGATCTTCCTGATGTTCATTCCCACTCCTGCACGACTCATGCCACTCGTTGGCATGCCCACCTCGCTCGTCGGCGATCAACTGCAACGCCTGCATGGCATCACGGCTCTGACCAGGATCCATGGCGATGCCCCGCTCCTGGGCTTCGCGCGCACGGTCAAGGTCCGCCCTGGCGACAATCTTTTCGTGACGCATGCCTTGCACGATCTCGAGCCCGGCGAAGTTCTGGTGGTCGATGGCGCGGGCTGCACCGTCAACGCGCTCGTCGGTGAGCTTTTGATGCTGTATGCGCAGCAGCGGGGCTGCGCGGGCTTCGTCATCGATGGCGCCGTGCGGGATGTCGACGCGTTTCGCGCGGCGGGCTTTCCTTGCTACGCCCGCGGGACGTCTCTGCGCGGACCCTACAAGGACGGCCCTGGCGAAGTGGGTGTGCCCGTCGCCGTTGGCGGCCAGGTCGTGCTGACCGGCGATGTCGTGCTCGGCGATGGTGACGGCATCGTGACCTTCGCACCTGCGCAACTACAGATGGTGCTCGAACGCGCGCGCGCCAAGCTCGACATCGAACTTGCCGTCAAGGCGGAGATCGCCAATGGCGAACGTGAGCAGAGCTGGCTGCCACGCCGTTGAGGCCAGCTCTGCCACTTCGTACCTTCCCAGTCAGTCTCATTCCAGAAAGATCGCCATGTCCATCGTCTCCCGCTGCCGCTACGCGGTCCTCGCCTGTCTTTTGGCGCAGCTTCCCGTGGCGCAGTCGCAGAGCGCCGCTGTACCGTCGACCTACCCGTCCGAGCCGGTTCGCATGATCGTCGGCTGGCCCGCCGGCGGCGCCTCGGACACCGTGGCCCGCGTGATAGCGAACGCCATGGGCGAATCGCTGGGACAGCAGATCGTCGTCGACAACAGGCCCGGGGCGTCGAGCAACATCGGATCCGAGCTCGCCGCACGGGCAAAGCCGGACGGCTACACCATCATGCTGGCGACCGGCGGATCACATGGCGTCAACTCGGCGCTCTATCGCAAGCTGAACTTCGATCCGATCAAGGACTTCGCTCCGATCGGAATGATCTCGACGTCGTCGAGCATCCTGGTCGTTCCGGCCAACTCGCCGTATCAGACCTTGGGTCAGCTGCTTGCAAAGGCGCGCGCACAACCACGGCAGCTGAATTACGGCACGGCCGGAAATGGCTCGTCGGGACACATGGCGACCACGATGCTCCAGCAACGGGCGGGCATTGAAGTCACCCACATCCCATACAAGGGCGGCGCGCCGGCCATGACGGATCTGATGGGCGGGCAGCTCGACTTCATGCTGGATTCCGGCGTAATTCCCTTGGTGAAATCCGGCAAGTTGCGTGCCCTGGCGATCGCTGCGCCGCATCGCCTGGCGGCACTCTCGAACGTGCCGACTTTTGCCGAAGCCGGCGTCGCAAGCATGGAAACCAACTGGTGGACAGGTCTCGTTGCGCCAGCCGGTACCCCGCGACCGGTGCTCGAGCGCCTGCACAATGCCCTCGACGTGGCACTCTCGTCGCCCGACGTCCAGCGCAGGCTGCTCGAGTTCGGCGCAGTCGCGGACCGGCGAGGCCTCGACGACTTCTGGTCGTACGTGCAACAGCAGATGCCGGAAGTTGCGGCGATGGTCAAGGCCACCGGCGCGCAACTCGACTAACTGGAACCTCTTCTCAGTTGCCTGGCAGCGTGTACGCGATCACATAGTCGCCGCGATCCGTCGACTGACGCGCCCCGCCAGCGCTCACCAGCAGATACTGCTTGCCGTTCTTCGGCGACTTGTAGGTGATCGGCGTCGCCTGGCTGCCCACCGGCAGGCGGGACTTCCACAGTTCCTGGCCCGTGCCGCTGTCGAACGCGCGAATGTAGTAGTCGAGGGAGGCCGAGAAGAACAAAAGTCCGCCCTGCGTGGCCATCGAGCCACCGATGGTCGGCATGCCGATCGGGATCGGAAGCCCGAGCTTCAAGCCCAGCGGCCCCGTGTCCTTCACCGTGCCGACCGGCACTTGCCAGTTGACCTTCTGCGTCTTCAGGTCGATCGCCGTCATCGTGCCGAACGGCGGCGCCTGGCAGGGCACGCCGAGCGCCGACAGGAACCGGTCCTTGTACACGTAGTAAGGGCTGCCCGTCATCGGCACGGAACCAGGACGAATCGTCTCCCCCGCCTTGTGCTCGAAGGCCTGCGCGCGAAGACCCAGGCGCATGTCGTTCACGAAGATGGTCTGGCTGGTCGCGTCGACCGAGATGCCGCCCCAGTTCATCCCGCCGAGCGAGCCGGGGAACACGAGCTGCTTGTGCGCCGTCGGCGGCTCGAACAAGCCGTGGTGCGACATCTCGCGGAAGTCGATGCGGCACAGCAGTTGGTCGAAAGGCGTCACGCCCCACATGTCGGCTTCGGTCAGCGTCTTCACACCGATGGATGGCATGCCGGTCGACAGCGGCTGCGTCGGCGAATAGCGCTCACCCTTGAGCGAACCCGCCGGAACGGGCACTTCCTCGACCTTCGTCAACGGCTTGCCGGTCACGCGGTCCAGCACGAAAATCTGGCCTTGCTTGACACCGAACACGACCGCGGGCGTGAGCTTTCCATCGGCGCCGGGGAAATCGGTCAAGGTCGGCTGCATGGGAATGTCGAAGTCCCAGAGGTCATGGTGGACGGTCTGGAACGACCAGCGCACCGCGCCCGTCGATGCATCGAGCGCGACCACCGACGACGAGTACTTCTCCATCTCGGGCGTGCGCAGGCCGCCCCACAGGTCAGGCGCAGCGTTACCCATCGGCAGGAACACGAGGTTCAGCTTCGGGTCATAGGACATCGCGGACCATACGTTCGGCGAACCGCGCGTGTAGGTCTGTCCTTCGGGCGGCAAGCCCTTGATCGCCGGGTTGCCCGCATCGAAGGCCCAGCGAAGCTGGCCGGTCACCGCGTCGAAGCCGCGCACGACACCCGAAGGCACATCGGTGCTCAGGTTGTCGGTCACGAAGCCGCCGACGACCAGTACGTCGCCCGCGAGCGTCGGTGCAGAAGTGACCTTGTAGACACCCTCGGGCGAGATGCCCATGCCGACGCGCAGGTCGACCCTGCCCGCGGCGCCGAAGCCCTCGCAGAACTTGCCGGTGTCGGCGTCGAGCGCGATGAGCTCCGCCTTCACCGTGTTCACGTAGATGCGGCGGGCGCAGGCGGCAGGCACGGGCGTGACCTGGGCGCGCAGCTGCGACGCGGCATCGACCTGGGCGCGATTCGGCATCTTGCCGCCGAGGTCCGCATAGGCCAGGCCACGGCAGCGCATCCAGGTGCGGTTGCGCGCGTTGATCTCGGTCTTCCAGATCTCCTTGCCGGAGTCGGATTCGAGTGCGATCACGTTGTTGTGCGGCGTGCACAGGTAGACCGTCTCGCCGATCTGCAGCGGTGTCTGCTGATCTTCGGAGCCCAGGCCAGCGGCGGTGTTCTCGGCCACGTCGCCGGTGCGGTACGTCCAGGCGACCTTCAGATCCTTGACCGTGTCGCGATTGATCTGGTCCAGCCGCGCGAAGCGCTCGCCGCCAGGATTGCCGCCCCAGTTGTCCCAGTTGGCCACCCCGGCTCCAGCCGCTTCGGCCGGCGCCGGCACGCGCCCCGTCTCGGCAGCGACGTTGAGGACCGATTGCTGCACGAACATGCCTGACAACGAAGCAACGATCGCGACCAGCAGCACGCCGCTTGCGGCCATGCTCCGGCCTGTCTGCGGCAGCAGCCCCGCCTTGCGGCGCAGCAGCGGCGCGACGAGGGCCAGCACGAAGGCGATGCCCAGGAAGAAGAACAGGCGTGCGAAGAGCGGCCAGAACTGCCAGCCCGCCTCCCAGACCGCCCAAACCGCCGAACCGACGAACAGCAGCGCATACAGCGACAACGCGATCGGACGTGCGCGGCCGAGCGCGACACCGACCGCGGCCAGCAGCACGCCAGCAATGAGGTAGTACCAGCTGCCGCCCTTCAGCACGAGCGAGACGCCGCCAACCAGGAACGCCAGCCCGGCCAGGACCAGCAGCGCGCCGATGACGATCAGGAGCCAGTGGCTGCGGCCGGCCGCTTTGGGGCCGGTCATTGGGGCCCCCGGGCCATGCCCAGCGTGATGAGGGGATTCGAGTCGTCCATGGATATTCCTGAGAAATTGATAGAGGTTCAAGCGTCTGGCGCATGCGCTCGCTTGCTCCGGCCGGACACCGGCCACGATCGAGGACCCTGGGGCTGCCGCGGGACGCACCCGCGATCCGCATGGCCGTGCACCGGCAGGCGGATGACTGAAGGGGCCTTCCCCGCGGCACGTCGGCAGGCTGCAGACGCCAATTCCGTGCGGTCAGGGCAAGCGCAAAAAGGACATCGTTGCGGAGCCTTTTTCTAGAACAGTCATTCTAGAACGTTCATTCTATTTGTATCCAAAAGAATGTGCTCGCGAGTGCTACGGCGACAATCCTTCGACCCCACGCGGATTTCGTTTCCCTCAGAGGAGCACGCCATCACAGCTTCCCCAGAACACGCCCCCGAATCCGAGCGCGGCGAGGCTCGTCGCCAGCAAGTGCTGAACGCCGCAGCGGACTGCTTTCGTGACCACGGCTTTCATGGCACGAGCATCCAGCGCATCTCGCTCGCCGCCGGCATGAGCCCCGGCCATATCTATCACTACTTCGAGAACAAGGAAGCGATCGTCGCAGCGATCGTGCGGGGCTACTTGCGCGAAACGATGGGGATCATGGAAGAGATCCAGCGCACCAGCGCCCAGCTCGGGCTTGTGGAGGCCATGGTGGCGCAGGTCGCGCCCGGCCTGGCACTTCGGTCGGAGCGAGGGCGAATCGCGCTGGTCCAGGAAATCCTCGCGGAAGCGTCACGCAACGAAGCGATTGGCGAGGCGCTCCGGCAGGCCGACCATGTCGTGCGCAAGCAGATGCGTGAACTGCTGCAGGAGTTGCCGCAGATGCGGGCGCTGTCCACGCGCGAACTGGAGGCACGCATCACCGTCATGAACACGCTGTTCGACGGATTCAGCAGCCGGACCCTTTGCGACCCCGGGTTGAACAAGGCAGCCACGGCTCGTATCGTTCAAGGGATCATGCGGACGCTGCTGGAAAGCAGCTAGCGCTTGCGCAGCGCGACACACTCGGACCATGACACAGATTCGAATTTGCAGCAGTCAGCATGTTCGCCAGCACCAGCCCGTCCCCGGTTACGCCAACTGGACCGAGAGCAGTCCGGCGGTGCGTCGCGACTTCGAGATCATCATCGAGACAGCCAACGAGTTGTTTGGCCCGGGCACGCATTGGCTCGAGGAACGCGAGACACCGCACAACAGCCACGCCAGGGAGTCGACTTTCGATGTCGCCTGGCTGCGCGGCATGGCCGCGACCAGCATCCACGCGCAACAACTGACCCTGGGCTTCAAGACTGCACGCTTCACGCCGACCGTCGAAAGTGAGTATGTCCACTACCTGTGGCGAGCGCATCGGCACAACGCGCAAGTCCTGCTCTGGTTCGCGCTGGCGGGCTGGTGCGTGCTCGCCATCGCCGATGCGGTCAGGCTGCACGCGGTGCTGGTACTGCCCGACTATCCGCGCTGGGTCTGGGGCATCCTGATTGCACGGGCCGGCGAATTGCTCCTGGGTCTGGTGTGCACCAGCCTCATCGTCGCCCGCCGGTCCGTGCGGCCCGATCTGCTGTCGGCGGCGGTGTTCCTGCCCGTGGCGCTCGCGGGCGGCGTCACCTCTTCGCTGTATGCATCGCATGGTCTGCCACAGGCCGACCTGCTGCTCCTGCTGCCCATCCTTGCCGCATTCTTTCCCCTGGGTTTCGTCTTCCGACAAAGCACGGCAATGGCGTTCGCGATGGCGATCCTCAGCGCCCTGCCCGGCTTTTTCCTGTTGCCGCCGGCATTGCAGGCGGAGCACTGGGGCTTCACGCTCCTGCTGCTGTTGACCGCGGGCTTTGCCAGCGTGAGCGGTTATTTACGGGAAATGGCGAGCCGGGACCAATTCCTGCTGCGCGGGCTGTTGCGTCAGCAGGCGATGCTGGATCCATTGACCGGGTTGCACAACAGACGCTGGATGGACGAGCATTTCGGGCTCGTGCAGCGGCGCGCGTCGCGAGACCAGCGGACGGTGTCTTTTCTGCTCATCGATATCGATCACTTCAAGCCCTACAACGACCGCTTTGGTCACATTGCAGGCGACGCGGCGCTCGTTGCGGTCGGAGAACTCATCGCGAAATGCCAACGGCATCCGCTGGACGTCGCGAGCCGCCTGGGTGGCGATGAGTTTGGATTGCTGCTCTACGACTGCTCTCTTCAGGAAGCGCTCGCCCACGGCGAGCAGTTGCGACACACGGTCCTGGCGAGCGGAGCGCCGAATGCGGCTTCGGGTGTCGTGCCGCCATTGAGCATCAGCCTGGGCGTCGTGCAGATCCGGTCGAATGAGAACGCCCAGGCGTTCTACCGTCGGGCGGATCGGTTGCTGTTCGAGTCGAAGAGGAGCGGGCGCAATCGCCTGACGGGGGCTGGGGAGGCGCGCTCCTGACGGTGTTCGATGAAAGGCAAGCCCTCGCAGCGGAGATGGCGGGAGGGCCGGAGAACTCGCCTCAGGCAGCGACGAGGTCTGAAAGCTGCTTGCCTTCTGCCAGGGCCTTCGTCAGCCATTGAGGCTTGCGGCCTCGGCTGCCACCGGTCCAGGTTTCGCCATTCGGGCCCCGGTACAGCGGGCCTGACGCGGTCGACGGCGTCTTTGCAGCCTTTACCGCGCCCGCGCGCTTTATCTTGCCGCCACCAGTGGACAAGCCCAAGTCCTTCGCGGAAAGCCCGTATTCGGCCATCTTGGAAAGAATCTCCTCGACCGCGACTGCAATTTCCTTTTGTCGTTCCGCTGCAGCTTCGGTACGAAGCTTTTGCGCTTCGGCTTCGAGTTCGGCGATTTTGGCCTGAATTCCGGCAAGTACGGTCGTGCTCATTGTTTGATACCCCTTTTGAAACGTCGAATATACCTTTTGTTCCAGCTCATTATTGAATTCGCCATTTGAAACATTTGGTTCACGACTGACGGAATTTAACTTTCAGAAAAAGGAAGCGTTGGCCGGTGCAGCAATCCAACAGCGCTGCGATGTAGATACATTGCTTCATCATCGCGCCTGAAAAATCGCCACGAAATCCATTTCCACCCTCTAGGCCAAGCCTGCAAGGAGCGAGGGGACTGGGTACTTTCGACCTAGCGCGTGAAGTACTTCACAGTCATCCGGAGAATCTCGGAGCGGGCGCTCCGGAAATGCGCGCTGCGCAGTCGGACGAATCAAGATCGGCAGAAGAATCTTGGAGGATCGGAAGATGCAGTGGCGTTTGACGGATGAACGGTGGCAGCAGATCGAGAAAATGCTGCTTGGAAAGGTCGGCGATCGCGGCCGCAACGGAACCAACAATCGGCAGTTCGTCGATGCCGTATTGTGGATTGCCATGACCGGCAGCTTTTGGTGCGATCTGCCCAAGGAGTATGGCAACTCGAACACGGTCTATCAGCGTTTCGGACGCTGGTCACGTGCCGGCGTATGGAATCGGGTATTTGCGACGCTGGGCCGCGAACCATGCTTTTACGAAGCTTTTGGCAAATCCGACATCGTGCGCAGGCATCGGGAGCCCAGAGATGCCGGCAACGAGCTGAATAGCTGGGTTTTCAAGCATCTGGCCGCGGAGGCTGCACCGGCGGTTCGACCTTCTTGTGCAGCACCGCATTGATTTCGGCGCCGAAGATCAAGGTCGTTGCACTGATATACAGGAACACCAGCGTCGCGACCACGCCAGCGAAACTGCCGTAGAGCAAGGCCAGTTTGCCGGCGGTGCGCAGCGTATAGGACAGCGTGGCGGCCGCCCCGACCCACAGCGCCGCGCCAACGATGGCCCCTGGCACCACTGTATACAGCCGCTGCCGAATGTCGGGCAGCCAGCCATACAACAGCGCGTACAGCGTGGTCAGCGCGAGAAAAGCCGAGCCGTAGCGCACGCTGTTGCGCAACCAGAGCGTCTCCTGCCCCGCGCCCACATTGTTCTCGAGCAAGCGCCACACATAAGGCATGACGATCACCGAGCTGAATGCAGCCAGGATGCCCATGCCCACGATCACGGTGAACAGCGTGACCTTGATGCGCGCCTTCCAGAAAGGAAGGCCACGCTGGATGCCGTACGAGCGGTTCAGTGCCGAGCGCACCGCCTGCATGCCTGACGAGGCCGTCCACAACGTGGCGATCAAGCCGATGGTCAGCAGCGCCTGGTTGCGTTGTGCCAGCACCTGGTCGATGACCGGTTGCATCGCGTCTCGCACCAACTGCGGCGCATAGCCCATGACGCGGCCGGCCAGCGCCGCCGCATCGCCCGGCTCGCCGACGTAACCGGCCGCCGCGGACAGCAGGATCAACAGCGGAAACATGGCCAGCACCGACGAGAAAGCCAGGCTGCCGGCCTGGTTGGCGCTCTGATGCAGGATGTAGTTGCGGATGGCCGACAGGACGACGCGCAAGCCCGGTGTCGACATTGCCGTGTCCCGCACACGGCGCCAAACATTTCCCAGACGGCTCATGGGGTGGCCGGGTGGAGGCTGAAGGTGGGTCGGGCCGTGCGCGCTGTGGTCATGGTCGAGGATGGTACATGCGCCAAAAGCACTCAAAGTGCCAAAAAGCCATGCCGCATCGGACGCGCCCGAAGGCGCTCGCTCGCTAGCCCTGGCTGCGCTTCGACGCCTCGTAGCGCGCCAGGTTGTCCGCGTTGGGCGGGTACAGGCCGGGCAAGGCCGCTCCCTGCCGGACCTCTTGCATGATCCAGGACTCCAGCCGCTCCTGCTCGACCGCGGCCTCCACCACGGCCTCGACCAGCCCGGCCGGGATCAGCACCGCGCCGTCGTTGTCGACCACGACCACGTCGTTCGGGAAGACCGCCACGCCGCCGCAGCCAATCGGCTCCTGCCAGCTCACGAAGGTCAGTGCGGCGACCGACGCTGGCGCCGCAACCCCGTCGCACCACACCGGCAGTCCCGTGCCGAGCACACCGTCCGCATCGCGCACCGCGCCGTCGGTCACCAGCGCGCTCACGCCACGACGCGCCATCCGCTCGCACAGGATGTCGCCGAAGATGCCGGCGCCTGTCAGGCCCATC
>JAZKDL010000564.1:12042-18989 GCA_040387575.1 Pseudomonadota bacterium
CACCGGCGGGCATCGCCTCGATCGCCGCGCGTGTCGAAATCGGCGAAGCCCACGAGGCGGGCGTCGCGAGGTCTTCGCGCGCCGGCACGAAACGCAGCGTGAAGGCACGCCCGACCTGGCGCCCCTGGTCGGGACGCAGCGGCCGGGTGCCACGCATCCAGGTGGTGCGAAGGCCCTTCTTGAGCAGCACCGTCGTCAGCGTGGCAGTGCTGATGCCGCGCAGCGCGTCGGCATGGCGACTGTCGAGGGGAAGAACGGGAACATCGGGAACTTCGGTCATTTGGATTTCCTTCAAGGAGTGAGAGCGAAACATGGAGCCTCAGCGTGCGATGCGCGCGCCGATCTGCTGCGCGAGCTGGACGATGCCGACGGCCAGTTGCTTCTCGCGGCGGGCGTCGATGCGCTCCACCGGCACGGAAGTGCTGACCGCCACGCGCCGCCCCATCGCCGTGACGCCGACATACGCGGCGAAGCAATGCAGGCCGGCCGAGACTTCCTCGACGTCGACCGCCAGCCCGTCGCGGCGCACCTGCGCCAGCACCTTCAACAGCTGCGGCAGCTTGGTGATGGTGCGATCGGTGAATGCACTCAACGTGGCCGGCAGCAGCGCGACCACCTCGGCGTCGTCCATGCGGGCCAGGATCGCCTTGCCGAGCGCGCTGCAATGCGCAGGCAGACGCGTGCCGATGTCGGACACCAGCCGCACCGGGCGATTGGGATCTTCGCGCGCCATGTAGACGACTTCGGCGCCGTCCAGCACCGCCATCTGCACCACCTCGTTGTGCTTGCCGACGAAGGTCGACGCCGCGGTGCGGAACGCATCCTGCAGACCATCCTGGCGAAGGTAGGCACTGCCCAGTTCGAACAGCCGCACACCGACGATGTAGCCGTCGCCAGAGCGCTCGATCCAGCGCCGGCGTTCGAGCGATTCGAGCAGCAGATACAGCGTGCTCTTGGACAGTCCGGTGGCAGCCAGCAGATCGGATGCCTTCAGCGGCGAACGGCTCGCCGCCAGGTACTGCAGGACATCTTCGGTGCGCCGCAGCGCGGGAACGTCGTAGGGTTCGGTCATGGTCCTCCATTGTCGTTTCGACATGTGCCGGACCGACATCGTCGAGTCCAACCTGTTGGATTGATGACCAATATTATGGACTAAGCGATTTGCCGCTGCTAATCTCGCGCTCCCTTTCGACGCAATGACAAACGCATGACGCCTGTTGATTTCTCTTCCTGCCTGCCAGCCGATCTGCCGCTGGCGGCGCTGGTCGGCCGCGCCTGGCGACCCGGGCCGATGGGCGGCCCCAGCGTGGTCGTGGTTCGCCACGGCGAGGTGATCGACATCAGCGCGGTGACGCCGACCACGGCCGACCTGCTGGACCGACAGGATGCCGTCGAGTTGGTCAGAAGCGCCACCGGAGATTCCCTCGGCAGCGTCGAGGCGCTGCTCGCGAACAGCATCGACGGGAACCGCGATGCCAGCCGCCCTTTCCTTCTCGCGCCCAACGATGTGCAGGCCATCAAGGCCTGCGGCGTCACCTTCGCGGTGAGCCTGCTCGAGCGCGTGCTGGAAGAGCAGGCGAACGGCGATGCGTCCAAGGCCCGCGAACTCCGCGCCCAATTGCAGAGCTCGATCGACATCGACCTGGCGCACATCCGACCCGGCTCGCCGGCGGCACTGCACCTGCGCGACGAAATGCTCGCGCGCGGCACCTGGTCGCAGTACATGGAAGTCGGACTCGGCACCGACGCGGAAGTCTTCTCGAAGTCGCAGCCGATGTCGGCACTCGGCTTCGGCGCGCAGGTCGGCCTGTCGCCGGCATCGCAATGGAACAACCCCGAACCCGAGATCGTGCTGGCCATCAACGGCCACGGCCAGACCGTGGGCGCATCGCTCGGCAACGACGTCAACCTGCGCGACATCGAAGGCCGCAGCGCCCTGCTGCTCGGCAAGGCCAAGGACAACAACGGCTCGTGCGCGATCGGCCCGTTCATCCGGCTGTTCGACGATCACTTCGACATCGATTCGGTGCGCAACGCGGAAGTCGCGCTCGAGATCGCCGGCGAGACCGACGACTTCGTGCTGCACGGCATGAGCAACATGCGCGAGATCAGCCGCGATCCGCTCGACCTGGTGGCACAGACCTGCGGCGCCCACCATCAATATCCGGACGGCTTCATGCTGTTCCTCGGCACGATGTTCTCGCCGATCCAGGACCGCGGCGCGCCGGGTGCGGGCTTCACGCACAAGCTCGGCGACCGCGTGTCGATCCATACCGCGCAACTCGGCCGGCTGGTCAACACGGTGCAGTTGTCCACGCAGATTCCGCCGTGGACTTTCGGTGTGCGCGCGCTGTACGCCAATCTGCATGAACGCAAGCTGATGGGAGCGCGGGCGTGAGTGCCGGCACCGCTTCCGTGCTATGCGTGGGCGTCGCCGTGTACGACCAGATCTTCGCGCTGCCCGAATTTCCGGCGACACCGACCAAAGTGTTCTGCACCGCGTTTGCCTCGGCCGCGGGCGGCCCTGCCGCCAACGCCGCCGTGACGGTCGCGCGCCAGGGTGGACGCGCCACGCTGTGGGCCCGCGTCGGCGCCGATGCGCAGGGCGCGCGCATCGTGCAGGAACTGGGCGAAGCTGGCGTGGACGTCAGCGCCGTGCGTCGCGTCGAAGGCGGGCGTTCGGGCACATCCGCCGTGGCGATCAACGATGCGGGCGAGCGCTTGATCCTGGCCTTCGCCGACCCGCTGCTCGATCGCGACGCGAGCTGGCTGCCGCTCAGCCAGGTGGCATCGCATGACGCCGTGCTGTGCGACGTGCGCTGGCCGGCGGCGACCCGCGCGGTGCTTGCCGCTGCACGCAATGCCGGCGTGCCGAGCGTGCTCGACGCCGACCTGACGTCCGACGGCACGCTCGCCGAATTCGTGCCGCTGGCGCAGCAGGTGGTCTTCTCGATGCCCGCACTCGAAAAGCTCCGTCCCGGCGCCGGCAAGGACCTGCACCGCGCGCTCGCCGAACTCTGGCGGCCCGACATCCACACGCTGCTGGCGGTCACGCTCGGCGAACAAGGCTGCGTCTGGTACGACGGCCACGTCAGCCGCGCGCTGCCCGGCGTCGACGTGCAGGTCGTCGACACGCTGGCCGCCGGCGACACCTTCCACGGCGCCTTCGCCTTGGCCATCGCGCGCCGACAACATCCCGCCGAGGCCCTGGACTTCGCGAACCGCGTCGCCGCACTCAAGTGCACGCGATGGGGCGGCGGCACCGGCATCCCGACAGCCGACGAACTGGATCGATTTCAACCCCGCTACCGGACCGCAGTGGACCTCTCCTGCGACGCACCGGTCTGACTCCTCGAAAGAACCTATGACAACGTCTCTCTCCGCCGGCAAGTACCGGACGATGCGCCGGCTGGCCGATGCCAACGGCCGATTCAAGATGGTCGCCGTGGACCAGCGCCCGCCGATCATCAAGGCGCTCAACGAAAAGCTGGGCGCTGGCGAGGCCACGCCCGAACGCGTCGGCGCGGTCAAGCGCTCGCTGGTCAAGGCGCTCGCGCATGAAGGCTCCGCCTTGCTGATCGATCCGGATTACGGCTACGGCGCGTCCTTCGACGCACTGCCGTCCGGCCCCGGCCTGCTGCTGACGCTGGAAGACTTCAGCTTCGAAGAAAGCCCTGGTGGCCGCAAGACCCGCCTGATGAAGGGCTGGAGCGTCGAGAAGATCAAGCGTGCCGGCGCCGACGGCGTGAAGCTGTTGCTCTGGTACCGCCCCGACGCGGCGGCCGACGTGATCGCGCACCAGCAACGCCTGGTGCAGGAAGTGGGCGACGCCTGCAAGCGCTACGACCTCGCGTTCCTGCTGGAGCTGCTGGTGTTTCCGTTCGCAGGCACCGCGGGCCACACCACCGACTACATCGAGCACAAGGACAAGCGCCCGGAACTGGTGCTGCAGAGCGTGCGCGACTTCGCCGATCCGAAGTACGGCGTCGACATCTACAAGCTGGAAAGCCCGCTGGCAGCGCGCGACCTGCCGGCGCCGGAAGACGGCGGTGCAGCCGTGGCGGAAGCGCAGAAGTGGTTCACCGACATGGGCCAGCTGATCGACAAGCCCTGGGTCATGCTGAGTGCAGGCGCCGGCATGGAAGAGTTCCGCCGGGTGCTGCATTACGCGTTCCATGCAGGCGCCAATGGCTTCCTCGCAGGCCGTGCGATCTGGTGGCCGGCCTTCACGCAGAAGTACCCGGACCTCGCCGGCATGGAAGCCCAGCTCGCCGAAGAAGGCCTGCGCTACATGAAGCAGATCAACGACATGACGGACCAGCTCGCACGTCCGTGGAATGCCGCGCCCGCGTTTGCCGGCACACCGTCGCTGGCCTCGGCCGGGCTCGGCTTCCCGGCGGAATACGCCGCTTTCGCCTGAGTCCGCCCGAACTCACCTGAATCCGCATCGGCTGCGCAGCAGCCATTCAATCCAATCCAGGAGACATCACCATGGTCACAGACCTTCAAGATCGCCGCATCCTCATCACCGGTTCGAGCACGGGCATCGGCGCCGCCGTGGCGCAAGCCTACGCACGCCTCGGCGCCGTCGTGACGGTGCACTACAACGCCAGCCGCGAGCAGGCCGAAGCGCTGGTCAAGTCGATCCGCGCCGATGGCGGCCGCGTCCACCTTGTCGGCGGCGACGTGTCGCGCTCGGCCGAAGCCACGCGCATCGTCGACGAAGCCGCCGCAGCGATGGGCGGCCTCGACGTGCTCGTCAACAACGCCGGCGCGCTGGTCAAGCGCGCGCCGCTGGTCGAGGTCGACGACGCGCTGTACGACCAGGTCATGGACCTGAACGTGCGCTCGGTGGTGATCGCCTCGCAAGCCGCCGTGAAGCACATGAAGGCCGGCGGCCGCGGCAGCATCATCCACACCAGTTCGGTGGCGGCACGCAACGGCGGCGGCCCGGGCGCCCTGCTCTACGCAGGCGCCAAGGCCTTCGTGTTGAACGCCACGCGCAACATGGCCAAGGAGTTCGCGGGCAACAACATCCGCGTCAACGGCGTGTCGCCGGGCGTGATCAGCACGCCGTTCCATGACCGCTACTCGACGCCCGAGATCCTCGAGAACATGCGCAAGACGATTCCGATGGCACGCATCGGCGACCCGGTCGATTGCACCGGCGCCTACATCTTCTTCGCCTCGGACCAGCTGAGCAGCTACATCACGGGCCAGGTGCTGGAAGTGAACGGCGGGCAGTTCATGGCTTGAGCCATTCATGACCTACCAGTTCGACTTCAGTTTCGTTGCCGAGTACTGGCCGCGCTTTTTGCAGGGTGCGCTCGTCACGGCGGAGCTCGCGGCGAGCTCGACCGTGCTCGGCTTCCTGCTGGGTACGGCTTGCGCGCTCGGCAGCACCAGCCGCAGCAAGTGGCTGCGCGGTGCCGTCGGCGTGTATGTGGAGATCATCCGCAACACGCCGATGCTGGTGCAGCTCTTTCTCGTCTTCTTCGGCCTCGCATCGCTTGGCCTGAAGCTGTCGGTCACCACCTCGGCCGTGATCGGGCTCGTCATCAACATCGGGGCGTACTCGACGGAGATCGTGCGAGCGGGCATCGAGTCGGTGAAGCGCGGTCAGATCGAGGCTGCGGAGTGCCTGGCGCTCACGCGCTGGCAGGTGCTGCACCGCGTGGTGCTGCCGACCGCGATCGAACGCGTCTACCCGGCCCTGACCAGCCAGTACGTGCTGCTGATGCTCGGCACCAGCACTGCATCGCAGATCTCGGCCGAGGAACTCACCGCCGTATCGAACATGATCAATTCGGAGACCTTCCGGTCGTTCGAGGTGTTCCTGGTCGCTGCGGCGCTGTACCTCGCGCTGTCCTTCGTGATGCGCGGCATCTTCTGGCTTCTCAGCCGCGTGGTGTTCAAGCGCCACCGCGTGCTGGGCACACCGATCTGAACGGGAGAACGAGTTGCTGCTGTCTCCCGCCCATTTCGCGGCATTGATGAACGGGCTCGCCTGGACGGTGGGCCTGTCGCTGCTGAGCTTCGTCGGCGGCGGCGCGGTCGGCTTCGTGGTGGCGCTGTCGCGCATCTCGGGCAACCGCGTCGTCCGCTTCATCAGCAGCGCCTACGTGCAGCTGGTGCAGGGCACGCCGGTGCTGATCCTGATGTTCGTCCTGTACTTCGGGCTGTCGCTGTTCGGCCTGGACGTTCCGCCGCTGCTGGCCGCAAGCGTCGCCATGACGATCTATGCGAGTGCCTACCTCGGCGAGATCTGGCGCGCCAGCCTGCAATCGGTGCCGCTCACGCAATGGGAAGCGGCCGACTGCCTGGCACTCACCCGCGTGCAACGGCTCTTCCTGGTGGTGTTGCCGCAGGCGCTGCGCATCGCCACGCCATCGACCGTGGGCTTCATGGTGCAGATCGTGAAGAGCACATCGCTGGCGTCGGTCATCGGACTCGCCGAGATGACCTACATCGGCAAGCTGATCAACAACTCCACGTTCCGGCCATTCACCACGTATCTGATCATCGCGGTGCTTTATTTTGGCCTGTGCTACCCGCTGTCGTGGCTCGCACGGCGTCTCGAGAGGAAACTGAATGTCTACCATCGTCCGGCTGCATGAGGTCGGCAAGAACTTCGGCACCGCCCAGGTGCTGCGCGGCGTGTCCTTCGAGATGCAGAAGGGCGAGGTGCTCGCGCTGATCGGCCCCAGCGGCTCCGGCAAGAGCACGGCGCTGCGCTGCGTCGACGGCCTGGAGCGCATCGACAAGGGCGAGATCGTGGTCTGCGGCCATCGGGTGAGCGACCCCGACATCGACCTGCGGCGCATGCGCCAGGACGTCGGCATCGTGTTCCAGAGCTACAACCTCTTCCCCCACCTGACGGTCGCCGAAAACATCATGCTGGCGCCGCGCTGGGTCAAGAAGATGAGCCGCGGCGAGGCGCATGCGCT
>JAZKDL010000564.1:19089-35497 GCA_040387575.1 Pseudomonadota bacterium
ATCGACCTGGGCAATCCGCCGCATGGATTCAAGGACGAAAAGTTCGAAACGGTCGGCTCCGACGTCGACACCGCCAAGCTGCTGGCCAAGGACATGGGCGTCGAACTCGAGATCGTGCAGGTGGCAACGCCCAACCGCGTGCAGTACCTGCTGACGAACAAGGCCGACCTCGTGATCTCGGCGTTGTCGATCACGCCCGAGCGCAAGAAGGTCATCGATTTCTCGATTCCCTATGCCGAGCTGAACTGCATCGTGGCCGCACCGGCCGCCATGAAGATCTCGACCTACGCCGACCTCGCCGGCAAAGGCGGCGTTGCCGTGACGCGCGGCACCGTGAACGACCAATGGCTGACCAAAGGCTCCGAAGGCGTGTCGGACGTGAAGATCACCCGCTTCGAGGACGACCCGACCTCCACGACAGCCATCACCAGCGGCCAGTTGCAGATCTACGCGACGTCGTTGCCGTTGCTCAACCAGTTGAAGAAGACCAATCCCAACGTCGACCTCCAGGTGAAGTTCGTCATGAACGGCTTTCCGCTGGGCATTGCACTGCGCAAGAACGAACCCCAGTTGCAGTCCTTCCTGAACACCTGGGTCGAGACCAATCTCAAGAACGGCAAGCTGGTCGAGATCTACAAGAAGTGGCACGGCGTGACGCTGAAGCCGGACGACTTGATCGCGCAGAAGAACTGAGCAGGCGCGCTCGCGAACGGAGTTTCGCAAGCCATCTTTGAACGCGCGTTGCCGTACGTGCCGCGAAGCAAACGCTTCTGCGGCGCGTGCGGCATTTGGTCGTCTGCGCTGCAGACGTGCATGTATTCCTACGGCGAGCGCTATTTCGGTCTGGCAATATTCCTGCATAACAACGCCAAGACCGGAGCACCCTGTGAGATCAGAGGCAACTGTTCGAGCCAACCTTGCGAAGGTCTTCCTGTTGACCGTGGCGTGGCTCTTCATCATTCCGGCGGCAACGCTGTTCTTCACTGAATACGCGCTGCGTTCGGGCGATGCCGAATTCATCCAGCGGATCGAACAGCGCGTGGAGGCCGACACCCGGCGTTCCTCCGAGCAGAAGCGTGAGCTGGTCGATTACTACCGCGCCCATCCACTGTCTGCCGCTTGCACCGCGTCGGGACCTGATGAGCAGGCCTTTCACGACCAGGTCTGCGAGACCTATTCGATGCACTGGCAGTTCCATTGGGCGGAGCGCGCCGCATGGGCAACGCTGTGGCTCGGCGCCGCGCTCCTGCTGGCTGCGCTCGCACTGGGCGCCCTCGCTTTCGTGAGCCGAGGTCTGCGTTACGCCAGCTTCGTGGCCGGATGGCGAATCATGACGCTGGGCAGCGCCGTCGAAGTGGTGCTCCAGAGCGCGATGGTGGTCTGGCTTTCGTTCTGGGTCACCGCCTATTTCTGGGAGCGCTACTACATCAAGCTGGTTGGCATCGCCGGCGTGGCCGCGGCCGCCGCGGTGTTCTTCGCGATCTACACGCTGTTCAAGAAGTCTTCCAGCGTCAACGAGATCGAGGGGGATCTGCTCACGCCCGACGCCGCGCCGCAGTTGTGGCAGCGCATCCGGGCGCTCGCGGCGCAGGTCGGAACCGCGCCGCCCGATCAGGTGGTGGCGGGCATCGACACCAACTTCTTCGTCACCGAGGCGCCTTGCACGGTTCAGGGCGAGCCGGTGCGGGGTCGCACGCTGTTCATCAGTATTCCCTTGCTCAGGGTGCTGGACACGCACGAGGCCGATGCTGTCCTTGCGCACGAACTCGCGCACCTGGGTGGTGGCGACACGCAGGCCAGCGCCAAGCTGGGGCCGAAGCTCCAGCAGTTCGATGCCTACACATGGCAGATGCGCGAAGGTGGCCTGACGATCGTCGCGCACTTCCTGCTGCGTCTCTACCGCATGATCTTTTCCTTCGCGCTGGCGCGTGACAGCCGGGAGCGCGAATACAACGCCGACCGTGTGGCCGCGGAACTGACGGCGCCGCATGCGATCGTGCAGTCGCTCATCAAGATCTCGGCCTATGCAAGTTATCGCGACGATGTCGAACGCAGACTCTTCGAGCAGGATCATCGGCATGGCGCTTCGCTCGGTATTGCCGGGTTCGTGGCGAACGGCCTGCAGCCTTACGCGCAATCGGAAGCCTTCATCGCCACCATGCGAACCGCCGGCGTACCGCACCCCTACGACAGCCATCCTCCGTTGCCCGAGCGCATGCGCAATGTCGGACATGCAGTGGAAGAGCAAGACTACGGCGCGATCGTGACCGCCGCGCCGGGCTCGACCTGGCTCGACGAAATGCCGACTGCGCCAGACATCGAGCAACGACTCTGGGCGCACTACGAACAGCAATTCTCCGAATCCCATGAGCGCAGCCTCGCTTATCGCTATCAGCCCGAGAACGACGAGGAACGCGCTGTCGTGCTGCGCTACTTCCCGCCGGTCGAGTTCGATCTCAAGGGCGGCGAAAAGATCGAGATCAGCTATCTGGGGATGAACGCCAGTGCGGACGGCGGCCAGCAGATCGCCTGGGACGAAGTCAAAGGCCTGGCGTTCAACAACAGCAGCTTTGGCAATACGCTGGTCGTGACTCATTTCGACAAGGGTGCGCTGGGCGCGCGCACCAGCAAGATCAAGCTGCGCGGTCTGGGCAAGAATGAAAATGCACTCAAGGAAGCAGCCGGCCGGTATTGGCATCGCCATCAGGTCATGCGTGCGGCGCAGGCGGCGCGTGCGGAAGCCTCCAGCGACTCCGTTTCAGGTTGATCTGTTTCTCGGCCGATGAGAACTTTCGGCTACTGAACTGCGAGAATCCGATGCCAGCGCGTGCTGCCATCCGGATTCCGTCGTGAACAAACTCAACTTCGACCACCTTTTCAACGCATCGCCGAATCCTTACCTGGTGATGTCGCCGACGTTCGTGATCCTCGGCGCGAACAAGGTCTATCTGGACGTCACCGGCAGGACGCTGGCCGATATCGTCGATCGGTCGATCTTCGACGCCTTCCCCAGCGACGATGCCGAGAACGCGCTGCTGCTGAGGGAGTCGCTCGAGCGCGTCGTGCGTTTACGGTCGCGCGACGAGTTGCCGTTGATTCGCTACGGCCTCTACCACGAGACGGCGTCGGGCCGCGTCTTCGAGGAGCGCTTCTGGAGCGCGACCCATACGCCGCTGCTCGACGAACAGGGCGGGGTGCAATACGTGTTGCAGCACACCGAGGACGTGAGCGAACTGCACCGGCTGCGGATCCAGAGCAGGCGCGCCCTGGACGAATCGGCCGCTGCCGATGGCGGCAGCTTTCTGGAAAACCGCATCCTCCAGCGCGCCGAAGCGGTACAGCAGAAGAACGATGCCTTGCAGGCGGAGGCCGGCCGGCTGCGCCGGCTGTTCGCACAGGCGCCCGGCTTCATCAGCCTGCTGCGCGGACCACGCCACATCTACGAGATGGCCAACGACAGCTTCTGCCAGTTGATCGGGCGCTCGGACATCCTGGGCAAGCCGGCACGCGAGATCACGCCGGAGATAGAAGGCCAGGGCCTCTTCGAGCTGATCGACCAGGTGTATGCCAGCGGGACGCCCCAACTGCTGCGCAATCGGTCGGTCCGCCTGCGCCGCATGGACGGCGGCCCGCTCGAAGAGCGTTTCGTCGATGTGCTCTATCAGGCGGTGCTGGAAGACGACGGCACGGTATCGGGTGTCTTCATGCAGGGCAACGACATCACCGAACAACGCCATGCGGAGGTCGAACTCCGCCGTCATCGGGACGAATTGGAGCAGCTCGTTGCCCAACGCACCGACGCACTGAATCGCAGCGCGCAGGAGAACGCGCGCATGCAGGCCACCCTCCTCCAGTCGCAGAAGATGGAATCGCTGGGCAAGTTGACCGGCGGCGTGGCGCATGACTTCAACAATGCGCTGCAGATCATTGCGGGCAACCTGCACCTGCTGCGCAAGACCCTGGTGAGCGACGAGGCGGCGCAACGGCGGCTCAGCGGCGCGTTGGCCGGCGTCGAACGCGGTGCCAAGCTGGCGTCGCACCTGCTCGCCTTCGCGCGCAAGCAGCCGCTGGAACCGGTGGTCCTGAACATCAGCCGGCTGCTGCGCGACCTGGACGACATGCTGCGGCGTGCGCTGGGCGAGACCGTGGAGCTCGAGACCGTGGTGGCCGGCGGGTTGTGGAACACGCTGGCGGACCGCAACTTCCTGGAGAACGCCCTGCTCAATCTCGCGATCAATGCGCGCGACGCCATGCAGGGCCAGGGTCGCCTGACGATCGAAGCGGGCAACGCGAGCCTGGACGACGCGTATTCGCTGGCGCACCACGAGGTGAGCGCCGGCCAGTACGTGATGATCGCCGTGTCCGACACCGGCTGCGGCATGACCGAGGACATCGCGCAGAAGATCTTCGAGCCCTTCTTCACGACCAAGGCGGAAGGCCACGGCACCGGCCTCGGCCTGTCGATGGTCTACGGCTTCGTCAAGCAGAGCGGAGGCCACATCAAGGTGTACAGCGAGGTTGGCGCCGGCACGACGATCAAGGTGTACCTGCCGCGCGCGCTGGAGTCCGAGCAAGCCACCGCACCGCTGACGCTGATGCCGGCCGTGGGCGGCAGCGAAACCATCCTGGTCGTGGAAGACGACGAACAGGTGCGCGAGACGGTCGTCGACCTGCTCGGCGATCTCGGCTACACGGTGCTCAAGGCATCCGACGCGCAGAGTGCGTTGGCTGTGATCGAAAGCGGCGTGGCGATCGACCTGCTGTTCACGGACGTCGTGATGCCCGGAACGCTGCGCAGCCCGGAACTGGCCCGGCGCGCCAAGATCGCGCAGCCGCGCATTGAGGTGCTCTTCACATCGGGCTATACAGAGAACGCCATCGTCCACGGCGGCCGGCTCGACAAGGGCGTTGCGCTTCTCAGCAAACCCTATCCGCGTGAAGAACTGGCCCGCAAGATCCGGCACATTTTGAGCAACCGTGCGCACGCACAAGGGCTGTACACCGAGGTGAGCCAGTTGACCGAGCAAACGGTGGCGACCGATCGTGCCAGCCGCAACATGGCGTCATTGCGCGTGCTGGTCGTCGAAGACAACCTCGATGCGCTGGCGTCGACCCGCGAAATCCTCGAACACCTGGGTCACCGCCCGGTCGGTGTGCCTTCGGCGGAAGCGGCGCTGCGCAGCCTGGAGAGCGCCGCGTTCGATGTCCTGATGACCGACCTGAACCTTCCCGGCATGAGCGGGCACGCGTTGGCCGCGCAGGCACGAAGCCGTCACCCGGAACTGCTGGTCATCTTCGCGAGCGGGATGGCCAACCATCGGGACGGAGACGGCGACGTGCAATGGTTGCCGAAGCCGTTCGGTACGGAGGACATCCAGCATGCGCTGGCTGAGGCGACACGGCAGCGTCGTGTGGGCGCGCAGTCGCCTGAATCCGACTGACACGGCCTGCTGCCAAGTCAGACGATCCGGTAGCCGCGCTCCTCGGCACGGCAAAAATCAAAGAATCGCTCGAGCTCCAGGGTCTTGTGGAACACCTGCTCGGCGCCCAGCGCCAGGCAGACGCGGCGGATGTCCGGCTCGGCGTGGTTCGACAGCACCACGACCTGCTGCGCCGGCGACCTCGCCTTGACGGATTGCAGGACGCCAAAACCGGAACCTTCCCGCAGGTCGACGTCCACGACCGCCAGATCCCAGGGGTTGCCGGCTTGGGTCAGCCAGGCCACGGCGTCCGCTTCGGAATCTGCCGCGCCGATCACCTGGACGCCGGCAATTTCTTCCAATGCGAGACCCAGGCCTCGCCTGACTTCGGCGTTGTCTTCGACGAGAAAAGTGGCGCGGTTCATGGTATGTGTCCAGTGGGTAATTGGTTGCTGTTGCAGAGATTTCCTGGCCCGCCGATGCACGCCGATGTAGGACTCCCGGCGGTTCTCATGCACGCGTCCGGTGTGTCCATCTGGGGCTCATTCGCTCATGAACTTGTCCGGCGTCATCGGTGTGTCGCGAATACGCCGGCCGGTCGCATGGAAGATCGCATTGCTCACCGCCGCTGCCACGCCGACGATGCCGATCTCGCCGACGCCCTTGGCACCGAGCCGGCTCACGACGCGGTCGTCCTCGTCCACGAAGATCACGTCGATATCGTGGATGTCGGCGTTCACGGCCACGTGGTACTCGCTCATGTTGTGATTCATGAAGCGACCCAGCCGGTGGTCCGACAGCGTTTCCTCGTGCAAGGCCTGGCTGATGCCCCAGACCACCGCACCGGTCACCTGGCTGCGGGCAGTCTTCGCATTGATGATGCGGCCCGCACCGATGGCGCTGACGACGCGTGTCACCCGAACGGTGCCGAGCGCCTCGTCGACCTTCACCTCGCAGAACACGGCCGAGTGCGTGGCACGGACGTACTTCTTCTGCTTCAGCACGGCCGGGAGCATCAGGTATTTCTCTTCGACACGCGCTTCGCCGGATGCCCCGACGATGTCGGCAAGCAGCAACCGGCGCGCGCGGTCTGCGGTCAGCACCAGATAGCCGTCGACGAATGCGACATCTTCGAACTTTGCGCGCTGAAAGGGCGATCCCTTGATCCGCCGCGCCATCTTGAAGAGCCGCTTCTGCAGCTTCTCGCAGACGCCCTCGACGGCGGAGCCGACGGTCGTCACGTGCGACGAGCCGCCCTCGATCGGCGCGACGGGCAAGGTCGAATCGCCGAGCTGGAAGGTCACGCGCTCGAGCGGCAAGCCCATCGAGGCCGCCGCGATCGTCGCCATGACGGTGTAGGTGCCGGTGCCGATGTCGGTCGCCGCGCTGCTGACGACGAGCCGGCCATCTGCATGCAGCACGGCGCTGGCACGCGCGAACATCTGCATCGCATCCCAGGTGCCGGTCGCCATGCCCCAGCCCACGAGTTCGGTGCCCTCGCGCATGGCGCGAGGCTCCAGCGGCCTTCGCGACCAGCCGAAGCGCTCGGCGCCCTGCGCATAGCAGGCGCGAAGCTCCTTGGTCGAATAAGGCAGGTCGTCCATCGGATTGCGCTCGGCGTAGTTCTTCAGGCGCAGCGCGAGCGGGTCCATTCGGAGCGCGTAGGCCAGCTCGTCCATCGCCACTTCCAGCGCATGCACGCCGTGCGCCGCGCCAGGCGCGCGCATGTCCATCGGGCTGTACTGGTCGAGGTCGACGACCTTGTAGCCGAGCTTGATGTTGTCGCATGCATAGAGTTGGCCCGACCAGTTGACGACCACTTCGACATAGTCCTCGAAGCGCGAGGTCTCGGCGATGGCCTCGTGCGATATGGCGCGCAGCGTGCCATCCGCATCCGCTGCCAGCTTCAAACGCTGCAGTGTCTCGGGTCGGTGGCCGAAAGTGAACATCTGCTGGCGCGTGAGCACCACCCGGACCGAGCGCTTCAGCCGCAGCGCGGCCATGACCGCGAGCGGCAGCTGGTACTGCGGCCGGAGGCCGGAGCCGAACGCGCCGCCGACATACGGATTGCGCACCGTCACCTTGTCCTTGGAAATGCCGAACATGTGCGACACGTACCAGCGACTGTTCTGCGAACTCTGCGTCTTGTCGTAGATGGTCAGGTGGCCATCGGGCTCGACGATCACAGTCGATGCGAACAGCTCCATCGGATTGTGGTGTTCCACGCCGCTGTGGAATTCGGATTCGATCCTGACGGCCGCTGCGGCAAAAGCGGCATCGGCGTCGCCTTTGGGATCGGGCGGTGGCGAGTAGCCCGCCTTGAGGCGGCTTGGCTTGCGGCCACGGTTCAAGTTACGCATCAGGTCGGTGTCGTGCGGCTCGACCGCGTAATGCACCTGCACCAGTGCGGCTGCATGGCGCGCGGCCTCGAAGCTGTCGGCCACCACCAGTGCGACAGGCTGGCCGCTGTACATGATCTTCTCGTCGTGGAGCACCCGGAACGGCGTGCCGCCGGGTGCCGTCATGTCCTTGTAGAAAATGCCCATCGACCGGGTCTTCGGCTTGTCCAGGTGGGTAAGGATGGCCAATACGCCTGGCACCGCCAAAGCGTCGTGCAGGTCGAAATCCAGAATTCGCCCCTTGGCGATCGTGCTGTTCACCACCACGCCGTGCGCCAGGTCATCGGCCGGGTGCTCGGCGGCATAACGAGCGCGCCCGGTCACCTTGTCGCGGCCGTCGATGCGCGACACCGGCATGCCGATCCGCACCACGCCTGTCCCCACTTCCGCCGCCGGCGCGCGCAGGGCGTCTATCAGATCGGTCATATCGAAAGTCCTTGCGCGGGTGGCGAATGGGAGCCTGTTTCACTGCCTGTATTCGTGACCGTGCCGGCGGCGGCCACTTCCAGCGCGCGCACGACAGCGCGGCGCGCCAGCGGAATCTTGAAATCGTTGTCGCCCTGCCCGACCGCATCGCGCAACAACGCATCGGCGACGAGCGCGAAGTTCTCGGGCGTCGCCCGGCCACCGACCAGCAGCGACTCGGCCTGCGGCGAGCGCCACGGTTTGTGTGCCACGCCGCCGAGCGCAACACGCGCCTCGCGGATGCTGCCATCGGCGGCAAGGTCCAGTGCCGCCGCGACCGACACCAGCGCGAACGCATAGGACGCGCGGTCCCGCAACTTCAGGTACGCCGAGTGCGCTGCGAATCGGTCGGCGTCGGGCAGTTCGATATGGGTGATCAGTTCACCCGGCGCCAGATGCGTATCGACGTCGGGCCGGTCGCCAGGCAATCGATGAAAGTCTGCGAAGGCGATTTGCCGCACGCCGGCTTCAGATTGCACATGCACGACGGCTGCCAGTGCGGCAAGGCCAACACACATGTCCGACGGATGCGTGGCGATGCAATGCGCGCTCGCACCCAGGATGGCATGCTGCCGCGTCAGTCCGCCGAAGGCCGGGCAACCGCTGCCCGGCAACCGCTTGTTGCAAGGCACGCCGACGTCGTAGAAGTAATGGCACCGCGTTCGCTGCAACAGGTTGCCGCCGTTGCTCGCCATGTTGCGGATCTGCGGCGATGCGCCTGCCAGGATGGCGGCACTCAGCAGCGGATAGCGTGTGCGGACCTCCGGGTGATAGGCCGTGTCCGCATTGCGCGCGAGCGCCCCGAGCATCAGTCCGCCCGCAGCCGATGCCGTGATGTCGGACAACGGCAAGGCATTGATATCGACGAGGCTGGTGGGCAGCGCGATGCGTTCCTTCATCAGGTCGATCAGGTTGGTCCCGCCAGCGATGAAACGCATGCCCGGATTCCCGGAGACGGCGCCAGTGTCCGGTGTCGCCAGTGCAGCCAGTGCAGCGCGCGCATCGGTCGGCGCGAGGTAGTCGACCGGCGTCATGCGGGGACGGTGCCGATGACGATCGGGGCACGTCGTTCGCCACCTTCTTTGGGCGTCGCGGACGGGCCGATCCCCATGACCCGCGTGACGGCCTGGACGATCTGCGGATAGGCGCCGCAGCGACAGACGTTGCCGCTCATGAGTTCGCGCACCTCCGCTGCGGTGCGCGCTTCGCCCTCGCGCATCAGGCCCACGGCCGAGCACAGCTGGCCCGGTGTGCAATAGCCGCATTGGAAGGCGTCTTCTTCGATGAAGGCCTGCTGCAACGGGTGCAGTGCGTCGCCTTTGGCGAGCCCTTCGACCGTGGTCACGCTGCGGCCGTTCTGCATCACGGCAAGCGTCAGGCAGGCGTTGATGCGCCTTCCATCGACCAGCACGGTGCAGGCGCCGCACTGGCCGTGGTCGCAACCCTTCTTCGTTCCGGTCAGGGCGAGGCGGTCACGCAGGAGATCGAGCAGCGTCACCCAGGTCTCGACCTGAAGCTCATGCCGATCGCCATTGATGGTCAGACTGATGGAGCGAGTGGGAACGGCTCGCACCGGTGGGGAATCGGCATGCATGTTGTCGGGGTCTCACGGTGGGGTGGCAACGAACGGTCGGGTCGGATCAGCTGGACCTTCGCGTTGCTTGCGCGTGACGCATGTCGGACGAACACCCGAGACGCATTCGTCCCGGCATTGCTGCGCGCGCATTTCGCTGACATGGCAACGCGCCATTTCGCAGGCCGGTGCGGCGCGGCGGCTTCGTACAAGCATCGGACAACAAAGTAATTCCTTTGTGTTCAGGAACACCATGACAGAGCGCGTTCACTTCGAGACCCATGACCATCCGGCTGGCGGCTGGGCTTCCATCAAAGCGGTCGGCACGTATCTGTTGCGCGAGCATGTGGCGATTCAAGGCACGCGCGCGCTCGCAGTCCAGAACAAGCCGGGCGGTTTCGCCTGCGTGAGCTGCGCCTGGGCCAAGCCTGCCAAGCCGCACGTCGCGGAGTTCTGCGAGAACGGTGCAAAAGCTACAGCCTGGGAGCTGACGAGCCGCCGGGCCGACGCCGACTTCTTTGCTGCGCACACGCTCGCCGAACTGGCGACGTGGAGCGACCACGCGCTCGAGGCGACCGGCCGCCTGACGGTGCCAATGCGCTGGGACGCAGCGACGGATCGCTATGTCGAAGTGGACTGGAACGAGGCCTTCTCGGACATCGGAGCTGCATTGAAGACGCTGCAGTCCGAAGATCCGGACGCCGTCGTGTTCTACGCGTCCGGCCGCGCCTCTCTGGAGGCGAGCTACATGTACCAGCTACTGGCCAGGATGTACGGCAACAACAACCTTCCCGACAGCTCGAACATGTGCCACGAGAGCACGTCGGTCGGGCTGCCGCAGACCATCGGCGTGCCGGTCGGCACCGTCACGCTGGACGACTTCGAGCACACCGACGCCATCTTCTTCTTTGGGCAGAACCCCGGCGTGAACAGCCCGCGGATGCTGCATCAGCTGCAGGACGCGAGAAAGCGCGACGTGCCGATCGTGACCTTCAATCCGCTGCGCGAGCCCGGCCTCGTGGCCTTCGCCAATCCGCAGTCGCCGCTGGAAATGCTCACCCCGGCGCAGACGGCTGTCAGCACCCAGTATCTGCAGCTCCGCATCGGCGGCGACCTGGCCGCAATGACCGGAATGTGCAAGCTGTTGCTCGAATGGGACGATGCGGCACTGCGGGACGGCGGCGAGCGCGTGGTCGATGCCGACTTCATCGCGCAGCACACCAGCGGCTTCGACGATTTCGCCGAGGCGGTACGTGGCACATCGTGGGCCGACATCGAAAAGGAGTCAGGCCTTCCGCGCAGCGAGATCGAGGCGGCCGCGACCGTGTACGCGCAGGCGCGCGCCGTGATCGCGGTCTACGGCATGGGGTTGACCCAGCATCGCAAGGGCGTGCACAACGTGCAGATGGTGTCGAATCTGCTGCTGATGCGCGGCAACATCGGCAAACGTGGCGCGGGCATCTGTCCGGTGCGGGGTCACTCGAACGTCCAGGGCCAGCGAACGGTCGGCATCACCGAGAAGCCCGAACTCGCGCCGCTGGACAAGTTGGCCGAACTCTATGCATTCGAGCCGCCACGCAAGAAGGGGCTCAACACCGTCGCGACCTGCGAAGGCGTGCTCGACGGCAGCGTGCGTGGCTTCATTGGCCTGGGCGGCAACTTCATCCGCGCGGTGCCGGAAACACGGCGCATGGAGGCTGCGTGGCAGAAGCTGCAGCTGACCGTGCAGATCGCGACCAAACTCAACCGCAGCCACCTGATCCATGGCGAAACGGCGTATCTGCTGCCATGCCTCGGCCGCATCGAGATCGACCGGCAGGCCAGCGGCGAGCAGACGCTGGCGCTCGAGGATTCGACCGGCTTCATGCATGCGTCGGTCGGCGTCGCGACACCTGCGGCAGCGACGCTTCGGTCCGAAGCGGCGATCGTCGCAGGCATCGCACAGGCCACGCTGCAGCCCAACGCGAAAGTGCCCTGGTCCGATTGGGCTGGCGACTACGCCAAGGTTCGCAACGCCATCGAAGCCACCTACCCCGACATCTTCCGGGACTTCGAAACGCGTTTTCGAGAGCCGGGCGGCTTTCAACGACCGATCCCGGCGCGCGAGCGGGTCTGGAAGACGAAGTCCGGCAAAGCCACCTTCATCCGGATCGACAGCCTGGTGACGGACCCCGACACGCCGGAGCGTGATGCCGAGGTGCTGCGGCTCATGACCGTCCGCAGCGATGACCAGTTCAACACCACCATCTACAGCCTGGACGACCGCTTTCGCGGTGTCTACGGCACCCGCAAAGTGCTGTTCATGAACGCGGCCGACATTGCGCGGCTCGGCTTGGCGGAGGGCGCCATCGTCACGGCGACCACGGATGTGGACGACGGACATCTGCGTGAAGTGCCCGGCTTGCGGGTCACGCCCTTCGACATACCGCAAGGCTGCGTGGCCGGCTATTACCCGGAGTGCAACCCGTTATTGCCACTGGCCCACCATGCCGAACAAAGTCAGGTACCGGCCGCCAAATCGATCCCCGTGCGGCTGCGACGGCATGCACCGTGATGACGATGGCGGAACTGATTGGCTGGCAAGGCTGGCAAATCGGGGAACGAGCGGGAAACGAATGGGAAACCCATGCTGAAGAGAGTATGGTCGGCCCATGCTCTTCGTCCGCCACTTTCCTTTGCCTTTGAACGGCTCGGGAAAAGCGTCCGCTAACCTTTTCGGACGGCCACTCTCGGCCACGTTAGTCATGCATTGACCGCCGTCAAGGTCGATTTCGCGACCATCGACCTCGACAACTGCGACAAGGAGCCGATTCACATCCCGGGGCACATCCAGCCGCACGGTTTGCTGGTCGCCCTGGACAGCCAGGGACGCGTGACGCATTCGAGCCGCAATGCCTCCGCCGTTCTTTCCAGCTTGCCCGCACTCGGAAACTTGTTGCCTGCATCACGCGAAATGGGCAACGACAAGGCGCTGTGGGATGCCGTCTCGGCAGCGGTGAGCGACATGGCCGAAGAACGCGAGAGCAGTTCCTTGAACATGGAACTCGCCTCGGCGGATTCGGTGTTCGACGCGGTGCTCCACTGCCACGACGGACGGGTCATCGTCGAACTGGAGCGAAGATCTCCTTCGGTGGTCGATCTGGGCGCATTCGCCTTGCTGGCCCACCGCAGCATGGGTCAGTTGCGCAGCCGGAAAGACATCACCGAGCTTCTCGCCGAAGCCGTCGCCACGATCCGCCGTCTCACCGGCTTCGACCGCGTCATGGCCTACCGCTTTCATCAGGACGACAGCGGCGAGATCGTCGCGGAGGAGTGCGAACCCGCGCTCGAGCCCTTCCTGCATCGCCGCTTTCCCGCTTCCGACATTCCTGTGCAGGCGCGTGCCCTGTATGTGCTCAACCCGCTTCGGCTGATCGCCGATGTGAACGACGAGCAGATTCCCATCGACGTGCACGCGGCGACCGAGCGGCCACTGGATCTCAGCCATGCGCTGCTGCGCAGCGTGTCGCCGATTCATCTCGAGTACCTGAGGAACATCCAGGTTGCCGCGTCGATGAGCCTTTCGATCGTCGTGCATGGGCGCCTCTGGGGTCTGATTGCTTGCCATCACGGAACGGCGCACCGTGTTCCGTATGCCGTACGCATGACCTGCGACGTGCTGTCGCATGTGCTGTCCTCCGCGGTTCAAAGTGCCGTGGAGCGGCTGGCCGGCAAGCGAAGCGATGCGGCCGTCGCTGTTCGTCAGCAACTGACGAATCTGCTGCTTCATGCCGACGACTTCGCGTCGAGTTTCGGCGGTCAAGTCGAGCCGCTGCGCCGAGTGCTCCCTTTCGAAGCCGCACTGTGCGCGTATGGCGGCACCCGGCACGGTAGTGCGCTGACGGGCGAAGCCGCATCGCTGTTGCTTCGCTGGCTCGATGCCGGCGAGCACGACCTGGTCGCCGTGAACGACTCGAGTGAATTCCCACCGGCGCTCGCAGCTGCGCTCAAACCGTTCTGCGGCGTGCTGGGCATCTGCATCGACCGGGTCAACCGCGGCTGGATCGTGCTGCTGCGTCACGAGCAGATCGAAACCATCGTGTGGAGCGGCATCCCGGCCAAGATCCAGCGGATCGGCCCGCTGGGCGCCCGACTGACGCCACAAGGCTCGCTGGCGGAATGGCGACAGGAAGTGTCCGGCACCGCCGTGGCATGGGACCACGCGGACCGCACGATCGCACGCGGCTTCATGGAGGCACTGGGGCGTGCCGGTGCGTCGCGGGCGGCCCGCATGGAAATGGCGCGTGCCCAGTTGCTCGCCGTGCTCGGCCACGATCTGCGCGACCCGCTCCAGACGATCGCCATGATGGGCCAGCTGCTTGAACACGGCGGCGCCGACCGCCACGCGGGGTATGGCAAACGCATCGCCGTCTCCATCAGCAGGATGCAGCGGCTGATCGCCGAGGTGTTCGAAATGAGCCGAATGAAGGCGGGCCTGGGACTCGGCCTGGCCATCGTGCCGGGCGACATCGCGGCGTTCGTGGAGGCGGCGGTCGCCGATGCGCGCGTGGCTCACCCCACCACCCAGGTGATCACCGAAATACCGGCGGCGCTCGACGCCGATTTCGATCCCGACCGAATGTCCCAGGTCGTCAACAACCTCCTGAGCAATGCGCGCAACCATGGTGTGATCGGCGCGTTGGTCTGGGTCGGTCTGGCCACTGAAGGAGACCATATCGTCATGCGCGTGGCCAACATGGCACCTCCGATCGCGGACGACGCCATAGCGACACTCTTCGACCCGTTCAAACCAAGATCCATCGGCAATGTTCGCAATCCCGGCGGCCTCGGGCTCGGGCTCTACATTGCGAGCGAAGTCGCCAAAGGGCATGGCGGAAGACTCGAATACAGCCATGACGGAACCCGCGTCACCTTCACCGTGACGATGCCAAGGCGTCAACCTCCAGGCCGCGATGCTCAAGTCAATGGATGACGGAATTCCCGCATGGGCAGGCCTGGTCATGCACCCGCTCGGCGGCACGGTCATGGCCGGGCGGGCTGCCGTACTCTCCGATCTGCAATGGACATTGGTGGTTGACCCTGAGTCGCCACACGCACCCACGATGATCAGTGCAGCAATCTACCTCGGGCTGGTTTCCAAATGCCGCCTCATGAGCTGCATTGGCCTGCTCGGACGCACTGCGATCGAACGCAGCTTGGTTCAGAAGTTCACCGATTGGACATCGGCATACGAGAAAAGAACATGGGTGATCTCGATGGCGCAACCGAGAGAAGAAGCGCCCTCGCCCCCCACGCGAAAGACGGAAGACGCTCGGTTTAAGGTCATTTAAAAGAGTACTGTCGACACACGTTCCAGTTTTCGCAATCGCGCGGTAGCTCAAGTCGTTTCTCAGGAGCCCGCCGCATGTCAGTCCCGCAGTCCGTCACCCTTTCGCCCGTCGATCTGATCACCGTCGATTTCGAGGCACTGGCTTCCCACATGCGTCATTGCGCACATGCTCGGGGACGATGGTTCTCTATGCGGAATCACATGCAGCATGCGCGGTCGATCGCTGCGGGCCGCATCGTCACCATGGCGAGCATGGCGCTGGCCATCGGCCTTGGCGCATTGATCCTGGCTTAGTCGTTCACACCGTCAGCCGCTGCTCGCGATCAATCCCGAAGATCCGGAACAGCGGTGCGCAATGCGGCGGTATTCACGTTGCCCTGCAGCGTTGAAATTGGCATTGGCATTGGCATTGGCATTGGCATCATGGCGTTGCTGCGATGCGCCAACACGAATGCCTCCAGCGCATCCAGCGCGAGCGGCCGGCTGAAGTAGTAACCCTGAATCTGCTCGCAGCCGTGAAGCTTCAAGAAGGCCAGTTGCGCGGCGGTCTCGACACCCTCCGCGATGACTTCCAGGTTGAGGCTGTGCGCAAGCCGAATGATCGCGAGCGTCACCGCCGCATCATCGGGTTTGGTCGTGATGTCCCGGATGAAGGCGATATCGATCTTGAGCTTGTCCAGCGGGAACTGCCGCAGATACGCCAGGCTCGAGTAACCCGTGCCGAAGTCGTCGACCGATATCTTCAGGCCCATGCGCCGCAGGTCGTTCAGCGTCGTCATGGTGCGCTCGGTATGCGCCATGAGCGAGCCCTCGGTCAGCTCGAGTTCAAGCAGATCTGCGGGCGTACCGTAGCGCGCCAGCATCGTTGCGATGTCGGCCTTCAGGTCACCGTCGACGAACTGGCGCTCGGTGACGTTCACGGCCACCGGCATTCGGCCGATCGGGGTCAGCAGCCATCGCGCGGTCTGCTCGCACACGGCACCGATGACCCACGCGCCGACGCGTGCCATCAGCCCGCACTCCTCGAGAACCGGTATGAAGCTGCCGGGCGGCACCAGGCCGTGCCCCGGCCGCTGCCAGCGCAGCAGCGCCTCGAGTCCGCAGATCTCGCCGTTGTCCAGCCGCACCTTGGGTTGGTAGTGGACGACGAACTCTCCGCCATCGACCGCCCTGCGCAAGGCGATCTCCAGGTCGAGCCGTTCCAGTGCGTCCTTGTTCATCT
>JAZKDL010000565.1:0-4220 GCA_040387575.1 Pseudomonadota bacterium
CCCGACGCAGAAAAGCTCCTGCTGGTCAGCTCGGCCACGCACGGCCCGGAAGGCTTCTGCGGCTCCGGCTGCCAGGTCGCGACGCTGAACGACGCCGACCTGCTGGCGCGGCTCGAAAAGGCCGGCGTCGCGTTGCTGCTGGTGCACGCCATCAACCCGCATGGCTTTTCGTACCTGCACCGCACCAACGAGGACAACATCGACCTGAACCGCAACTGCATCGACTGGAGCGCACCGCCGCCCGTCAACGCGGCCTATTCGGATGTCGAGCCCTTCGTGCTGCCCGCCACCTGGCCGCCGACGCCGGCCGACGACGCGGCGATGGCCGACTACATCCAGACGCATGGCATGCGCGCCTACCGCGCGGCCGTCACGCTCGGCCAATACACGACGCCGGACGGCATCTTCTACGGCGGCAACGGGCCGTCGTGGAGCAACCGCACGGTGCGCGCGATCCTGAAAAAGTACGCAGCCGCGGCAAAGCACATCGCCTGGATCGACGTGCACACCGGCCTTGGCCCCTACGGCCACGGCGAGAAGATCTACCCGGGCCGCAACACGCCGGCCGACGTGGGCCGCGCGCGCGC
Source organism: Pseudomonadota bacterium (assembly GCA_040387575.1). GTDB lineage: Bacteria > Pseudomonadota > Gammaproteobacteria > Burkholderiales > Burkholderiaceae_C > Variovorax. The sequence continues at coordinate 588 of JAZKDL010000565.1, forward strand.
CTGGTGGGGTGCCGACGTGTTTGCGCCCTTCGACGGCGCGTCCGCGTCGGCCGACGTCACCGGCCCGGTGATCTCGACCGCCTACGACGAGTGCCCGCAAGCCAGCATCACGCCGATGGGGCTGGAATTCGGCACGCTGCCCGACCAGGACGTGCTGGTCGGATTGCGCGCCGACCACTGGCTGAAGCGCCATCCCGACGCACCCGTCGCGCAGCAGCTCGCGATCCGCCAGCAGATGCGCGACGCGTTCTATTGCGACAACGAGGAGTGGAAAGGCATGGTGCTCGGCCAGGCACGCGTGGTGCTGCTGCAGACCGTCCAGGGACTGCAAGCCGCCTGAGCGGCGTGACCCGCAAGCCGCCCGTACGAAACCCGCCCGTACACTCGACGGATGGCTTCCAAACCCTCCCCGACGCCGCGCATCATCGAGCGCGGCGTGCTCTGCTTTCTCATCGGCGTCGCGGTGCTCGTCGGCCCGCAGTTCATGCGGTCCGAAGGCTATCGCGAGATGGTCTCCGGCGCCCACGTGGTCGGCTGGTTCGCGGTGGTGCTCGGACTGGCACTCGTCGTGCTGGGGCTCGTGCAGCGGGCGCGGCGTAAAAGCAACTGAAAAGCCTGCAACCCTGCACCTTGCGTGCAAATGCACTAAAAAATGCAAGTTCACTAGAACTTTTGCATTAGGATACGTTTGATCTGCGCGCGACGGGTCGTTGCGCACGGCCGTTTCGGCTCACACGCAATCGGGCTTCACGGATGTCGCGCCTCACCTCTTGACGCCTTGAACCCCGATACGCCTTTCCTTACTTCCAGCCACGATCCATGGATCGTCGTCGCCTCGGTGCTGATCGCGACGATGGCCTCCTACGTCGCACTCGACCTGTCCCGCCGGGTGCGCAATGCCACCGGCCAGCTCAACCCCCGCTGGTGGGCTGCCGGGTCGATCGTGATGGGCACCGGCATCTGGTCGATGCATTTCATCGGCATGCTCGGCTTCTCGCTGCCGATCAGGCTGGGCTTCACCGGCCCGCTGACGCTGCTGTCGTGGGTCGCCGCCGTGGCGGCATCCGCCATTGCCCTGTGGACCGCCAGCCGCGCCGACTACACGCTCAAACCGGTGGCGATCGCATCGGTGGCCATGGGCGCCGGCATTTGCGGCATGCACTACATCGGCATGGCCGCGCTCGACCTGGCTCCGGGCATCGTCTGGGACTGGCCGACGGTCGCGCTGTCGGCGCTGATCGCCGTCGGCGCTTCGGCCGCTGCGCTGATGATCTTCCAGTTCCTGCTCAAGGTGCGAGAAGAAGGACGTCCCTCCCAGATCCTGGCCGCCTGCGTGATGGGCGTTGCGATCTGCGGCATGCACTACACCGGCATGGCCGCCGCGAACTTCCCCGAAGGCACGGTCTGCCTGAGTGCCGACCAACTCGGCGGCGATGGCCTCACGGGGATCATCGCGGTGGCGACCTTCATGCTGCTCGCCGGCACCCTTTTCACCGGCCTGCTTGAAAAGCGGCTGCAGATCGTGGCCCGGCGGCTGGCCGCGTCGCTGCAGGAATCCAACGCCCAGCTGAAAGCGGCCAACGACGAGCTGCAGCAACGCGCCTTCATGGATGCGCTGACCGGCCTGCCGAACCGCCTTCTGCTGGAAGACCGGCTGAACCGCGCGCTCAAGCGGATCGACCGGACCAACAAGCTGCGCGTCGAGGAGCGGGTGGCGGTGCTGTTCGTGGACCTCGACGGCTTCAAGCCGATCAACGATTCGTTCGGCCATGCGGCCGGCGACCAGATCCTGCGCGCCGCTGCCGAGCGGCTGACGCGCGAAGTCCGGCAAGACGACACGGTGGCACGCGTCGGCGGCGACGAGTTCCTGCTGCTGCTCGAGAACGTACGCGACACCGCCGAATGCGTGCAGGTGGCCAACAGCGTCCTGCGGGCACTGTCGCAGCCGTTCTCGGTGTCGGGCAAGGAGCTGCAGATCGCCTGCTCGATCGGCATCGTGATCCATCCCGACCAGGGCGAGCCCGACAAGCTCGTCGCCAACGCGGACGCGGCGATGTACGTCGCCAAGCGCGCGGGCGGTGGCAACTACGCGGTTTTCGAGTCGCACATGGGTTCCAACGCGGCCGACCAGCTGGAGCTGCAGAGCGACCTGCGCAAGGCGATCGAACGCGGCCAGTTCGAGCTCTACTACCAGCCCAAGATCGACGGTGCGACCAACCAGATCAGCGGTGCCGAGGCGCTGGTGCGCTGGAACCATCCGCAGCGTGGCATCGTCGGACCCACGGAGTTCATCGGGCTGGCGGAACGCTTCGGCCTGATCGTGCGGCTGGGCGACTGGATCATCGACGAGGCCTGCCGCCAGATGGCCGCCTGGACCCGCGACGGTCTGCAGATGCGCGTGGCCATCAACCTGTCGGTGTTGCAACTGCGCGAAAGCGGGCTGGCCGACCGGGTCGAAGACGCACTGCGCCGGCACGGCGTGCCGGCGTCGCAGTTGCTGTGCGAAATCACCGAGTCGGTGGCGATGGAGGACATCAAGGCGACGCAGCGGACCTTCGAAGGACTGGCGAGGATCGGCGTCTTCCTGTCGATCGACGATTTCGGCACCGGCTATTCGAGCCTGAGCCACTTGCGCCAGTTGCCTGCGAGGCAGCTCAAGATCGACCGCAGCTTCGTGCACGAACTGGAGACCAAGGAAGACGCGCGCGCGGTGGTCGAGGCCGTGGTGCAGCTCGCGCACGCGCTGAGCCTGACGGTGGTTGCCGAGGGCGTCGAGACGCTGCACCAGCGCGACATCCTGCTGCGCATCGGCTGCGACGAACTGCAGGGCTTTTTCTTCGCCCAGCCGATGCAGGCCGGCGCACTGGTCCAGTGGTCGCGCCAGGAACGGCCGGTACCGCCGCTCCTACCGCCGCCGAGCGACGACAACGGGCCGGTCAGCCCGGCTTTCGCAGCTTCTTGAAGAGCTCGACCGCGGCGAGGACGATCGCGCCGGCCACGATGCCGACGACGGCATTGGCGGCCATCGAGCCGAGCGCGCCCGCCACGCCGCCGATCTGCTGGGCCCATCGTTCCACCGCATGTCCGACCGCCGGCACGCCGTGGACCAGGATGCCGCCGCCCACCAGGAACATCGCCGCGGTGCCGAGCACCGACAGCGCGCGCATGAGCCACGGCGCGCTCGCCAGGATGCCGCGACCGATGGCGCGTGTGGCGCCGCCCTGGCGCTGGCTCAGGTAGAGGCCCGCGTCGTCGAGCTTCACGATACCGGCGACCAGGCCGTAGACGCCGATGGTCATCACTACCGCCACCGTGGCCAGCACGGCGAACTGCGTACCGAACGGTTGACCGGACAAGGTGCCGAGCGTGATCACGATGATCTCGGCCGACAGGATGAAGTCGGTGCGCACCGCGCCCTTGACCTTGTCCTTCTCGACAGCGACGACGTCGACGGCGCCATCAGCCACTGCCACTTCATGGCGGGCCGTGTCGGCCGCGTGTTCGTCCTTGTGCAGGAAGCGGTGCGCCAGCTTCTCGACGCCCTCGAAGCACAGGAAGGCGCCGCCAACCATGAGCAACGGCGTGATCGCCCAAGGCAGGAAGCTGCCGATCAGCAGTGCCGCCGGCACCAGG
>JAZKDL010000566.1:0-5013 GCA_040387575.1 Pseudomonadota bacterium
GCTTGGGCGGCTCGGAGGTGTCGACCTGGTACACGCTGGCCGCGCCCAAGGGCACCCCCACGGCCATCATCGAAACGCTCCGCAAGGCGATGGCCGAAGTCAATGCCGACCCGGCCTACCTCAAGCTGCTCGGCTCGCTGGGCGCGGAGCAGCTGCTGCTCTCGCCGGCCGAGACCACCGCGTTCGTGAAGGCCGACAAGGTCGCGATGACGAAGCTGCTCGGCACCCTGAACCTGCTCGACAAGTAGGCCAGGGTCCGGTCCCCGGGAAGCCGGGGTCCCGGGGATCCCGACTCAGCGCTGGGACCGCACGATGCCGTCGAGGAACTCCAGCCGCTGCAGGCTGGGCACGTCGCCCAGGTAAGGCCGATCGGCGATGTGCAGCACCGTGTTCTTGCGCGCGACGTCGAAGGTGGGCCAGCGCGCCAGGCCCGGCCCGTTCGGCTCGCCGGTCTTCGCGAAGTTGATCCAGTAGGACTGGAAGAGCTGCGAGATCTGGCGATCGGTGTCGGTCCACGGCCGTGGCAAGGTGTGCAGCGCGCCGAAAACATAGGGCACTTCCGACCCGTGAAACGCGCCCAGGCGGGGCACGTTGTCGAACTCCCGGTAGCGCTGGCCTGCGAAGAAGGGTTGCTCGTGCTCGTAGTGGTAGAGCCAGACCTTGCTCTTCAGGTGGCGCGCATGCTCGTTGGCGGCAGTCCATGTGGGCACGCCGAACATGGTGTCGGCATGCAGCGCGGCGCTGGAGATCACCGTCTCGACCTCCGAGCCGGCCGGATAGAGCGCCCTCGCCTCAGCGCTGCGTGCGCCGAAGCGCTTGTCCATCGGTTCTTGCGCCGCGATCAACCCCGGAAAGCCGTAGGTCGTGCCTTCGTCCTTGTTCCAGCCGATGATCAGCGGAACCTTCTGCTCCTTGCCCTCGATGAAGATGTCGCGCACCGGTGCCGGCATGAACCAGCCGTCGGCGATCGGGAAGAAGGTGCTCCTGGCCGCGATGCTGGCCTTCAGCACCTCCTGTGCCGGCATGGCGCGCAGTGCCGCGAGGTTCTCGGCGCCGGCACTCCTGGCAAAGGCCACGCCCTGCGCTTCGGCCTGCGGCAGCGTGAGCATGTGGCGCGTGCCGAAGCTCTGCGCAATGGCGCGCTGGAACAGGCCCTGCGTGCGCGGCGACGCCATCTGGTCGATCACACCCGACGCGCCCGACGACTGGCCGAAGATCGTCACGTTGCCCGGATCGCCACCGAAGGACGCGATGTTGCGCTTCACCCATTCCAGTGCCGCGGCCTGGTCGGTCAGTCCGTAGTTGCCGGAACTCTGGTGCGGAGATTCCTGCGTGAGCTCGGGATGGGCCAGGAAGGCCAGCGGCCCGACCCGGTGGTTGAAGGTCACGAGGACGACGCCCTGGCGTGGCAACGCGCTCTGCGTGAAGACGTCCGACCCGCCCGAGCCCGACTGCCAGGCGCCACCGTAGAACCACACCATCACCGGCAGCTTGCTGTCGCGCGCGGCGGCGGGCGTCCACACGTTGAGGTAGAGGCAATCCTCGCTCATGGTCTGCGGGCCGACCGCCTCGATACCGACCGCGTCGGGCAGGCGTGCCGGCTGGACGCACTGCGCCGCCAGCGCGGTCGATGCCCGCACGCCCTGCCAGGCGGGCACCGGCTGCGGGTCCTTCCAGCGCAGCGCGCCGACCGGCGGTGCGGCGTAGGGCATGCCCAGGTAGGCACGCACGGCCGCGTTGGACTGCCAGGCGCCGGACACGAGTCCGCCGTCGACGCGGATCGGGTCGCCGGTGACCTGGGCCTGGGCAAGGGATGCGGCGAGCGCTAGCGCTGCGCCGAAGAGGGCTGAGTGACGGGGCATGGTTGTCTCCTTGTTTTCACGGGTCTCGACTTCATTCGCAACGGAAGCTGGCTGCGTCGTTGATGTCTCCGCTGCCGTCGTACCGAGCCTGCCGCGGATGCGGACACAGGGGCCTGCTGCGCGCCGCAACGTTGAAATAGCCGGGGTTGCTGGCCGATGCGATCACCCGCTCGGGCGCCGCGCCGGATTCGACCCACTGCACCAGTTGCGGCAGCATGTCGAATCGGTCGGTCGCGGGGCCGCCCCGGCAATGGTTCATGCCTGGCACGACGAACATCCGCGCGAAGTCCTGCGTGCCGTTGCCCATCTGCTTCGACATGCCGTCGTACCAGCGCAGCGTGTCGTTGACCGATACCGACGAATCCGCGCCGCCGTGGTAGACCATCAGCTTGCCGCCGCGCTGGCGGAACGCCGACAGGTCGGTGGCGTCGGTGAAGTACATCGATGCGGCCGACTGCGCGAAGTGCGGCACCGCGCCCGGCGCCGAGGTCGCGTAGATTTTCCCCACGTCGCGGTCGAAGTCGTAGGCCAGCGAGAACGGCAGCGCATCGCCCGTGCCGAACGGCCGCAGCGGCGATGCCGTGTAGAGCACCGAGATGGCCGAGACGTACGACAGCTTGGTCGCGTTGTTGGCCGCGGGGCTCGCGGCGCCCAACCACCAGGACCGCCAGGTGGCGTTGTAGGTGCCATCGGCGGCCGAGCGGCCACCCATGCCCGGGTCCCAGGGCCAGTCGGCATAGAGCTGTTGGCCGCGCGAGTCCACCGCGCCGGCATACGCCTTCTCGAGCGTGCCGATCTGGTCCGCACTCAGGCAGCCTTCCGTCTTGGCGCCGCTGCATTGGGCCGCCTGCAACTGCGGGTGAACGCGCTGCGTGGTGCAGGCCGGCAGGTTGTCGACGATGCCGTCGGAGAGCCCGTCCAGCGCATCGCAGGCCTGCAGGACGGCATTGCGCACCAGCAGCAGGTCGGGGTCGCTGAAGCTCATGCCGATGGCCGGCTCGCCGCTGGGCAGCAGATGGCCGGCGCGTTGTGCGAGTCCGGCAAACAGCTGCGTGGTGTGGATACCCGCCAGCGGGCCCAGCGGGAGATGCAGCGTCGGGTCGCCGGCAATGATGCCGTCGTAGTGATCGGGGTAGCGCTGCGACATCAGGAGGGCTTCGCGTCCGCCTTCCGAGCAGCCCTGGAAGTACGCATGGCGCTCCGGCTGGCCGTAATAGGCCCGCGTGAGCAGCTTGCCGACGCGCGTGACCTCGTCGTAGGCCGCATAGGCGAAGGCGATGCGCGCCTCCGGGTCGAGCCCGAAAGCGGCGGTCCCACCCGCATCGGGCCGGCTGTTGGCGGCGTTGTCGTGGCCGCCGTCGGTGCCGATGGTCGCGTAGCCCTGCTTCATCACATCGACCGGGTCGACCAGCACGCCGTTGGTGCCGCCTCCACCGTTCATGTAGAAGCGCTGGTTCCAATCCTGCGGGAGCCGCAGGCGAAAGCGCGTCGCGTAGTGCTGGCCATCGACGCCGGTGCGCGCGTCGATGTCGCCATCGACGCGGCAATGCGCCGGCACCATGGCCGTCGCCGGCGAGAACACGGCCTCGGTCACGCGGACCTTGGGCGGCAGCGACAGGCTGGCCAGTGCCGCACAGCCCTGCGCGGTGTTTGTCGCGCCAGCGTCCAGCATGGGGTCGATGCCACGGTGGCTGCAACCGGCCAGCACCAGCGCAGCAGCCGACACGGCGCCCAGCGCCCATCCCGTCGAGGCTCGACGAGGCAACCAGAATGCAGAGGTCATTGGTAGAGCCGTTCGGGGTTGTCGTTCAGGATGCGATCGGCGATCTCCCTCGCCATCGCGTCGGTGCCGCACCAGCGGCGGAACATCGCCAGCAGTTCGGCGGCATCGGGCACCGGCGTCACACGCAGGTGTGGCCAGTCGCTGCCCCAGACCAGGCGATCGGGACGCGTCTCGATCATGGCCCGCTGGAACGCCAGGCCCGCTTCCGGATCGGGGGCTGTCAGCAGGTTGCGGTAGGCGCACAGCTTGACCCAGACCTTGCCCGACGCGAGCAATTCGAGCAGCGCGCGGAAGCCGGGGTCGTCGACCCCGGCCGTCACGTCGAAGCCCGCCATGTGATCGATGACCACCGGCACCGGGAGCTGCAGGATCTGCGGCGCGATGTCCTGGAGCGCGCGCGTGTCGGTCCAGAGTTCGGCATGCAGGCCGGCGTCGGCGAGCGCTGGTGCGAGTGCGCGCAGGTCGTCGAAGGACGCACTGCCCGCGAAGTTGGCGCCGGCCGCGCTGCGGTGGCTGAAGCGCGCGCCGCGCACACCGCGCGCATGCAGCCCGGCCAGCGGCAGGTCGTCGCCCGGCTGCACCACGACCACGCCACGCCAGGCCGGTCGTGCCGCAAGCGCAGTCAGCAGTAACGAATGGTCCTTGCCATACGCGCTCGGATGCACCAGCACGCCGTGGGCCAGGCCGAGCCGGTCCAGCAAGGCCTGGTACTGCGACTCGATCGCCTCGGGCGGCGTGTAGCTGCGGTCGGCGGCGAGCGGAAAGCGCTCGTAGGGGCCGAACAGGTGGGCATGGCAGTCCCAGCCGGCGGCAATGGGTGCGGCGCTCATGAAAGCCCCGCCTGCTGCGGCAGCGGGAACGCCGGCACCACGCCTTCAGGCAACGGAATCTCGTGGCAGTTGAGCGTCATCGCGACCATCGTGTAGTAGCCGATGAGCGCCGTCAGTTCGACCACCGCCCGCGGGCCGAAGCGCGCCAGCGCCTGGGCGTAGGTCGCATCGGAGACGGAGCGGTCGCGGTTCAGCTCGACCGCGAAGCGATGAATCGCCGCATCGTCCTCCGACAGGTCGGGCGGTTCCGCCTGCGCCAGCAATGCATCGACGATAGGTGCTTCCAGGCCGGCCTTCTCTGCCTCGATGCGGTGGGCGTACCACTCGAAGGGTGAGTTGCAGGCGCGCCCGGTCACCAGGATGGCGATCTCGGACAGCCGCGGCGACAGCGTGGTGTCGTAGCGCAGCAAGGCCCCCAGCGCCTGCCACTTGTCGGCCAGCTCGGCGTTGTAGAGCGCGGCGCGCAGCGGGCCCTGGATCTTGCCGCGCGGGCCCGAAACGATTCGGTCCAGCACGGTGCGCTGGGCATCGTCCATGG
>JAZKDL010000567.1:0-2774 GCA_040387575.1 Pseudomonadota bacterium
AGCCCTTCGATGGCCAGCGGCGCGCCGAAGATGTCGCCGACGTAGTGGCTGTAGTAGCTCCAGTTCATGCCGAACTGGAACTCCATCACGATGCCGGTGGCCACGCCCATCGCGAAGTTGATGCCGAAGAGCACGCCCCAGAATTTCGTCATGTCGCGCCAGACGGTGCGGCCCGTCATGACGTAGACCGTCTCCATGATCGCGAGGATCACGGCCAGCCCGATCGTCAACGGCACGAAGAGGAAGTGGTAGAGCGCGGTGAGCGCGAACTGCAATCGCGAGAGTGCAACGATGTCGAGGTCCATGGGGGGACTTCCTTTCCTAGAGTGTTCTTGGGGCGACGGCTCAGTCGGGCCGCAGCGTGTTCAGTGCGCCGTCGAAAGCCGGCGTGCCGCGGCGCAGGTCGGCGACGACGCGGCCCTGCTGCAGGCAGACCAGGCGGTCGGCCAGCGCAGCCTCGCGGCGCAGATGGGTGGCGATCAGCAGCGTGCGGCCGGCCGTGTGGCGATCGAGCCGCTGCAGCACGTCGGCGGCGATGGCGGCATCGAGCGCTTCGGTCGGCTCGTCCAGCACCCACAGCGGCGTGTCGCGCAGCAGCAGCCGCGCCAGCGCGAGCCGGCGCGACTGGCCGCCCGACAGGCCCAGCCCACCTTCGCCGAGCGGCGTGTCGAGACCGGCTGCGAGCGCACGCACGTCGGACGCGAGACCCGCGTCTTCCAGCACGCGCCAGAGCCGCGCGTCGTCCGCTGTCGGATCGGCCAGCCGCAGGTTGTCGCGCAGGCTGTCCTGGAACAGCTCGGTGCGCTGCGTGAGCAGGCTCAGCGGCGGCACGCTCGAACGTCCGGCGCGCGGCGTGAGTTCACCGGCGATCACGGCCAGCAGCGTCGACTTGCCGGCGCCGCTCGGCCCGACCAATGCGACGCGCTCGCCCGCCTCGACCAGCAGCGACACGCCGTGCAGCACCGGCGCTCTGCTGCCCGGATGGGCGGCGACGACGTCGACCAAGCGCAGCACCGAGGCGTCGTTGGCGGCGACCTGCATCGATGGCGCGGCGTCTTCCGCTGCCAGCCGAGGCGCGAGCCGGCGCGCGGCCAGCCAGGTGCGGCCCGCGTCGAGCGCACCGCGGCGCAATGCGGCGAACGGTTCGACCGCCGTGAGCGACACGAGAAGCGCGAGTGCCGCGGCCGGTGCGCCGATCGCGCCTCGGCCCGCCAGCGCCGCAACGGCGAGCAGCACCGCGACCAACGTCAGCGTGCCGGCCACGCCATAGGCCGCGCCGGTGTCGGCCTCGAGACGGTTCAGCGCGAGGTCGGCGCGTGCGAGATGCCGGTCGGCCACCGCCAGTGCTTCGCGCTGCGCATCGATGCGGCCGGACATGACCAGCTCGGTCTGGCCGGACACGAGATCGACGGCGCGCGCACGCAGCGTCTCGATCGCCTGGCCGCGCTTCACCGCGGCCGGCGCGGCGCGCTGTGCCGCCATCAGCGCGATGCCCCAGCCTGCGCCGACCAGCCACAGCGCGAGCAGCGCACCGGCCCATGCATTCATGAATCCGAGCACCAGGCCCGCCAGCAAGGCCGCGCCCAGCGCAGCACCGGCAGGCACCAGCATCCGCAGGTACAGCGATTCGAGCGCATCGATGTCGGCCGTGAGCCGGAACAGCAGGCGCGCCGGCCGCGCCAGCAGTTGGCGCGCTGCGTCGGGCCGCGCCCAGCCGCGGAACAGGCGGGTGCGCAGGTCGGCCAGCGCGGCGAAGGTGGCGTCGTGCGTGACGAGGCGCTCGCCGTAGCGCGACAGCGTGCGGCCCATCGCCAGCAGCCGGATGCCGGACGAAGGCATGAAGACGTCGAAGCCAAGCGCCGTGGCGGCCTGCAATCCGGCCAGCGCGGTCGCTGTGATGAACCAGCCGGACAGGCCGAGCAACGCCATGCCCATGAGCACGGTCAGCGCCGCCATCGCCGCGCCGAGCGCCAGGCGACGCGGCTGCGTGGCCAGGAAGGGCCGCAGCAGCGGTTGCAGATCGCGCCAGCGGCGTGAGACGGAAGACGATCGAACGGTGGTCATGCGGCCTCCCTTGCGTCGGCGAACGATGCGGCCGTCGCAACCCGTACCGCATCGAGGCGGATCACGCGGTCCATGCGCGCGGCGAGCACCGGATCGTGGGTCGCGACGATCAGCGTCTTGCCACGTGCGAGCGCGAGCAATGCGTCGCTCACGCGCGCGGCGGTCTCGGTGTCGAGATGGGCGGTCGGCTCGTCGACCAGCAGCAGGTCGGCATCGGGCTGCGCCGCGACGCGCGCCAGCGCCAGCCGCACCGCCTCGCCGCCCGACAGGCCAGCCGCGCCCTCGCCCAGCGCGATGCCCGGCCGCGCCTGCGCCACGCCGTCGAGCGCGGAGAAACGCACAGCCTCTTGCACGGCCGCGGCGTCGATGCCCGGCCGGCCGAGCGCCACGTTGGCAAGCACCGAGCCGGCAAAGACATGCGGGCGCTGGCCCATCCAGCCGATGCGCTGGCGCAGGCCGCGCACGCTGGCGTCGGTCAGCGGCACGCCGCCGATCACGATCTCGCCCTGTCCGGCCGCGCTCAAGCCGGCCATCAAGCTCAGCAGCGCGGTCTTGCCGCAACCGCTCGGGCCCATCAGCGCGACGTGTTCGCCGGCGGCGATGTCGAATTGCGCGCCGTCGAACAGCGCGGGTCCGCCGGCGTGTGCGAAGTACAGGCCGCGGACGTGGACTGCCGGTGCGCCGGCATGACGCGGCATGGCGGCTGCATC
>JAZKDL010000567.1:2784-3233 GCA_040387575.1 Pseudomonadota bacterium
CCAACCGCCGCGCCGGGCAGCGCCTCGCCAACCTGCGCCAGCCGATCGAGCGCTTCGAGTGCGGCCTCGCCCGCCGCGCGGTCGTGCCACACGGCCGACAACTCGCGCAGCGGCTCGAAGAAAGCCGGTGCCAGCAGCAGCACGAACAGCCCTTCGCCCAGCGACAGCCGATGCCCCCAGGCACCGAACGGCAACGTGCCGAGCAGATGGAAGCCCACGTACGCCGCCACCATCGCCACGCCCAGCGCCGAGAACAACTCCAGCACGGCCGATGACAGGAAAGCGATGCGCAGCACGGCCATCGTGCGCTGGCGCAGCGACTGCGCCGCATCGCCGAGCCGCTCGGCCGTGGCGTCGACCGCGCCCAGCGCGCGCAGCGTGGCCAGGCCGCGCAGGCGGTCGAGCAGGAAGGCGTTCATGCCGCCCATCTCGACCATCTGCGCCTCGCT
>JAZKDL010000568.1:0-10193 GCA_040387575.1 Pseudomonadota bacterium
CCTTGGTGCGCATGTGATGGTCATCAATTCCGACCTCACACTGAGAAAGGGGAAGCCGGCGAATGAGTTCGATCTGCTTGCCTACTATCCACTATCGAAGGACAAGGCGGACGAGTACAAGCGCACGGGTCAGCTCATCAAGAAAAGAGATGATGTTGCCGACCTCGTCACTTACACGGTCAAGAGCTACCAACTGACCAACGAGAAGAACGAGACGCTTCGACTCGAGGAAGACATGAGTGAAGGCCCGATGCAAAGCTTTCCGCTCTGGACCTATGAAAATGTTCTTTGCGGCCAATTAGGGCTTTATGTGAAGCTCGACAAGCGCTTCGAACGCCTCAAGGGGCATATGACGCTGGTGTTGGAAGTGCCGGGAGGAATTGCGCACGAAACCCGCATTCCAATTGACCTTTCCATCACGGACAAGGATCCACGCCCCGGTATCTGAGGTCGCGGACGGGTTCCGACGTGGACGACTGACCAAGGAACTCCGTCGGCGCCATCGCTGTCACTTGCCTGAAGGCGGACGAGAATGCGGCCGCGCTGGCGAAGCCTGACTCCGCCCACACCTTGCCGATCACGTCTCCTCTTGCAAGCCGGTCGATGGCGCGCACGATTCGGGCGCGCTGCCGCCAAGCCTTGAAGGTCAGCCCTGTTTCCGCAGGAAACACGCGGCTCGCGCTACGCACCGATGTTGCTGCGCGCAGCGCCAGTTCGCTGAAACTCAGCCGATGCCGGTGATCATCGAAAGTGATCTTTGCCAACCGGAGTCCAACGGGGCTTTTGGGCCAGGGAAGAAACGTAGGTGCGTCTGCCGTTCCGGTCAGTTCGTGGAGCATGAGTCTCACCACGAGTTCGGCTTTGTCCGGTTCAGGATTCGTGGCGAAGGCGGACTCGAGCAGGGAGCGCAGGAGCGGCGTGATCCTCAATGCAAATGCGCCGCGCTCGAGCAGTGCGGCGGGCGCCCACTCCACCACCGCCGGTTGCTGCCAATGCACCATCCAGAGCTCGGCATCGGTCAGCGCCTCCACCCGATGAGAAACCCCGGCAGGAATCCAGACAGCGAGTTGTGGCGGTACCAGCCATCGGCCTGCGTCCGTATGGATCTGCACCATTCCCGACGCAGCGAAGGTCAGTTGCGCTTCGTGGTGGTCATGCATGGGCATCGCCAACCGGCGCGGCTTGAAACCTCGATGGACGGTGAAGAAGTTCTGGGACATGGATTGGCATCTCCGCGATGCAAACTGGCATCACATCGCTAACGTGCTCAGCTATCGTGAGTCCTCTCGATCATCGAACAATTTCAGACTCAGGGGCGTGAACATGAAGGCAGTGATTCTCAACGAGTACGGCGACAACCGAGTGGTGCTCTACAGCGACATCGATCGTCCCGAACCGCAAGCTGGCGAAGTGCTCGTGAAGATACATGCGGCGGGCGTCAACCCGGTCGACTGGAAGATCCGCGGAGGCCTGGGCCAGCGCATGGGCCTGGCGTTGCCTGTTCACCTGGGCGGCGAGATTGCGGGAACGGTCGAGGCACTCGGCAGCGGCGTCGGTGGCTTCAGCAAGGGTGACGCGGTTTTCGGCATCATCCCGACGGGCGGCTTCGCCGAGTACGCCGCCCTCAAGGCATCGGACCTGGTCCGCAAGCCTGCCAACGTCGACTTCATTCACGCGGCCGCCTTGCCGCTGGGTGCCCTGACCGCATGGCAGGCCATGTTCGACCTCGGCGGGCTCTCCGCCGGCCAACGCCTTCTCATCACCAGCGGGTCTGGAGGCGTTGGCTCGCTCGCCATCCAACTTGCCAAGGCCAAGGGGGCGCACGTGACGGCCATGGCCTCGGGGAGAAACGAAGACTACGTCCGCAGTTTGGGTGCGGACGAGTTCATCGATTACACGAAGGAGCCTTTCGAACGAGTGGCGCGCGACATGGATGTCGTCTTCGACATTGTGGGCAAAGACACTTTTCAGCGAGCGTTCCAGACCCTCAAGAAGGGTGGCGTCCTGGTCACCGCGGTCGAGTTTCCGAAGGATGAAGCGCAGCAATACGGCGTGCGTGCGGCTCGGGTGTACTGCAAGCCGAATGCCGGACAACTCGCGGAGATTCGCGAGTTGGCGGAAGCCGGAAGGTTGCGGGCGCATGTCGCCAGGATCTTGCCGCTGGCGGAGATAAAAGATGCGCTGGCGCTTTCCGAGGCCGGCCGTACCCGCGGCAAGATCGTGCTGCATATCGCCGTGTGAGCCGAGCCAGAATTCGACATCGGCGGGCCATGAGCTTGTGGAAAACGCTGCGGGTGATCCGGATGCTGCGATCGAGGCTCGCATCCACGGAGCCATGAAGGATGGGGGGGCCGGTGTGCGCCAGTGTTCAGCCTCCGCAGATTGCCTGGCAAATGGTGAGGCGCCCGGCGTGAGCCGATGAGCATCCGTCGGCATCGACCGGCTGTCACTTCAGCCCTTGGAGAAGATTCGCTTCGAGGCGTTAGCCGCAGTTCGTACAGTCCGCAAAGAGAGCGCAAGCGGCTTCCTGCAGCGTCCCGAAATCCCGAACGGAGAACTGGACGCCGCGATCTTGTTGGTACACCTGAAATCCACTCGGGGTTTCGATGAGGTACTCGCCGTCGAAAGTCCGGGGCTCGAAGTGATACCAGTCGGCGGGTTGCTGTTCTGCCTTGAGCAGGTCGAAGACTTCACTGTCCTCGAAAAGCTCGGAGAGGCGAGCCATGTCACCTCCCAACTGCTCTCGAACGATGATCTGAAGCCTCTCGAGTGTGTACACGTCCCTGTCTCCAATGTCTGCAGTTGGCCGGCGGTTGCATGCGGAGAAAACCCATCATGCCGCATCGGCCAGCAATCTTCGATGGTCGCTTCTGGCCGTTGTAGCGCCCATGCGAATCTCTTCACGCTACTTGTCTGCAGGCCTCTGAGATATCACAAGCCATACGACGACGCCCTGAGTCTTCGGGCGAGCAGACCCGTGGCGTCCGCCACGTGGACATCGCACACGAGCAAGCCGGCTTGCCCGTAGGGCTGGTAGCAGAGCAGGGAGCCGTCCGGCCGCACCACCGCCGATGTCGTTGGCGACCCGGGACTTGCGCAATTCACCGCCGCGAAAAAGACGTTGTTCTCCGCGGCCCGGCACAGGAAGGTCTTCTCATGAAAGGTGTTGCGCGGATCCGCGAATTCGGTGGGCTGGAAAGCGCCAGGGACGGCTTCATCGTAGAACGGATGGAACACCAGCTGGGCGCCTTGGCGAGCGGCCCAGCGCACGGTCTCGGGATAGCGGAAGCCTTCATGGCAGATCACGACACCGAACCGGATGCCATCCAGTTCGAATATCCGACGCTCGCAACCGGGCTCGTAGCGTGCATCCTCGCTCGGATCGAGCTGCACCTTGTCCTGAAAACCTGCGACATCGCCGTTCGGCAGGATGACCAGTGCGGTGAGGCGGGGCTTGTCTTCAACATAGCGCTCGGTGCCGAGCACCACAGCGATCTTGTTCCTGGTTGCCGCCTGCGCGATGGTGGCGTGCGCGTCTTCCAGGAAGCTCGCGCTGACCGGACCAGGTCGACGCTCTCCCCACGGATAGCCTGGAACGTAGGCCTCCGGAAAACAGACCACCCGCGCGCCTGCATGTGCCGCTTCGGGCAATGCGCGCAGGACGCGCTCGACGGCGTCCTCCGGACTCCATGGGATCTCGAGATTGGCGAGGGCAATACGAAGGGTGGTCATGCGATGCGTTCACTGTGTACGGTGTCGGAAACGGTCGATCAGCGCCATAGCCTGCGCTGTGTACCCAGTCGGTCGTTGTCCAGGTACTGCGCGAGCATATCCAGGTCGGCGTCGTCGACCGAGCATGCGGCAAAGTGCTGTCGATCGCCACCGAGGGCTCGCCCTTCTCGAGCCTTGGCTGAACATCCAGTCAAACTGACCTGTCACTGCACCGTCGCGAACGTCCCGCCCTTCACCTGCAGCAGCACGCCGCCATAGCTCGGCTGGCGCGCGCCGTTGACGCTCCAGGTGCCGCTGCCGATCACCACCGGCACCTTGTTGAGCTTGCCGATCTCGTCGCGCAGCTTCGTCCGGTCCGGGTTCGGTCCGGCGTTCTGCACCGCCTGGGCGGCGAGCTGGCCGATCGTGTAGCCCATCGCGGCCCACACATCGGGCGGGCTCTTGTAGCGCGCGGTGTAGGCACTGACGAAGGCCGTGTTGGCGGGCGACGGATTGTTGGGCGCGTAGTCGGACACCACGTAGGTGCCCTCGACCGCCTTGCCGCCGATCTTGATGAAGTTGAGCGATGCCAGCGTCGACGGGCCGACGAACTTCACTTTCGAATCGACGCCCGCCTGCCGCATCTGGATCAGCAGGTTGGCCGACAGCTCGGCCGGCGCGGCGACGAACACCACGTCGGTATCCTGGTTCGACACCTTGGTCGCGAGCGCGAGGAAGTTGCTGTCGCTGCCGAGGATCGAATCGTCGCTCACGATCTGCGCGCCCGCGGCCTTCACTTCCTTCAGGAACGCGGCCTTCTGCGCGACGTAGCCGTCGTTGCTCTGGTCGGTGATCAGCGTGATGCGCTTGGCGCCGAGCTTCTCCATCGTGAACTTGCTCAGGAAACCCATGATGTCGGTCGCATAGGCCTGCACCTTGAAGGCCCACGGGCCGGTCGCGAGGATGTCGTTGGCGCTGCCGTTGGCGAACAGCGGCACCTGCAGTTCGTTGGCCACCGGCGCCGCGCCGAGCGCCTCGAAGCTGGTGGTCGGGCCGAGGATCATCAGCACCTGGTCGCGCTTGGCGAACTGGTTGACCAGGCTGATCGCCTGCGCCTTGTCGCCGGCCGAATCGCCTTCGATGATCTTGAACTTCGCACCGCCCGGCAGGCCCTTCTGGTTGGCTTCTTCCAGCGCGAGCTTGATGCCGTTCTGAATCGGCACGCCGCCGTAGGCGTAGCTGCCGGTGAGGCCGTTGAACACGCCCACGGGCAGTTCCTTCGGCGTGCCTTGCGCCAGGGTGAAGCCGCTGGCGGCGAGCAGTGCGGCGGCCGCGATCACGGTCCTGCGATTGGATGATGTGGTCATGGCGATCACTGCACGGCGACGAAGCCGCCGTCCTTCACCGTCAGCAGCACGCCGCCGTAGCTCGGCTGGCGCGCGCTGTTGACGCTCCAGGTGCCGCTGCCGATCACCACCGGAACCTTGTTCAGCTTGCCGATCTCGTCGCGGATGCGCTTGCGGTCGGGATTCGGTCCGGCGTTCTGGATCGCCTGCGCCGCGAGCTGGCCGATGGTGTAGCCCATGGCGGCCCAGTTGTCGGGCGCCACCTTGTAGCGCGCCTTGTAGCCTTCGATGAAGGCCTGGTTCATCGGCGACACCGCGCTTGGCGAATAGTCCGACACCATCAACGTGCCTTCCACCGCCTTGCCGCCGGTCTTGACGAAGCCCTGCGAGGCGAGCGTCGACGGGCCGATGAACTTCACCTTCGGGTCGAGCCCGGCCTGGCGCAGCTGGATGAAGAAGTTGGCCGACAGCTCGGCCGGCGCGGCGATGAAGACCGCATCGGTCTCCTGGTCGGAGATCTTGGTGGCGAGCGCGAGGAAGTTGCTGTCGCTCGCCAGGATCTTCTCTTCCGAGACGATCTTCACGCCCGCGTTCTTCATGTAGTCGCGCAGCGCCGCGGCCTGCGAGATGTAGCCTTCGCTGCCCTGGTCGTACACCACGGTCAGTCGCTTCACGCCGACCTTCTCGACCGCCTGCTTGCCCAGGAAGCCCATGATGTCCGGCGCGAAGGCCTGCACCTTGAAGGCCCAGGGGCCGGTCGCGAGGATGTCGTTGGAGCTGCCGATCGCGATGATCGGCACCTGCAGGTCGTTGGCGACCGGCGCGCCCGCCAGCGCCTCGAGGCTGGTGGTCGGGCCGATGATCAGCGAGACCTGGTCGCGCTTGGCGAACTGGTTCACGAGGTTGATCACCTGCGCCTTCTCGCTGCCGGTGTCGCCTTCGATGACGCGGATCTTCGCGCCGCCAGGCAGGCCCTTCTGGTTGGCCTCTTCGAGCGCCATCTTCATCGCGTTCTGGATCGGCACGCCGCCGAAGGCATAGACGCCGGTCAGCGAGTTGAAGACGCCGACCCGGATCTCGTTGGCGCCGGCCGTGCCCTGCGCGGCGGCCATGCCGCTGGCCAGCAGGAAGAGGGCGGCTGTTGTGGCTGCAATGGCCGTTCTGCGATGTGTCGTCATGTCTGTCTCCTGGAATCGTTCTGAATGGAGGGGCGGGAAAGCGTTTCAGGCGCGCACGAGGCGCAACGGCAGCGTGTCGAGCGTGCGCAGCGCGTTGACCAGGCGTGGCCGCGCGGGGCCGGCCGGCTCGATCGCCGACACGCGGCGGATCAGCGCGCCCAGGATGCATTCGGCTTCGAGCCGAGAAATCATCTGGCCGATACACACGTGCGAGCCGTGGCCGAAGGCGCGGTGCACGCCGGCGGTCTTGCGCGTCACGTCGAAGGTGTCGGGGTCGGTCCACTGGCGCGGATCGCGGTTCGCCGCGCCCATGTGATAGCCGACCTTGGTGCCGGCCTTCAGCCGGTAGCCGCCGAGTTCGACGTCGGCCGTGGTGGTGCGGAACATCACCTGCGCTGGCGACTCCAGCCGCAGCGCCTCTTCGAACGCGCCCTTGATCAACGCCGGGTCAGCCTTCACCCTGGCGAACTGCTCGGGATGGCGCGCCAGCAGGTTCAGCGTCGCGCCGATGCCGCCGATGGTGGTGTCGACGCCGGCGCGGAAGAAGCTGCGCACGTGCAGCGGCGCGGTGCCGGCAGCGAACTCGCCGCGGTCCACGGCCAGGTAGATCGCCTCGCCGAAGCCGCCGGGCTTCATGTGCTTGCGCAGCAGGATGTCGGCGTACCAGGCCATCACCGGCTCGGCGCGTGCGGCGGCGCGCTCCAGCCGTGCGTTGTTCGGCCCGAGCTGGTTGAAGTTGAGCTCGCCGGTGATGGTCATGCGCTCGGGCGGTATGTCGACGCCGAACACTTCGGGGAACACGCTGAGCACGAAGGCCTCGACCACGTCGGGCACGCCGTCGACCTCGCCCTTGGCGACGGCGCGTTCCGCCACTTCTTCGGCACGCTCCTGGAACTTCTCGCGCCACTGCTTCACGACCAGCGGCGACAGTACCTTCTGCAGCGCGGCGCGCACGCCGGTGTGCTCGGGTGGGTCGACCTCGCTGATCGGGCTGCGCGTGCGCCAGGCGCCCGGCTTGCGGATGTCGCTCAGCCCGACGCCGCCTTCGACCGTGAAGCGCGCGTAGTCGGACGCGACGATGCCGCTCTCGACATAGCGGCCGACCGCGTAGTAGCCGTGCGGCTTGATGAAGACCACCGGCGCTTCGCGCATGCGCTCGAACAGCGGGTAGGGGTCGGCCAGGTTCTCGTCCGAGAACGGATCCTCGTCGAGTACCGGCGGTTCGGGCAGCGTGTCGATCGGGCGGGCGTCGGCGGGGGTGGGGCTCAGTGCGCTCATGGCGTCTCCTTCGTGGGAAGTGGGCGTGGCATCAAGGGGGTCAGTCGCCGCGCGGCAGCACCTCGACCGACACGGCGCGGATGCGCCAGCCGTCGGCGGTGCGTGCGAAGCGCGTGGTGTAGGTGCCGAACATCGCGATCTTTCCGGGGCCGTCGCGCCAGTCGGTGATCAGCGCGCGCGAATGGCCGACGGCGTCATCGGGGCCGTCGCCGGGCTCGACGTAGAAGTCGGTCATCTGGTGGCGCATCAGCTGGCGGAAGCGCTTCTGCATCGTCTCGCTCATCATTCCGAGCAGCTTGTCGTGGCCCTGGATCGTCTCGGGCGGCAGGCCGGAGCCGCCCATCGACTTCGGCGGTGAATTGACGCGCGACCAGGTCGCGTCGTCGGTGAACAGCGACACGAAGTCGGGGTTGCCGACATCGGCCAGGTGGCCGTAGCGCGCGAACAGGTCACGAATTGCCAGTTCGTCGTCGGTGGGGAGGCGTCGGAAGGTCATGCGGTCTTCTCGGAGTGGGTGCGGCGTGGCTGCAAAGTGGGTGCGACGGCAAGGGCCGTTGCGGCTTCGCAGGCTACGGCCGTCGCGCCCCGCGGTCTGTCACCCTGCGAAGGGACGCGCGAACCCTCGGCGGCCGGTTTGCACGCCCGTCCCACCGGTGGGGGACATACCCGCGCGGGGGCCGCACCTATCCTCCCGCCACGACAGGGAACACGCCCCTGCGCAGCGCCTTTCCAGGGCGTTCCACAACAAGAAAGGAAGTCGAGACATGCTGCTTCAGCAGATCCTCAATGGCCTCGTGGTGGGCAGCGTGTACGGGCTGTTCGCGCTCGGCTTCACGCTGCTCTTCGGGGTCAACCACATCATGAACATGGCACACGGTTCGGTGTTCATGTGGGGCGCCTTCGCGGGGCTCTACGCGGTCGTCGCGCTGGACATGCCGATCGGCCTGGCGCTCGTCGTCGGCATGGTGGCCGGCGGACTGCTGTCGGTGCTGCTTGACATCGTCGCCTTCCGGCCGTTGCGGCGCCGCGGTGCGCCGGAGTTCTCGGCCATCGTCTCGTCCATCGGCGCCGACCTGGTGCTGCTGGCGCTGGCGCAGAAGGTGTCGAACACGGCGGTCATGCGCTTCCCGTTCGACGCCTTCCCGGTCGTGATCTATCGCGTGTTCGGGCTGCGCATCCAGCTGCTGCAACTGGTCATCATCGGGCTGGTGCTGCTGATGGTGGCGGGGCTGGTGTTCTATCTCTACCGCACCGAATTCGGCCGGCGCATCCGCGCGGTGGCGTTCTCCGAGCAGACGTCGCGGCTGCTGGGCATCAACCCGGGCTGGGTCAACATGCAGGTGTTCTTCATCTCCGGCGCACTCGCTGGCATGGCGGGCGTGCTGATCGGGCTGGTCTTCAATTCCGTGCACTTCACGATGGGCGAGCCGCTGCTGCTGCGCGCCTTCGTGATCGTGATCCTCGGTGGGCTCGGCAGCATTCCCGGCGCGCTGATCGCCGGGCTGGCGATCGGGCTGGTGCAGACGATGAGCGTGGCCTACGTGTCGGCCGGCGTGGCCGAAGCGATCGTCTTCCTCGCGCTGTTCGTCGTGATCCTGGTCAAGCCGACCGGCCTGTTCGGCCAGGCCGGCGCCACCATGCGAGTGAGGCGCGCATGATGGATTTCCTCTTCACCTATGCGTCGCTGTTCGACCTGGTTCTGGTCAACGCGCTGCTCGCGACCAGCCAGTACGTGGTGCTGCGCGCGGGCGTGTTCTCGCTCGGCACCGCGGGTTTCGCGGCGCTCGGCGCCTATGCGGCGGCGCTGCTGGTGACGCGTGCCGGCTGGCCGCCCGCGTTGGCGGTGGCGGCCGGCATGGCGCTCGGCACCGCCGCCAGTGCTCTTCTCGCGATGCCGCTGGCGCGGCTGCGCGGCGTGTTCCAGGCGGTCGCGACGCTGGCCTTCGTGCAGATCGTGCTGTCGGCCACGCAGAACTGGGTCGAGCTGACCAATGGCGCGCTCGGCATCAACGGTATTCCCAAGGTGGTCGGCACCGGCACGCTGGTCGCGGCCGTGGTGCTGGTCGTGCTGCTGCTGGTGGCGATGGGGCGCTTCGGCATCGGCCGTGCGCTCGACGTGATCCGCGAGGACGAGACGGTCGCGGTGTCGCTCGGCATCCAGGTGCCGCGCTACCACCGGCTGGCCTTCGTGCTGTCCGGTGCGCTGGCTGGGTTGGCGGGTGCGCTGCATGCGTGCAACAGCTACACCATCACGCCCGGCGAGTACGGCTTCCAGATGCTGGTGAACGTGCTGGCCATGGTGGTGCTCGGCGGACGCACTTCGGTGTGGGGCGCGTTGGTCGGTGCGGCCATCCTCAGCACGCTGCCGGAGCTGTTCCGCGTGTTCGCCGACTACCGCAACGTGGTGCAGGGCGCGCTGCTGATGCTGGTCATCGTCTACCTGCCGCGCGGTGTTGCCGACACGCTGATCGCCGCGGTGCGCGACCGGCGGTTGCGCCGTGCCGCGACCTCGAATTCCGCAGCGCCGCTGCGGGCCGCGGCGCCACCGCCGCCCTCATCGCCACCGCCACATCGGCCGGCGGTGAAGAAGGCAGGGTGGCAGCCATGACGCAAGCCCTCGTTCTCGAAAACGTGGCCTTGATGTCCCAGTCGCGCAGCATGCCGAGCAGACGCGGCGTGT
>JAZKDL010000568.1:10203-20660 GCA_040387575.1 Pseudomonadota bacterium
CGTTCTCGAAAACGTGGCGCGCCACTTCGGCGGCGTGCCGGCCGTCGACGGCTTGAGCCTGAACGTGCCGGCCGGCCGCATCACCGGGCTGATCGGCCCGAACGGTGCGGGCAAGACCACGGTGGTGAACCTGATCACCGGCATCCTCCATTTGAGCGGCGGCCGGGTGCTGCTGCAGGGCCGCGACGTGTCGCGCGCCGAGGCGCCCGAGCTGGCGCGTGCCGGCGTCGCGCGTA
This sequence comes from Pseudomonadota bacterium, assembly GCA_040387575.1. Taxonomy (GTDB): domain Bacteria; phylum Pseudomonadota; class Gammaproteobacteria; order Burkholderiales; family Burkholderiaceae_C; genus Variovorax. The sequence goes on from JAZKDL010000568.1 coordinate 10,440, forward strand.
CCTTCCAGAACATCCGGCTGGTGGCCGACGCGAGCGTGCTCGACAACGTGCTCGCCGGCTTCCATCGGCATGAGAAGACCGGCCTGCTGGCCAATCTGCTGGGGCTGCCGTCGGCCCGCGCCGAGACCGCCCGGCTGCGCGACGACGCGATGCAGCTGCTGGAGCGTTTCGGCATGACGGCGCTGGCGCGGCACCGTGCCGGCAGCCTGTCGTATGGCCATCAGCGCCGCATCGAAATGATGCGGGCGCTGGCCGCCAAGCCGAGCGTGCTGCTGCTCGACGAGCCCGTGGCCGGCATGAACGACGCCGAAGCCGAGAGCCTGGCCGGCATCTTCCGCTCGGTCGCGGCCGAGGGCGTCGCCATCCTGCTGATCGAACACAACATGCGCTTCGTGATGTCGCTGTGCGCGCACCTCTACGTGCTGGCCTCGGGCCGGCTGATCGCCGAGGGCGAGCCCGATGCGGTCGGGCGCGATCCGCGCGTGGTCGAAGCCTACCTGGGAGCCTGAACCATGCTGGAAATCCGAAACCTCGGCGTCCATTACCGCGGCATCCACGCGCTGCGCGGCGTCAGCCTGCATGTGAAGCACGGCGACATCTTCACGCTGATCGGGCCGAACGGCGCCGGCAAGTCCAGCCTGGTCAACGCGCTGTCGGGCATCGTGCCGTCGAGCGGCGAGGTGCTGTTCGAGGGCGAGCCGCTCGGCCGGCAGGCCGCGCACCAGCGCTCGCGCGCGGGCGTGATCCAGGTGCCGGAAGGCCGGCGCGTGATCGCCACGCTGTCGGTCGCCGAAAACCTGCAGCTCGGCCGTCAGGCGGCCGGCATCCGTGGCAGCGATGCGGCCGACCTGGACCGCGTGCACGCACTGTTCCCGGTGCTGGCCGAACGCCGCAACCAGCTGTCGGGTTCGCTCTCGGGTGGTCAGCAGCAGATGCTGGCCATCGGCCGCGCATTGATGGGCCGGCCGAAGATCCTGATGCTGGACGAGCCCAGCCTGGGGCTCGCGCCGGTGATCATCAAGGACGTGTTCCGCGCGCTGGTGCAGCTCAACCGCGAAGGCCTGACCATCCTGCTGGTCGAGCAGAACGCACGGCTGGCGTTGCAGACCGCGAACCAGGCCGCGGTGCTGGAGCAGGGGCGAATCGTGCAGCAGGGGCCCGCGGCCGAGCTGGCGGAGGACCCGGCGATTGCCGACCACTACTTCGGGCGGGCGGGGTTGATTGCCTGATGGCCTGCTGGCCTGAATGACGGACTGGCCGGCCGAACGGCCGGCCAGGAACGTCGGTCGTGGCATCTGTCGGTGCAATTGCAATACTCCATGCTTGCGTTTGCAAATGTGCTACCGTTGAAGAATGAGTACTCGTTCCATCGCGACTGCTGGCGCCAAGCGCGCCCAGGCCATGCCGCCATCGCCGCACCACGCTGCCGTCGCCATGGCGAAGAAGTTCGAGCATGTCTTCCAGCATGCGTTTCCGATTTCCAGCAAGGTGGCTGCCAAGTCGACGTCCAGCGGCAGGGCGCGACTCTTCATCACGCTGATGCACCATGAAGCGCCCACCTTGAATCGCGACGCAGCCGCACACTGGGCATCCAGGAGCCTGCCGGCGGCGGCGCTCGACGAGTGGTTCGCGGCGAGTGGCCTGGAAAAGAAGAAGGACCTGTTCATCGCGCTGCAGGTGAGTGCCTCGACGCTCTCTCGCGCCAAGGCCGACACGACGCTCGACACCGCCGTCACCGAGCGCATGCTGCGCCAGAGCGAGTTGTTCGTGCGCGCGGCCGAGGTCTTTGGGGAAGACGGTGCCACGTGGATGACGACACCGCACGACCTGCTCGACGGCAAGGCCCCGCTGGCCTACGCGACCAACGAGTTCGGCGGCGCGAAGGTGCGCCAGATCCTGAACGCGATCGAATACGGCGGCGTCGTCTGATGCCATCGGTCTGGCGCATCGGCAGCACCAAGAGCCTGACCCTCGCGACGCTCGCCTTCGGCTCGACGCTTGAATCCGGACGCTGGCATCTCACCCCGCCCGAGGGCCTGCCCGTCGTGTACGCGGGCGCCAGCCGTGCGCTGTGCCAGCTCGAAAAGCGCGTTCATTGCAACGGCGTCCAGCCGCGTAATCAGGCGCTGCTGCGGCTGGATCTGCCGGACGATGCGGCGCTGCTCGACATCCGCACGCTCGAGAACCTGCCAGCCGATTGGCGCGATGACACGCCCTGGACGCAGGATGCCGGCGTCCGTTGGCGAGCCTCGGGCGCCTCGTTGGGCCTGTGGGTGCCCTCGGCAGTGGAGCCGAACGAATCGAACCTGATGCTCAATCCGGACCATGCGAAGTTTGCATCGATCGTGCTGACGGTCGAGCGTGCGCCGTTTCGGTTCGATGACCGGATGTTCAATCCGTGATGCTGGCGCTCAGCAGATCGAGCCGCATGTCGGGCTTGCATGCATGCCTCGATCGTCAGCCTCACCCTGGTGTTCACCCAATCAACCGCAGCCGCCTAACGTCCTGCAAGGGCGGGGCGCCGAACAGCCGGCTGTACTCGCGGCTGAACTGGGACGCACTTTCGTAGCCGACTCGTCCGCTGGCACTGGCTGCGTCGACGCTCTGGTTCAGCATCAGCTGGCGGGCTTCCTGCAACCTCAGCTGCTTCTGGTACTGGAGCGGGCTGGTGCCCGTGATGGACCTGAAATGCTGCCTGAAGGTCGATGGACTCATGTGAACGCGGGCCGCCAGTTCGTCCACCTGCATGGGCTGCGAGAAGTTCTGCTTGAGCCACGCGACCGACTTCGCGATCTGCTGGCTTGGAGAGCCGTCGGACACGAGGTGCCGAAGATGCGCGCCATGCGGGCCGGCGAGCAGGCGAATGACGATCTCCCGCTTGACCAGCGGCACCAGCAACGGCAGCAGCGTGGGCTGGCCGAGCAGATCGACGAGCCGCACCAGATCCGCAAGCAGGTATTCGTCGACGGTCTCGATCGAGATCGGCCGATAGCGGACGTCCCGTGCCGGGGGAGGGAGCTGCATCTCGGCGGCCATCTCGACGATCTCCTGACCATCCATCGTCAGCATGAGGCCCAGCAGCGGCTCCGCAGGGCTGGCAAGCGTCACGTGGGAGATGACGGGCAGCTCGATCGACGTCAGCATCGACTGGCCGGGTCCGTACGTGATCACCTCGCTCCCCAGCAAGACCTGCTTCGTGCCTTGGGCGACCACGCCCAGCCCCAGGCTGAAGATGCAGTGCAGGGGCGCGGTCGGTCCCTTTCGGCGGTGAAGGGACAGCGCTGGAATCGCCGTTGCGTAGTCGCCGTCGTTTTGGGCAAACGCGGCGATGGCACGCGCCAGCTCGCCGGTTGCCGGAACCGGCGGCGGCGCAATGGGCGATGTGCGTTTCACAGGGATTCCTGATCGGCTTCAACCGGCTGCACTTTAGTCCTCGGCGAAGCGGCCGTGCGCCGGCCGTGATGACTTCCGTTGGTTCAGGCAACAAGCACGGCGGTTTCGGCAACCCGGATCGGCACGTTGCCGAAACAATGAATGCAGCCGGCGGGCTCTGAGGACCCACGCGGCCCACGATCAATCCGATTGGCGCCCGCAGCCAGGTCATCGGCGGCACGACGATGGGTGTGGCTGCTGCGCTGATGGAGGCGCTCGCCGTCGACAAACGGCACGGCTTCTTCGTGAACCACGACCTGGCCGGCTACGAGGTTCCGGTGCATGCCGACATTCGTCACCAAGAGGTCATCTTCCTGGACGAGGTCGACCTGCTCTCGTCACCCATGAAGGCCAAGGGCGTCGGTGAACTGGGCCTGTGCGGCATCGCGGCTGCTGTCGCCAATGCCGTCTACAACGCGACCGGAATCCGTGTCCGCGACTACCCGATCACCCTGGACAAGCTGCTTGATCGCTTGCCCGCGGTGGTCTGAACAACGCAAAGGAGATCACATGCGCAAGAAACAAGTCTGGTTCATCACCGGTGCGGGACGGGGCCTTGGCGTCGACCTGGCCAAGGCCGCATTGGCCGCCGGCCATTCCGTCGTCGCGACAGGCCGCGACCCTGCCAAGGTTGTTGCCGCGATCGGCGAGCACACCGAGCTGCTGAGTCTCGCGCTCGACATCACGCGCATCGGCGACGCGCAGACCGCGGTCGATGCTGCGCTCTCGACGTTCGGGCGCATCGATGTGCTTGTGAACAACGCCGGCAATTTCCACGCCGGCTTCTTCGAGGAACTGAGCGACGCCCAAGTCCGCAGCCAGCTCGACACCCTGCTGTTCGGCCCGATGAACGTCGCACGCGCGGTGCTGCCCGCGATGCGCGGTCAGCGCTGGGGGCTGCTGCTGAACATTTCGTCGACGGCGGGGATCACCGGCGGCATGTTCTGCACCGCCTATGCGGCAGCCAAGTTCGGCCTGGAAGGATGGACCGAGTCGCTCGTGCCCGAACTCGCGCCCTTCGGCATCCGCACGATGCTGGTCGAGCCCGGCTTCTTCCGGACCGAACTGCTCACGGCCGGGTCCACGACCTTCGCCCAGCCCCACATCGCGGACTACGCGGGCCGGAGCCAGTCCACCATCGACGCCTGGCGCGGCATGAACGGCAAGCAAGGGGGCGATCCGGTCAAGCTGGCCCGCGCCATCGTGCAGCTAGGCAGCCTGGACGAGCCACCGAGCCGGCTCGCGGGCGGTGCCGACGCGATGGAGGTGTTCGAGGCCAAGGCCAAGACCTTGCTCGCCCAGGCCGACGCATATCGTGCGCTGTCCACGTCGCTCGCGCACGACGACGTGTGAGGCGAGTGCTGCCGTGCGTCCTACTCCGCCTTGATCCCCCGCTCCTTGATCACCGTGCGCCAGCGAACCGTCTCGCCCTGCATGTACGCCGTGAACTGCTCCGGCGTGCTGGCGACCGCGTCGATGCCGGCTTCCGACAGCTTGCGGCGGATCTCGGGCGACGCGATGGTCTTGGCGTAGGCGGCGGCCAGTGCCTTGATGACCGGCTCGGGTGTGCCTGCGCGCACCGTGAATCCCTGCCAGCCTTCGACCGCGAAGCCCTTGAGGCCCTGCTCGGCCACCGTGGGTACGTTCGGGTAGGCGGCGATGCGCGTGGCGCCCGCCGCGGCGATCGGGCGCAGCTTGCCGCTCTCGAGGTGCGGTTTGGCGGTGGCGCGGTCGAGGAACATCAGGCCGATCTGGCCGCCGAGCAGGTCCTGCACGGCCGGGCCACCGCCCTTGTAGGTGATCGCGACCAGGTTGGCGCCGGTGTCCTTGGCCAGCAGCTCGGTCGCGAGGTGGTGCGTCGTGCCCACGCTGGGCGAGCCGTAGTTCAGGCCAGCGGGCACCTTGGCCGCGGCGGCGACCAGCTCGTTGACGTTGTTGACCGGCAGCACGTTCGGGTTGACCACCAGCAGGAAGTCGAACTTGGCGGTGAGCGTGACCGGCGCCAGGTCTTTCTGCGGGTCGTACGAGAGCTTCTCGAACATGCTGGGGTTGACCGCATAGGTCGTCATGTCGCCGAGCAGGAAGGTGTAGCCGTCGGCGGGGTACTGCTTGGCGACCGCGGTCGCGCCGATGATCCCCGACGCGCCGGGCTTGTTCTCGATCACGATCGGCTGGCCCAGCACCTCGCCCATGCCGGGCGCGACCACCCGCGCGAAGAAGTCGGTGCCGCCACCGGCCGGGTAGGGCACGACCAGGCGGATCGGCTGGGTCGGCCAGTTGGCCTGCGCGAAGCTGATGGCGGGCAGCGGTGCGAGTGCGGCGGCAATGGCCGCGGCGAGGAAGGTACGGGTGCGCATGGGTGTCTCCTGTTCTGATCGTCGTGGGGTCGTGGGGTGTGGGAACGGAGCCGTTCAGTCGACGAGCGCCGGGTCGGCCGTTTGCACCGCCTCGTCGGCCGTGTCGGCCGGGCCGTCCGATGCGGCGGTGCCATGGAAGTCGCGCTTCAGCAGACGCGTGAATGCGGCGGCCAGCGCGGCTTCCGGCGAGGCGGCGGCGCCGATGCTGCGCCAGCCCACATGCTGGTCCGGCCGCACCAGCAGTGCGCCTTCGGCGGAGACTTCGCGCAGATGCCGCCAGTCGTTCGTGGGGTCGCGCACGTCGCCGCTGTCGGAGATCTCGACGATGTCGATCGGCAGGCCGCTGCGGCGCGCGATGCGGGCTGCGGCCTCGCGCCAACCCTGGTCGCCACGGCCGATCAGCAGAAGGAAGTGGCCTGGCTGCACGAGGTCGAGCGTGGAAATACGTTGGCCGCCACGCTCGACCCAGGCGTGCGGCAACCGGTGGCCGGGCCGCGTGGTCGGCACGTAGACCTGCCCCAGCGGGTCGCGCAGCGGCGCCGGCGTGGCGTCGGGCGACACCGCGCCCTGCTCGTAGTGAAAGCCCAGTTCGATGTCGTGCGCCTGCCATTCCATGCGCTGCAGTTCCATCACCTTGTCCAGGCGCGCGCGCCGCGTGCGGCCTTCGGCGTCGTCGGCGAAGAAGCGTGCGAAGTTGGCGCGGCTGGTGACCGGATCGCCACGCACCAGGCCGATGCCGCCATCGGTCAGCGCGTGGTTCTGGAAGGTCATCAGCGCCCACTGCACGTTGGCCGCGGCCACCGGGCGGCGCTCGGCTTCGTAGGCGTCGAGCAGGCTGTCGGGTGCCTGGCCGTGGATCACCGCGGCGAGCTTCCAGGCCAGGTTGTGGGCGTCCTGGATCGCCGAGTTCAGCCCGAGCCCGGTGGTCGGCGGATGGCGGTGCGCCGCGTCGCCGGCGAGCAGCGCGCGGCCCCAGCGGTAGCGGTCGACCAGCACGCCTTCGACCGTCCAGTGGCCGATGCCGATGATCTCGGGCGACAGGTCGGGGATCTTCAGCAGCTCGCGCATGCGCGGCAGCAGCGAGGCTTCCTCGAAGCGCGACGGGTCGTCGGGCCGGAAGCTGAAATGGAACATCCACTCTTCCGAATGCCGGCCGAAGCGTGTCGGGCCGAGCTGGCCGAGCACGCCGCTGGCCCATGAGCCGCCTTCGGGGTTCACGAACCAGGTGGTCATCGAATGGTCGTCGTCCCAGTAGGCGGACAGGTCGGCCTTGAAGTAGACCGTGACCATGTGGGCGAGGTCGGTCGCGCCCTCGAAGCGCGCGCCGACCGCGGGCCCGACGGTCTTGCCGCCATCGGCGCCGATCAGGTAGCGCGCCCGCACGCGGGTCTGCTGGCCGGTGGCGCGGTCGCGCACGATGGCGTTCACGCCGTCGGCGTCCTGCGTGAAGGATTCGAGCTCGTGGTTGTAGCGCACGTCGGCATCCGCTTCGGCTTCGGCGATGCCGCGCAGCAGCGGCTCCAGCCGCACCTGCGGATACAGCGTCGATTCGCAGGGGCTGTCCTTCGCGTAGTGCGTCAGCGAGCCACCGCCGAAGGACTCGATCCGGTAGAAGGTGCGGCGGTCGAGCGGGCCGTCGCCGGCCAAGCTGGTGCACCAGCGGATGTGCGCGATGTGGGCCAGCGGCATGGAGCGCGCATAGACGCTGTCGGCCACGCCGAACTGCCGCAGGATTTCCATGGTGCGCTGGCTGATGTAGCGCGCCTTGGGCAGCCGGCCGGGTGCCGGATGGCGTTCGACCAGCAGGCTGCGCACGCCCAGGCGGGACAGGAAGATGGAGGAGGTCAGGCCGCAGCCGCCGCCGCCGACGATGAGCACGGGTGTGTCGATGGTTTGCATGGGATCTGGATCTATCTGCAGAAGGAGGGCAGGCTGCCCTGGAAAAGAACCCGCCGCAGCAGCTCGCGGCAGGCTTCGGCGATGTCGCGTTCGGCTGGGTCGCGTTCGGCCGAGAAGGCGGCGTCGAGCTCGGCCCAGTCGGCCGCTGTCAGGCAGTCGAGCGCGACCGGAATGACATAGTCTTCCTCGACCTCCATGTGGCCGATATAGGTGGAAACATAGCGTTCGGCCGCGGCCTCGAAGGCGCCGCGGCGCGACTCGCCCATGACCTCGAAGGCCAGCAATGCGCGCTCGAGTTCGCGGATCGCGATCTCGCCGCGCGCGTGCTCGGCGTCCAGCCGGTCGAGCACCGGCCGCAGCGGCGGGCAGCGCTCGCGCAGGCGCGGAAACAGGTGGGTGCTTTCCCTGGCGTGATGCAGCTTCGCCGGCACCTCGTCCAGATAGAAGAGCATGGCGCGCAGCGTGCCGAAATCGGGTGGCGAGCCACTGCGCCGTGCGCGTTCGACCTGCAGCCGGAACGACCGCAGTACCGCGCCCAGCGCCTGGTGCTGTTCCAGGATCGCGGTGACGGCGGGCGGGCTCATGCGCAGGTCTTCATGGTCGCGTTGGATGATCGACGCACGGGGGCCGCCGGTCAGTCCCCTTGGCGGGGAACAAGGGTTTCCCCCTGCCGGGTTTTCCTGCCCCCCCATGCGGGGACACGGCACCGGCCCGGTTGGTGATGCAATGGCCGTCGACAAAGAAAAGCGGATGGCCGGCAGGCCGACCCACGAAGGAGACGCGATGAACAGAACCACCGACACAGTCACCACCCTGGCCGTCGACCACGCCGCCGCGCCCGAGCTGCCCGACATCATCGAGGCGATCGGCAGCGACCGCTTCGGTCCCCAACTGCTCGCCTACCTGCACCAGATGTGCGGCGCCGACCATTGCGCCGTGTTCCAGTTCGGTACCGACTCGCTGAGCCAGGTCGTGGTCGGCAGCCACGACGGCACCAACGCCGCCCGGCAGCAGGCCACGCGCTACGTCGACCAGCAGTACTGGCGCAAGGACCCGGCGATGTGCGAGGCCCAGAGCCGCGTGCGGCTGAAGGAGCCGGTGATCATCCGCGTCGACATCGACGACCTGGCCGACACCGATCTGCGCGAGAACATCTACCCGCACATCCGCGAGCGGCTGGTCATTGCCGGCAAGCGCCGCGAGAGCGCCTTCGGCCTGAGCATCCTGCGCTCCGACGTGCACGGCGCCTTCACCGACGGCGACATCCACCGGCTGGGGTCTGTGGCGGAGGTGCTGGTGTCGCTGCTGGCCAAGCATGCGGACATCGTGCTGCACCGCCCGAACATCGCGCTGGCGCTGACCTCGCTGCCCGAGATCGAGGGCTGCATGCTGGCGATGACCGAACTGCCGCGGCGCGAGGCGCAGGTCTGCGCGCGCGTGCTCTATGGCCTGTCGACCATCGGCATCGCGCTCGATCTGTCGATCGGCGAGGAGAGCGTCAAGACCTACCGCAAGCGCGCCTACCAGCGCCTGCAGATCGGCTGCGGCCGCGAGCTGCTGACCTGGTACCTCACGCTGTGGAGCGAGTGGAAGGGCCGGATCTTCTTCGGCGCCGGCGCGCAGGCTGCGCCGCGTCTGGTGCTCAACTGATATCTCAACCAAGGACTCGAGGACATGCGATTCAAGGACCAGGTGGTCGTGGTGACCGGCGCGGGCAGCGGCATCGGCGAAAGCGCGGCGCAGCTCTTTGCGGCCGAAGGCGCGGTGGTTGCCGTCAACGACTGGCGGCCGGACGCGGCCGAAGCGGCGGCGGCCGCGATCCGCGCGTCGGGCGGCCAGGCCTTCGCGCTGCCGGGCGACGTGTCGGACCCGGACTCGGTGCAGGCCAACGTGCAGCAGGTGATGACGCGCCACGGCCGCATCGACGTGCTGGTGAACAACGCCGGCATGATCGATTACCAGCCGGCCGAGGAGGTCAGCGCGGCAGCCTGGCGAAAGATCATGGCGGTGAACGCCGACGGCGTGTTCTTCTGGGCGCAGGCCGTGGCCCGCGCCAGCATGCTGCCGCGGCGCGCGGGCGCGATCGTCAACGTCGCGTCGCCGGCCGGGCTGGCCGCCATTCCGAACAACGTCGGCTACGTCGCGTCGAAGCATGCGGTGGTCGGCATCACCAAGTCGCTGGCGGTGGAGTGGGGCCGCTTCGGCATCCGCGTGAACTGCCTGTGCCCCGGCATCACCGAGACGCCGATGGTGCAGGAGGTGGCCGCGCGCAACCCGGTGATGTGGGCCGACCGCCGCGCCCGCATTCCGCTCGGCCGGCCCGCCGCCGTGCATGAGCAGGCCGAGGCGATCGCCTTCATGGCGTCGGCGCAGGCCGGCTACGTGCACGGGCTGATCATGAACGTCGACGGCGGGATGATGTCTTTGTTCTCGGGCTACTCGCTCACCGCGCAGACGACCCAGACGCAGACATCCGCGGCGGTCGGCGCGGCCTGACGCCTTGTCCCCTGCGGAGGGGGCGGACCGGCGGCGC
>JAZKDL010000568.1:20760-22196 GCA_040387575.1 Pseudomonadota bacterium
TCTTCATCCGCTTCGCAAGCGCCGGCCTCCGGCCTTCCCGGCATTGCGCCCGGCACGCTCGAAGGCGTCAAGGTGCTGGAACTCGGCTCACTGATCGCCGGTCCCTATGCGAGCGCGCTGCTCGCGCAGTTCGGCGCCGAGGTCATCAAGATCGAACCACCCGACGGCGGCGACCCGTTGCGCACCTGGCGCAAGCTGCACGACGGCACCTCGCTGTGGTGGTACACGCAGAGCCGCAACAAGAAGTCGGTCACGCTCGACCTGAAGCGCGAGGAGGCCCGCGACATCGTGCGGCGCCTGGCTGCCGAGGCCGACATCGTCATCGAGAACTTCCGCCCCGGCACGCTCGAGAAATGGGGCCTGGGCTGGGAACAGCTGTCGGCGCTCAATCCGAAGCTGGTGATGGTGCGCATCTCGGGCTACGGGCAGTCAGGGCCGTACAGCCAGAAGCCCGGCTTCGCGGCGATCGCCGAATGCATGGGCGGGTTGCGCCACGTCACCGGCTTCCCCGACCGCCCGCCGGTGCGCGTGGGCGTCAGCCTCGGCGACACGCTCGCATCGCTCTACGGCACCATCGGCGCGTTGCTGGCCATGCACCACGTGAAGGTCAACCGCGGCACCGGCCAGTTCATCGACGTGGCCTTGTACGAGGCGGTGTTCGCGGTCATGGAAAGCCTGGTGCCGGAATACGCCGAGTTCGGCCACGTGCGCGAGCGCTCGGGCAGCAGCCTGCCGGGCATCTCGCCGTCCAACACCTACCTGTGCGGCGACGGGCATTACGTGGTGATCGCGGGCAACGGCGACGGCATCTTCCGGCGCCTGATGGCCGCGATCGGCCGTGACGACCTGGGCAGCGACCCAGGTCTGGCGCGCAACGACGGCCGCGCCGCACGCAATGCCGAACTCGACGAAGCGATCTCCGCGTGGACGATGCAGCGCGGCCTGGACGAGGTGCTCGACGTGCTCGACGCTGCGTCGGTGCCGAGCGGCCGTGTCTACACCGCGGCCGACATCGCAGAGGACCCGCACTTCAAGGCGCGCGACATGATCCAGCGCAACACGCTGCCGGACGGCCAGCCGATCGACCTGCCGGGCATCGTGCCCAAGCTCAGCGCCACGCCGGGCGGCACGCGCTGGGTCGGGCCGAAGCTCGGCGAGCACACCGACGCCGTGCTGGCGAGCCTTGGCATCAACGCCGCGGAGCGCGATCGGTTGCGTGCCACGGGCGTGACGTGAAGATCGCCATGCCATGAAGATCGCACTCCTTGGCGGTACGGGCAGGGTCGGCCGGCATCTCGCGGCCGAGGCGCTGTCGATGGGGCATGACGTGACCGTCATCGCGCCCGATCTCGACTGGACCTGGTTCGCACCCGCGGCCGAGATCGCCGACGGGCCGCGCACCGGAAGCGCCCGGCGCGGCAGCATGCTGGTGACGG
>JAZKDL010000568.1:22296-31085 GCA_040387575.1 Pseudomonadota bacterium
GGCGTCTCCGGGTGTTCGACCTCCGCAAGCGCTGACCAGTCCTTGTCTGCCCAGCCCGTCCGGGCTGCTTCCCGCAGGCGATCCCGCACAACTGTTGCGCCCGGCAGGTTCACGTCCCGATCCGCAGCTGCGTCGCCTGCCAGGACTGCGTCCTTGAAGCCCAGTGCAAGCCGAAATCCTGGTTCATAGCGCCGCTCCGCAATGTTTTTGCCGTAGCGCTGGTAGCTCGGGCAAGCGAACAGCGTCTGGGTCACGACCTCCAGGAAATCTGCTGTTCGCAAGCCATAGGCCTCGGTCAGCGCGCTGGCTTCAGCCATCGACTCGATGGCCATGGTGATCATCATGTTGCCGGCGATCTTCGCGATGTTGGCGCAGACCGGGTCTTCGCCGAGGTACCAGGTCTTTCTGCCAATGGCGTCGAAGATCGGCTGTGCGCGTTGCACAGCCTCCTGCGCGCCCGCGGCCAGGATGTTGAGCTCCGCTCTTGCTGCGACCGCCGGCACGCCGAACACGGGTGCTGCGACATAGCCGACGCCAGCCTGACGATGCAGCGGCTGCATCTCGGCGACAAGAGAAGCAGAGATGGTCGACATCACGACGTGAACGACCTCGCCAGCGGCTGACGCCAGGGCGCCGCTGTCGAGCAGCACACTTCGCACGGCGGCATCGTCTGCGAGCATCGTCATGACCACATCGTGATGGGTGAACGCGTCGGATGGCGAGGCGAGCGGCGTGACGCCCTCGAGCGCCGCCACGACTCCGGCCCGGCGAGCCCATGCGGACACCTGGTGGCCATGCGCGACGAGATGGGGGACGATGGCGGCGCCCATGCTGCCGACACCGATGAATGCGATCTTCATGAAATGGTCCTTTTGACGGGCGGCTTGCCCGTTCGTTTCTTCCCGGGCCGTGCGGCATCCCACAGCCGCATCACCTGTGTGACTGCGGCATCGAGCCGAGCTGCATCGGCGCCGTCCCGCGCCAGGGTGGACAGGCCGGTGAGAAAACTGTCGAAAACCGTCGCGAGCGCCAGGACATCGGTGTCCGGATCGAGTTCTCCCGCCGCAATACCCCGCCTGACGCATGCGAGCAGACCGGCGCTGGTCTTGGCGCGGGAGTCGTGCAGCGGTTGAGCGACGGTGGCGTTGGCGGGTGACGGCGCACTCATCACGCCCAGCGACACCATGCACCCCCGCGGATGGTCCGGTGCGCACTGCATACCGGCCGAGCGCCGCAAAGCGGTCTCGATGGCGTCGTGCGGTGCCAGCGTCGTGTCTTGCAGGCAATCAGTGACCTGCCCGTGGGTCGCCAGGTACCGGGCGACCGACTCCTGAAAAAGCGCCTCCTTGGACCCGAAGGCTGCGTAAAAGCTCGGCGCCGAGATGCCGCCGCCCAGACCGTCCTTCAGTTGCGCCAATGAGGTCGCGTCGAAGCCGTGCTCCCAGAAAAGATGCATCGCCTGCGTGACGGCGGCGTCTCGGTCGAATGTGCGGGGGCGTCCCATCGTGGCCACGGTGATTTCCTTCTGGAGCGGGATTAAATACTAATCGGTACAGAAGTCGTTGACAAGCGTGTGGTCGGGCTTCTACATTTGTACCAATCGATATATATTGGACGCACGATGACTTCAAGAAGAGTGGGCGGCTACCGTCCGGCCGTACCTGCCACGCATGCACAGGCCGACGGCCTTCCGGTCGCAGCGCTGCTGGCACTGGCCATGACGGGCTTCATCTGCATCGTGACCGAGACGCTGCCGGCGGGCCTGCTGCCGTTGGTCGGAGCGGGGCTCGGCGTATCGCAGGCGCTGGCGGGCCAGACGGTGACGGCCTACGCCCTCGGTTCGGTGATCGCGGCAATTCCTCTGACCATCGCGACCCAAGGATGGCGGCGCCGCAATGCGCTGCTGCTCGCCATCGTTGGCTTCCTTGTCTTCAACACCGTCACGGCGGTGTCGTCGAACTTCCTGGTGACGATGGCAGCAAGGTTTTTCGCCGGGGCTTCGGCCGGGTTGGCGTGGAGCCTTCTCGCGTCGTATGCGCGCCGAATGGTCTCGCCGGATCAACAGGGCAAGGCACTGGCGCTGGCGATGATCGGCACCCCGATTGCCTTGTCCGTGGGTGTTCCCCTCGGCACGCTGATGGGCGGCCTGGTCGGCTGGCGCTCGGCCTTCGGAATCATGTCGGGGTTGACGCTTCTTCTGGTCATCTGGGTGCTGGCCAAGGTACCGGACTATCCCGGCCAGGCCGGCTTGCAGCGGCTGCCCTTGCGAAAGGTGCTGACCACGCCGGGCGTGCGGCCGGTGCTGGGCGTGGTCATCGCCTGGATGCTGGCGCACAACATCCTCTATACCTATGTCGCCCCTTTCGTGGCGCAGGCTGGACTGCGCGGCCGTGTCGACTTGGTGCTGCTGGTGTTCGGCCTCGCTGCACTTGCCGGTATCGGCATCACCAGCCGCCTGGTCGACCGGTACTTGCGCGCGGCTACCTTGGCCAGCCTGGCTGCTTTTGCAGGCGTTGCCTTCTTGTTCACCGGGCTGGCGAACGTCCCTGCGGCGATCCATGTCGGCGTCGCGGTGTGGGGGCTGAGTTTCGGCGGTGCTGCCACCTTGCTGCAGACCGCATTGGCCGACGCTGCGGGTGAAGGTGCCGACGTCGCGCTGTCGATGAACGTGGTTGCATGGAACAGCGCCATCGCCGGTGGGGGCGTCATTGGAGGCGTGCTGCTGAACACCTGGGGACCGCAGTCCTTCCCCTGGGCACTCATTGCATTCCTGATGCTTGCCCTCGCCATCACCCGTTCAGCGCGTAGCAATGGTTTCCCTTCGGCAACACGCCCCCGCTCCTCCTAGACGCATGGATGAATGTCTCTTTGAGCCCCCTTGCGACATTCCACAAGCCTGGGCGGCCGCGACGAACCGGTCTTTCCGAAAGAGCGCAGAGGGTTCGCGGTGGAGATCGCCGCCCCCCCACCTCAACCTCAGGCTGCAGCCGCAGCTTCCTTCTCCTGCGTCCACTGGCGCAACGCTGCATGCGCCTTCGACTTGGCGCGATCCATGTACTCCTGTGTTTCGACCCGCACGGTGACCTCGAGCCGCAGGCCGTTCGGGTCGAAGAAGTAGATCGAGCGGATGAAGTGGTGGTCGGTCACGCCGAGCACTTCCACGCCGCCGGCTTCCAGCCGCTCCTTCATCGCGAGCACGTCGGCCTCGGTGTCGACCTCGAACGCGAAGTGATGCACCCAGGTCGGCATGTCGGCGCTGACCGTCGCGCCCTTGCCGTCGCGGATGTCGAAGAAGGCGATGTACGAGCCGTCGCCCATCTCGAAGAAGATGTGGAAGTAGGGCGCCTCTTCGCCGGTCGACGGCACCACGTCGGACTGCACCGTGTGCGCCAGCGGCAGGCCGAGCAGGTCTTCGTAGAAATGGCGCGTCTGCTCGGCGTCGATGCAGCGCCAGGCGACGTGGTTGAGGCCCTTGAGGGTGATGGTCCGGGTCATGCAGTGTTCCGTGAAGGAGGTGGCGGGTCGTGGTCGGCCGGATGGCCTTGGACCCTGTCCGAGCCAATGTAGACCGGCTTCGCGCCGCGTTCAGTCCCCCCGCGGCGGGACAGCGCAACGGTCCCCTCGAAGGTGGACTGACGGCCCCCGGGCCGGCGCCTAAGGTCCATGCCATCGAAAGCTACGCAAGCACGGAACCCCTCATGCCGCCCGCCGCATCCCGCCCGCCATCCGCCCGCCCGCCCGACCGCGCAGGGCGACGCCTCTTCATCCAGGAAGTCTCCGTGCGCGACGGCTTCCAGATCGAGCCGCACTTCGTGCCGACCGAACAGAAGGTCGCGCTGATCGACGGCCTGAGCCGCACCGGCCTTGCGAAGATCGAGGTCACGTCTTTCACATCGCCCAAGGCGATCCCCGCGCTGGCCGACGCGGAAGCCGTGATGCGGCAGATCGCGCGCGTGCCCGGCGTCGAATACGCGGCGCTGGTGCCCAACATGCGCGGCGCGGAACGCGCGCTCGGCTGCAACGTCGACGAGCTGAACCTCGTGATGTCCGCGAGCGAAACCCACAACCTCGCGAACCTGCGGATGACGCCCGCGCAATCGCTCGCGCAGTTCGCCGACGTGGTGGCGCTCGCGGCCGGCCACGCGCAGGTCAACGCGTCCTTGTCCACCGCTTTCGGTTGCCCGTTCGAGGGAGATGTGTCCGAGGCCGCGGTGCTGTCACTGGTGCAGCGCTTCGTCGACATGGGCATCGGTCGCGTCACGTTGTGCGACACCACCGGCATGGCGAATCCGGCGCAGGTCGGGCGCCTGTGTTCGGCGGTGCTCGACCGCTGGCCGTCGCTCGTGCTGACGGCCCATTTCCACGACACGCGCGCCATGGGCCTGGCCAATGCGCTGGCTGCGCTGGATGCCGGCGTCGACCGTTTCGACGCGTCGCTCGGTGGTCTCGGTGGCTGCCCGTTCGCGCCGGGCGCCAGCGGGAATGTCTGCACGGAAGACTTGGTCCACATGTTCCAGGCGATGGGCTGCGACACCGGTGTCGACCTCGACGCGCTGCTTGCGCTGGCAGCGCAGATGCCCGGCCTGGTCGGCCACGCGGTACCGGGCCAGGTGCTGAAGGCCGGGCCGTCGAGCCGGCGTTATCCGGTGCCCGAGGGCGTGCGTTCGCGCGACGCGCAGCAACGGCTGGCCGGGAGCCAGGCATGAACCCGCGCACATTGCTGCAGAAGCTCTGGGACAGCCATGTGGTGGATGGGTTCGGTGGGTCCGGTGCATCCGGCACGGGCGACGGGCCGTCGCTGCTCTACGTCGATCGTCACCTGGTCTACGAAGTCACCAGCCCGCAGGCCTTCGAGGGCTTGCGCCTGGCCGGTCGCCGCGCCTGGCGGCCCGGCTCGGTGCTGGCCACGGCCGACCACAACGTGCCCACCACCGCGCGCTCGAGCGGCATCGCGGACCCGCTGTCGCGGCTGCAGGTCGAGCAACTCGACCGCAACTGCGCCGAGTTCGGCGTGACGGAGTTCGGCCTCGCCGACCGACGCCAGGGAATCATCCACGTGATCGGGCCGGAGCAGGGCGCCACGCTGCCGGGCATGACCGTGGTCGCGGGCGACTCGCACACCAGCACGCACGGCGCCTTCGCGGCGCTGGCCTTCGGCGTCGGCACGTCGGAAGTCGAGCACGTGCTCGCGACGCAGTGCCTGTCGATCGCGCGTATGAAAGCGATGCTGGTGCGGGTCGACGGTGCGCTGCGGCCGGGCGTCACTGCGAAGGATCTGATCCTGCACGTCATCGGCCGGCTCGGCACTGCGGGCGGCAACGGCTACGGCATCGAGTTCGGCGGCAGCGCGATCCGCGCGCTGTCGATGGAAGGCCGCATGACGGTCTGCAACATGGCGATCGAGGCCGGCGCCCGCGTCGGCCTGATCGCGGTGGACGACCGCACCATCGAGTACCTGAAGGGCCGCCCGTTCGCGCCGCAGGGCGAGGACTGGACGCGCGCGGTTGCCCACTGGCGAACGCTCGCGAGCGATGCCGGCGCGCCGTTCGACGCCGTGGTCGAGATCGACGCGGCGGACATCGTGCCGATGGTGACCTGGGGCACCTCGCCCGAGATGGTGGTGCCGGTCGGCGGCCGGGTGCCCGACCCGGCGCGCGAGCGCGATCCCGTCAAGCGCGAAGACATGCGGCGCGCGCTGGCCTACATGGGGCTCGAGGCCGGCACGCCGATGGCCGACATCCGGCCGCAGAAGATCTTCATCGGCTCCTGCACCAACGCGCGCATCGAGGACTTCCGCGCCGCGGCCGAAGTGCTGCGCGGGCGCCACATCGCGCCGTCGATCACGCTCGCGCTGGCGGTGCCCGGCTCGGGCCTGGTCAAGGCGCAGGCCGAGGCCGAAGGGCTGGACCGGGTCTTCACCGACGCCGGCTTCGAATGGCGCGAGCCCGGCTGCTCGATGTGCCTGGGCATGAACGACGACCGGCTGGCACCGGGCGAGCGTTGCGCGTCCACATCCAACCGCAACTTCGAAGGCCGCCAGGGCGCGGGCGGGCGCAGCCACCTGGTCAGTCCGGCGATGGCCGCGGCGACCGCGATCGCCGGGCATTTCGCAGACCCGGCAACGATCACCGCATTGGAGGCGGCGTGATGGAGCCCTTCGTTTCATGCAGCGGGCTGGTCGTTCCGATAGACCGCGCCAACGTCGACACCGACGCCATCATTCCCAAGCAGTTCATGAAGTCGATCCGGCGCACCGGCTTCGGCCCGAACCTGTTCGACGAATGGCGCTACCTCGACCACGGCGAGCCGGGGCAGGACGTGTCGACGCGCTCGCCGAACCCCGGCTTCGTGCTGAACCAGCCGCGCTACCAGGGCGCCAGCGTGCTGCTTGCGCGAGCCAACTTCGGCTGCGGGTCGAGCCGCGAGCATGCGCCGTGGGCGCTGCACGACTGGGGTATCCGCGTGCTGATCGCACCGAGCTTTGCCGACATCTTCCACGGCAACTGCCTGAAGAACGGGATGCTGCCGATCGTGCTGGATGCGGCTGAAGTCGATGCGCTGTTCGCCGACGTTGCGGCGGCGCCGGGCTTCCGGTTGCATGTCGATCTGCCCGGCCAGACCGTGACCCGGGCGGACGGCCGGACGCTCGGCTTCGGCATCGATCCGTTCCGCAAGCACTGCCTGCTGAACGGGCTGGACGACATCGGCCTGACGCTGGCGCGTGCCGCCGCGATCGAGGCCTACGAGAAGCGGCGCCGTGGCGTCGAGCCGTGGGTGTTTGCGGATCTCGGCTAGCCCGCCGCCGCACCGGCCTGCATGGTCCAATCCTGGCATGCAGACGCGATCGCAGGCCTGGCGGAAAGCCGTTCTCCACACATTGATGGCCACTGCCGCGGTTGCGGCGGGCGCCGCCAGTGCCGCTGAATCGTCAGGCGTGCTGCAACTGAGCAGCACCTACGGCTGCATGTCATGCCACGGCATGGTGCGCAAGCAGGTGGGTCCGGGCTTCGCGCAGATCGCCGAGCGCTATCGCGACGACCCCGAGGCGCTGCCCCGGACGGCGGCCCGGATTCGCGGCGGAAGCGTCGGCGAATGGGGGCGCGTGATCATGCCGCGTCAACCGCGGATGACCGAGGCCGAATCCCGGCTGCTGGCCGCATGGGTCCTGTCGCAGCCACCGGCCAAGTGAACCGGCGGCGGGCCACGGCCATCGCCGCCATTCGCTTCGCAGCGGACAGCTTTCTCGATCGTCACTTCCGTCGGACCGGCTACGTCGAATGCGTCGACGCCCGCATCGATCTTCCCCAGCAGATGGAAACCGCCGGTGACGGCCTTGCGCGCGTGCCCGTGGAAGACGGCGAGGTCCGGCCCTGCCGTCCAGCAGATGATGTCGCCCGGTCCGCAGTCGTGCGTGCGTGTCGCCGCGCGCGGCATCGCACCAGGTCGTGGCCCAGGCAGTGCGCCGAATTTCTCCCGGCCGAACAGGTCGTACAGCGTGATCGTCAGCGGCAGCATGGCGGCGAATGCGCGCGCCGCTTCGCTGTCCGCCAGGGTGGCGGCAATGACCTTGCCGTCCAGATTCAGATGGATCTTCATGGTTGTCCTCGGTGTGTGCGGTCCGGTTGGACGGACATGCGCCGCCCGTCGCACCCGCTGCGGTGCTGCCAGATGGAAGAAAGAGAAATCGCGGCCTTGTCGGCGCGTCGCCGCATGCGCGAAGGCGTCGGCGCCGTCAGGTCGCCGGGCCGCCCAACTGGATTTCCCGAATGCGCTTGATGTCGCGTGCCGGCGGCAGGCCGAAGAAGCGGCTGTATTCGCGGTTGAACTGCGACTGGCTTTCATAGCCCACGCGGTGCCCGGCCGTGGCCGCATCGACGTGCTCGCTGATCATGATCCGCCGCGACTCCTGCAGGCGCAGCTGCTTCTGGAACTGCAGGGGCGTCATCGACGTGACGGCCTTGAAGTGCTGATGCAGCGACGACACGCTCATGTGGACTTCATCCGCCAGATCTTCGATGCGCAAGGGTTCGCGGAAGCGCTGCGACAGCACGCCGATGGCTTGCGCGATCCGCTGGCTGTGGCTGTCGACCATGGCCATCTGCGCGAGCCGCCAGCCGTCGGGCGACTTCAGCAGGCGGTAGAGGATCTCGCGCGAGAACAGCGGCGCCAGCGCGGCCGCGTCGTCCGGTGAGTCCAGCAGCCGGACCAGCCTCAGCAGCGGGTCGAGCAGCGCCGGGCTGAGGTCGTCGGTGAAGATGCCGCGCCGCGAGGCGCCCAGCGGGATGGCCTCGCCCAGCTTGAATTCGAGCGCCAGTTCGGCGATTTCCTTCACGTCGAAGCTGAGCCGGAGGCCGAGATACGGTGCGGCTTGCGACGCATCGATCACCTGGCCGGAGACCGGCAGGTTCTGCGCCACCACCAGATACTGGTTGTTGTCGTAGACATAGACCTCCTCGCCGAGCAGCACCCGCTTGCTGCCTTGTGCCAGCACGCAGAAGGCCGGCTCGTGCATTGCATGGACCGGGCGCTGCGTCTGCGTGGCACGGGCCAGTGCGAGGCGCGGAATCACCGTCTCGTGAGCGCCGTCGACGACCGTGAGACGCTCGATGGTCGCGGCCAGCTCGGCCCGCATCACCGTGGTCTGCAATTGGTCCAGCGAGCGCTCGCCGCGCGAGGTCTGAGGGGTGTAGGTCAGCATGGACGAGAGCTTAGACAGCCGATCGCCGCTTGTCTCGTTTTGCATGCGGTTGCCGGACGATCGGGCAAACATCCTCAACGATTCAGCAAGC
>JAZKDL010000568.1:31185-36250 GCA_040387575.1 Pseudomonadota bacterium
GTCGTTGATATGGTATAAATCATTTATACCAATAAGTATTTCATCATCATGATCGATCCTCAAGTTTCCGCCGGCACCCAGCCTCTTCCAGTCTCTTCGCCAGAGGCGCCCGTTGCGACGGTTGCCTCGGCTGCCCCAGCCGTCGTGGCCAGCTCGGCGACCACGGCTATTGAAAAAACCGTCCCTGCCAAGGCGCCTGCTGCAAAGAAGGCCGTCAAGAAGAGCGTCGCAAGGAAGCCGTTGGCGACGCCCCAGTCCGTGCCGGCCAAGACTGCAGTCAAGACCGCAACCCGGCCGGTCGTGCGCGCCAAGCCAGTGGCCGCGCCAGTACCGGTTCCGGTGAAAGCGGTGAAAGCGGTGAAAGGTGCAGTGAAGCGTTCAGGCGTGAAGCCCACAGCGACCGAAGCCGCCGCCAAGCCGATCGCCAAGACGGCATCGAAGCCAGTATCCAAGCCGGTATCGAAACCGAACCCCAAGCCACTGAAGGCGGCAAAGAAGCCGGAAGCTGCGCCGGTCCCGGTGTCCAAGCCGGAGGCGAAGAGCGTCAAGGTCGCGGCCAAGCCGAAGGAAAAGCTCGTGCGCGACAGCTTCACGATGCCGCAGGCGGATTTCGCGCTGATCGCGAGCCTCAAGAACCGTGCACTGCTCCTCAAACGCCCGACCAAGAAGAGTGAACTGCTGCGCGCCGGGCTTCACGCGCTCCAGGCGCTGACGTCGACTCAGCTCATGAGCGCGCTGAACGCGCTCGTGCCGCTGAAGGCCGGCCGGCCCAAGCGCGACGCGGACTGAGCCTGCCTGCACGCAGTCGTCACGACCCCAATGGCCGTGGATGGCTGCAAGGCGCCCGGCCTCGTCCCTCAGCCTTCCAGCGTGCTGATCAACAGCGCCTGCAGCACGAAGCGGTGGTTGTTGGCGAGTTCCGCGACGTCGTCCTGTCCGCACATCAGCCCGGCCAGCGCGTGGGCCGGATGGGCTTCCTCGCCGAGCCCGTCGTACACCGTGACGCCCGCGACCTCGTGCAGCATCGCGGCCAGTGCGGCATCCAGTCCGCCGCAGTCCACCGCGTCGTAGAGCCGGCCCAGCATCTGTGCAAGACCCGCGAGTTCGGCGCGCGGCGGCAGCGGGTTGTTCATCAGCAGTTGCGCCACCTGCGCGCCGAGGTCGGCGGCAGCGCGCTGCAGCGGTGGCGGGTCGCCGAGCACCTGCCGCAGCAGCGCGATGTTCTTGCCGCGCAATGGCTTGTCGGTGATGCCGGCCACCGACGCCGCCTTCAGCCGGGTCGCGCGCTCGACGATGCCCCGCACGGCGGCCTCGGTGAGCGGCGGGCCGGACGCGGTCACGCGGAAGGACGGAACGGTGGAGCCGTGAAACATCAGGGTTCGCAGAATATCGGTCGGTCCGTGGAGTGCCCTTGACCTGCGTCAATCCAGCCGCGCGCAATGCCGGCGATACAGAACGGACACACAGGCGTGCGCATCTGTTACCGAGCGGCCCGCGCCGTTGTCAGTCCTGTTGCACGCGACGCCTACGCTTGGATCCATACCGGCCACCCGCCGCACAGAGAGCCAGCCCAATGACTTCCGCCACCGCCACCGCCGTTACTGCATCCGTATCGGCATCCGTCCCGGCATCGGTGCCACCGTCCGCCCCGCAGCGCATCGCCGGCATGCTGAAGCTGCTCGAAGACAGTCTGCCGATCCAGCGCCACGTGGTGCATGCGGGCGACACGGTCTGCCAGGCGGGCCAGCGCTTCGTTCATCTGTACGTCGTGAACTCGGGCTTCTTCAAGCTCGTCAACATGTCCGAAGAAGGTCGCGAGCAGGTCGTCGGGCTGCACTTCCGCGGCGACTGGCTCGGCCTCGACGGCATCGCGGGTGGCCAGTACGGCTGCGACGCGGTGGCGATGGACACCGGCGAGGTCTGGGCGATCCGCTACGACGCGCTGCTGCAGGGCTGCATCGCAAAGCCGGCGGTGCTGTCGGCACTGCACCAGGCCATGAGCCGCGAACTTTCCCGTGACCACGATTCGATGCTGTCCCTGTGCACGCTGCCCGCCGACGCACGCGTGGCCGGCTTCCTGCGCTACTGGGCGGACAACGTGTCGCAGCGCGGGCTGCGGGCCGACAAGATCATGCTGCGCATGACGCGCGCCGAGATCGGCAACTACCTGGGCATGACGCTCGAGACGGTCAGCCGCGCGCTGTCGCGCATGGCGCGCAGCGACGTGATCCGCTTCCCGGAAAAATGCCGGCGCGACATCCACATCCCCGAGGTCGGTGCGCTCACCGCGTTCATGCAGCGCGCATCGGCGTCGGCGGCGCCGGCCAGCGCGCTTCACTGATTCACTGATTCACCGGTTCACTGCGCGGCGCGCAGCACCTTGCGGATCGCCGACTCCAGTTCGGCGCGGGTGTAGGGCTTGCGCAGCAGCTCCCACGCACCGGGTGCGCCGAGCAGATCGCTGGAGAAGCCCGACATCAGCAGCACCGGCAGACCCGGGCGCAGCTTCTTCGCGGCGTCGGCAAGCTCGGTGCCGCGCAGGCCTGCGCCCAGCGCGATGTCGGTGAGCAGCAGGCCGAGCGGCGTGTCCGATGCCAGCACCGGCAGCGCCTCTTCCGCGGTCGCGCAGAAACGCGCTTCGCATCCCATGGAAACCAGGAATTTCTGCACGATGCCGCGGACTTCGGCGTCATCCTCGACCACCAGCACGCGCAGCCCGGGCGGAAGCCCGGCGTGCGGCGCGAGCGTGCCAGCGGATGTGGCCGTGTGGACGTCCTCCAGCGCGCCTTCCGCTCCGTCCTCTCGCACCAGCGGCAGATACAAGGTCAGCGTGGTCCCGATGCCGATCGCACTCTGCAGGCCCAGCGCGCCATGCGACTGCCGCGCGAAGCCATACACCGTGGCCAGTCCGAGGCCGGTGCCGCGGCCCGCGTCCTTGGTGGTGAAGAACGGCTCGAAGGCGCGCGCCTTGACCACCTCCGACATGCCCTCGCCAGTGTCGGCGACCGAGAACGCCACATAGGCCTGTCCCGCCTTCTCGGGCTCGTCCAGCGTGAGAGGTGGCGGCAACGCGCCCACGACGCGGCAGTCGAAGGACAGCGTGCCGCCCTGCGGCATCGCGTCGCGCGCGTTGATGGCGATGTTCAGCAGCGCCGATTCGAGCTGCACCGGGTCGGCCATGCACAGCGCGTCTTCGGCCTGCACATGGATCGCGATGCGCTGGTCGAGCGTGCGGCGCAGCATGTCGGTGAGCGACTCGAGCAGCGCGCGGGCGTCGATCACCGCGGGTTGCAGCACCTGGCGGCGCGAAAAGGCCAGCAATTTGCCGGTCAGCTCCGCGCCGCGACGGGTGGCCCGCATCGCCGACGCGATCAGCGGGCGGATCGCCGGGTCGTCCGCGCAGCCCGGCACGTCCTCCAGCACCTGCAGGTTGCCCGAGATGACGGTGAGCAGGTTGTTGAAGTCGTGCGCGATGCCACCGGTGAGCTGGCCGACGCTCTCCAGGCGCTGCGAATGGCGCAGCGCCTCTTCGCTCTTTTCGCGCTGCAGCAGCGTGGCCAGCATGCTCGACAGCGATCCGAGAAAGCGCTCCTCGTCCTCGCCGAACCGCTCGGTGGCGTGCGCGCCCACGGCGAGCGTGCCGATGGTCCGGCCGCGGTCGGAGATCGGCGCGCTGATGGCACCCGCCAACGGGCTGGCGTCGGTGGCGACCAGATCGCCGACCGCCGTGCCGGTCGGCAATCCGGTGCCGGCCGCGATGCGCAGGGACAGCCCGTTCGGCTCCTGCATCAGGATGACGGCGGTGTCGACATCGAGCGCGTCCGTCACGATCGTCGGCACCTGCAGCAGCAGCGCATGGGAGTCGGCGGCGTCGACCATCAGCCGGCCGAAATGAGCGAGCTGTTCGGCATAGCGCGCCCGTTTCAGCGCCGCCTGAACGCGCGGGTAGCCGTCGATGCCGCGGATCGCCGCCACCACGTAGGGCAGGCCGTCGTTGTGCAGCGGGCTCAGCGCGATCTCGACCATCACCTGGCTGCCGTCGCGCCGCTTGGCCGTGAGGTCGAGCTGCCGGCCCATCGGGCGCGCGCGCGGCGCCTTGGCGTAACCGTGGCGATAGGTCGCGTGTCGCGGGCGCACGGCATCGGGCACCAGTTGTTCGACGTCCAGGCCGATCAGTTCGTCGCCGGTGTAGCCGAGGAGGTCGATCGCCGCGGGGTTGGCGAGCACGATCAGCCCTTGCTGGTCGACCACCAGCAGTGCGTCCGGGTAGGCCGCGAACACCGACCTGAACACCTTGCCGTCGTCGAAGCCCGGCCCGAGCGGGATGCGCTCCATCAGGCCGACTCGACGCGTGGTGCGAACAGGTAGCCGGCGCCGCGCACCGACTTGATCAGCGCCTGCGCATCCGGGCCGGTCTCGAGCTTGCGGCGCAGCCGGCCGACCTGCACGTCGATCGTGCGATCGAACGGCCCGGCATCGCGGCCGCGCGTGCGCTCGAGCAGGAAGTCGCGCGACAGCACCCGGCCGGGGCATTCGACGAGCACGCAGAGCAGGTCGAACTCGCCGGTGGTCAGCGGCACCTCGTGGCCGTTCGGATCGAGCAGCCGCCGGGCGGCGAGGTCGAGCAGCCAGCCTTCGAAACGCAGCCGCGCGGGCTCGCCGCCGACTTGCTGTGAGGGCGCACTGCCGGTCATGGCCGAAGGCGGCGACGTCCGGCGCAGCACCGCTTTCACGCGCGCCAGCAGTTCGCGCAGTTCGAAGGGTTTCGTCACGTAGTCGTCGGCACCGACTTCCAGGCCGACCACCTTGTCGACCGCGTCGCCACGGCCGGTCACGATGATCAGACCGCAGTGCCAGTGCTCGCGCAGCTTGCGCGCGATCTCGAAGCCGTCCTCGCCGGGCAGCCCGAGGTCAAGCAGCACCAGCGCGGGCGCGTCGCGCGCCATCAGGTCCATGAGCGCGCGGCCCGAATGCAGCTGGCTGACCCGGAAGCCGTGCATTTGAAGGTAGTTGGCCAGCAGCAGCGTGATGTCTGCTTCGTCGTCCAGAACGGCGAGATGGGTAG
>JAZKDL010000569.1:0-4995 GCA_040387575.1 Pseudomonadota bacterium
CGTGAGGACTGCGCCTAGCTGGCGGCCTCGTCGGCCGGAACAGGCCGCTCCTCGCGCCCGTCCGGATGCTTGGCAAAGCGCGCCGGATCGCGCCCATGCACCGGCGCCTCGTCCGGCCACGGCCAGCCGCCGAACTGGGTGCGGCGGTAGTCCTGCATCGCCTGCATGATTTCGGCCTGCGTGTTCATCACGAACGGGCCGTACTGGGCCACGGTCTCGCCGATCGGGCGGCCCTGCAGCATCAGGAATTCCACCACCTCGTCGCCCGCGATCAGCTCGATCGCCTGGTCCGCCCGCACCTCGATGGCCGCGTGGCTGCGCACGTCCTGCCCGCCGATGCGCACCGATGCGCCCTTGAAGAAATAGAGGTTGCGGCGCGTGCCCTGGCCGCTCGCGGCCGGGAGCGTCCAGCGGGCGCCGGGCGCCATGCGGATGGTCCAGATCGCGACGTCGGCGTCGGCCTGCGCGGCCCACGAATCGGGCGGCGGCGCCAGCGGCGCATCGACAGTGCCCGCAGCGCCTGCCGTGTCTGCCGTGCTGCCCGCGGAGGGCGCGAGCCGGCCCGCGACGACCGAGACATCGGTCGTACGGCCCGCATCATCGGTCGCGCTGAGGCGCGGGATGTCTTCCGCCCAGAACATCGTGAAGTGCGGCGCCACCATCTTGTTGCGCGCCGGCAGGTTCAGCCAGATCTGGAACAGCTCCAGCGGGTTCGGCGCGCCGGTGTCGAGCAGCGGGAACATCTCGGAATGCACGATGCCCTTGCCGGCCGTCACCCACTGCACGTCGCCGCCGCCGAAGCGGGCCACCGCGCCGAGCGAATCGGAATGGTCGATCAGGCCCTTGCGCACGATCGTCACGGTCTCGAAGCCGCGGTGCGGGTGGCCGGGAAAGCCGGGCACGGTCTCGCCGTGGTACATGCTCCAGCCGTCCTTGCGGCTGAAGTCCTGGCCGATCTGGCGGCCGGCGAGCAGCGCGTCGTCCACGCCCATCGCGGCCGTGCCGGCCGGGTAGGCGTCGTCGTGGTACGCGCAGAACAGGAACGGGTCCATCGTGGCCCAGGGGAAGCCGAGCGGCTTGATCTGGAGAACGGCAGGGGCGGTGGTCGTGGTCATGAACTTCTTTCTGCTGTGGGCGCCGGCCGGTCGAAAACAGGCCGACGCCGAGGGGGATACCAAGCATATGGGGACGGCTCGCGCGCTGCAAAGCGCCGAGCGGGCGACAGTCCGATCCACCAGCAGGACGATCGCGATCGCGCGCCGCTGCGAGTGCCGGGGCTGTGCCGGATGCAAAGCCGCATAACCCCCGGCAAGCACCTGAGCCGTGGAGCGCGCCGCCGCTACAGCCCCACCGGCATCGCCAGCGTCTCCTTCACTTCCTCCATCACGATGTAGCTGTGCGACTCGGCCGCCACCGGCAGCTTCTTCAGGATGTCGCCGAGCAGCCGGCGGTATTCGCTCATCCCGCCCAGCCGCGCCTTCACCAGGTAGTCGAAGCTGCCCGACACGAGGTGGCATTCCTGCACGTCGTCCACGTGCAGCAGCTCCTTGCGCACCTTGTCGAACACCTCGCCGGACTTGGACGCGAGTTTGATCTCGACGAAGACCAGCAGCGTCTTGCCCAACGCCTCGGGCGACAGCCGCGCGTGGTAGCCGGTGATCACGCCCTCGCGTTCCATGCGCTTCACGCGCTCCGAGCAGGGCGAGGTCGACAGGCCGATCTGCTCGGCCAGTTCGGTCATCGAAATGCGGCCCTGGCGCTGCAGGATGTCGAGGATTTTCCGGTCGGTCCGGTCGAGGTCGGCCATGTCACTTTCCAAAGGCGGGATGCACCAAAATTTCAGCAAATTCCACTGCGATGCACCAATATTTCAGTCGAATTTACTGGATCGTTGGGCATAAATTTGCGGAAATCTACTTCACTCGGTGATTTCCCCATGAAAGTCATTGTCCTCGGCGGCGGCGTCATCGGCACCAGCACGGCTTACTACCTCGCGCGCTCCGGCGCCGAGGTCACGCTGCTCGACCGGCAGGACGGCCCGGCCCTCGAAACCAGCTTCGCCAACGCCGGCCAGGTGTCGCCCGGCTACTCCACGCCGTGGGCCGCGCCGGGCATTCCGCTCAAGGCCGTGAAGTGGATGTTCCAGAAGCACGCGCCGCTCGCGATCCGCCTCGACGGCAGCCTCGCGCAACTGCAGTGGATGGCGCAGATGCTGCGCAACTGCACGCCCGAGCGCTACGCGATCAACAAGGAACGGATGATGCGCGTGGCCGAATACAGCCGCGCCTGCCTGCAGCAACTGCGCGCCGACACCGGCATTCAGTACGAGCAGCGCACCGGCGGCACGCTGCAGCTGTTCCGCACGCAGGCCCAGCTCGACGCCGTGCAGCGCGACATCGAGGTGCTGCGCGAGTGCAACGTGCCCTATGAACTGCTCACGCGCGACCAGCTCGCGCAGGTCGAACCCAGCCTGGCCCAGGCGCGCGACCGGCTGACCGGCGGCCTGCGCCTGCCGAAGGACGAAACCGGCGACTGCCACATGTTCACCAACCAGCTCGCCGCCATCGCCAAGGGCATGGGCGTGGACTTCCGCTTCGGCCAGACGGTCGACGGCCTGGTGGTCGAAGGCGGCCGCATCACGGGCGTGCGCTCGGGCGGCCAGGTGCTCACCGCCGACCGCTACGTGCTGGCCTTCGGCAGCTACTCGCGCGGCGCGTTGAAGCCGCTGGGCATCGACCTGCCTGTGTACCCGGTCAAGGGCTACTCGCTGACCGTGCCGCTGGTCGACCCGGCCTTCGCGCCGCAGTCGACCGTGCTCGACGAGACCTACAAGATCGCCGTCACCCGCTTCGACGACCGCATCCGCGTCGGCGGCATGGCCGAACTCGGCGGCTACGACCTGCGGCTCGACCCGCGCCGCCGCGCCACGCTCGAACTCGTGGTCAAGGACCTGTTCCCGGGCGGCGACGTGGCCCGCGCCAGCTTCTGGACCGGCCTGCGCCCGATGACGCCCGACAGCACGCCGATCGTCGGCGCCACCCGCTTCCCGAACCTGTTCCTGAACACCGGCCACGGCACGCTCGGCTGGACCATGGCCTGCGGCTCCGGCAAGCTGATCGCCGACCTGGTGACCGGCCAGCGGCCCGAGATCAGCACCGAAGGGCTGGCCATCGACCGTTACGCGCGCGGCGCCGGCCGCACTGGCACGCACGCGTCCGCACCCGCGGCGGCCTGAACGAACCTGTCGACGACATGGCCCGTCCGTCCCGCGCGCGCATCGATCTCGACGCGCTGCGCCACAACTACCGCCTGGCGCGTCAGCTGCACGGCGGCCGCGCGCTTGCCGTGCTCAAGGCCAACGCCTATGGCCACGGCGCGGTGCGTTGCGCGCAGGCGCTGGCCGGCATCGCCGACGGCTTCGCGGTGGCCTTCACCGATGAAGCCGTGGCCTTGCGCGATGCTGGCGTGACGGCGCCGATCCTGGTGCTCGAAGGCGCCTTCGATGCCGACGACCTGGCCCACATCCAGGCCCATGGTTTGTGGACCGCGGTACATCAGGAAGCGCAACTGCAGCTCATCGAGCAGAGCGCGCAGGCCGATGGACTGCACGTCTGGCTGAAGGCCGATTCGGGCATGCGCCGGGTCGGCTTTGCGCTGGCGGATGTTGCCGCGGTGCATGCACGCCTGGTCGCCAGCGGCAAGGCGTCGCGCATCACGCTGATGACGCACTTCGCGCGCGCCGACGAGCCCGACCAGGACACGACCGCGCGCCAGATCGCGGCCTTCGATGCCGCCACCGCCGGCTTGCCGGGCGAGCGCAGCGTGAGCAATTCGGCCGGCGTGCTGGGCTGGGCCGACGCACGGCGCGACTGGGCGCGGCCCGGCATCCTGCTCTACGGCGCCGACCCGATGCCCGAACCGGTGCATGGGCTCCAGCCGGTGATGACGCTGGAAAGCCAGGTCTTCGCCGTGCGCACACTGCAGCCCGGCGACGCGCTCGGTTACGGCGGGCGATTCGTCGCCGATCGGCCTGTGCGCATCGGCCTGGTCGCGGTCGGTTATGCCGACGGCTACCCACGCGTCGCGCCGACCGGCACGCCGGTCATGGTCGACGGCCGGCCTTCACGGCTGGTCGGGCGCGTGTCGATGGACATGCTCACGGTCGACCTCAGCGACCTGCCCGAGGCCGGCGTCGGCAGCCGCGTCGAGTTGTGGGGCAAGCAGGTCAGCGTGAACGACGTGGCGCAGGCCGCGGGCACGTTGTCGTATGAGCTGCTCTGCAACGTGAAGCGCGTGCCGCTGGTGTACGAGGGCGCCGACGCTCCCTGAC
The DNA here is from genome assembly GCA_040387575.1 of Pseudomonadota bacterium. GTDB lineage: Bacteria > Pseudomonadota > Gammaproteobacteria > Burkholderiales > Burkholderiaceae_C > Variovorax. The sequence goes on from JAZKDL010000569.1 coordinate 4,331, forward strand.
AGCGCAGCGCGCAGCGGTCGACCTGTTGCGTTTCGTCACGCACAGTGGCCGCCGACTCGCCGCACCGGCAGTCGGCCATCTGTCCGACAAAAGTTCTTCATCGGCGTCGCAAGCCTGATCTTTTCGAATTCACCAACGAAAGGATTTCAGATGAGCGAAGAAGATTTCGACCGCCAATACGCCGACCGCGCCACCGATCGCACCAAGGGCGACGGCGAACCCAATCCGGTACTCAACGCGTTGTCGAATGCCGTGGCCAAGGTCCGCGCCGACGACGACATGCTCGAACTCGCGAAGGCGCATGAATCGCTGAACCCGCGTGCCATCGAAAAGCTCAGCGTGGCCGATGCGCGCCGCGAGCCGACCATGGCCGACGCCGTGCGCACGTTGCTGACGCAGCAGGGCCGCTCGACGCGTCCTGAAGACCTGGTGCCTGGCGTACGCAGCGCCGCCGCATCGGTCGACGGCGCCACCGGCCCGCTGCCGGCCACGGTCTACACGCCTGCGGGCACGGGTCCGTTCCCGGTGATCCTGTACTTCCACGGCGGCGGCTGGGTGATCGCCGACAAGGAGGTGTACGACGCCGGTGCGCGCGGCCTGGCCGCCGAGTCGAACGCGATCGTGGTGTCGGTCGACTACCGGCAGGCGCCGGAACACAAATTCCC
>JAZKDL010000569.1:5095-17476 GCA_040387575.1 Pseudomonadota bacterium
GAAGCCGACCTGAAGGACACGCGCCTGCAACTGATCGATGCCGAGCTGGCCGGTCTGCCGCCGGTGACGATCATCAATGCGCGGCTCGACCCGTTGCGCAGCGACGGCGCCAAGCTGGAAGACGCGTTGCGCGATGCCGGCGTGCCGGTGGAGCGTCGTGACTACGAAGGCGTGCCGCACGAGTTTTTCGGCGCGGCTGCGGTGCTGCACAAGGCGAAGCAGGCGCAGGCGTATGCCGGTCAGCGACTGAGCGCGGCGCTGGCGGGTTGATCTAAACGCCCAAGTGCCTCAGCGCTTGGGCTGGCTCATCGAACCAAGCGTGCGTCGACGCGGGTCAGCGCCTTAGCGCAGGACCGCACCGTCCCGCAGCAGCGCTGCCCGCAGCGCGTCGGTGTCGACGGCCCGCACGTTCCCACGCCCATCGGCCTGCTGCAGCGCCAACGCTGCGGCAGTGCCGGCCGCCTGACCGACCGCCATCGAAATCGTCATGACCCGGATCGCCGCCAGCGCCTGGTGCGTGGCGGAGATTCCGCGACCGACGACCAGTGCGTTGTCGAGTCCCAGCGGCAGCAGCGAGCGGAAGGGAATCTGATAAGCGTGGTCGTCACCCATCGGCACGTAATGCAACGCACCACCAGACGCCGGATGGATGTCGATCGGGTACGCGCCCGCTGCGATCGCATCTGGAAAGTCGAACGGCTGCATCAACTCTTCCGCCGTCAGCACATGGTCGCCTTCGACGCGCCGCGTCTCGCGGATGCCGACCTGCGTCGCGAAGGCGCGCAGTTGGCCGCCTTCGCAACCCGGCACCGACGACGCGAGAAACTGTGCCGCCTTCCACGCCTGGCGACGCCCTTCCATCTCCGCAGCGCCGAGCGCCATCGGATCGGTCGCGTCGATGCCGAGCCGGCTGATGTTGAACCAGCCGTCGTCCGAATACGGATCGCGGCTCGAGTGCAGCGCAGCGCGCGCGAGATGGCCTTCTTCATGGCCGCGCTTGGCCAACGCTGCGGTCTCGGCTTTCGAGAGCGCATCGAAGCGCGCGTAGTCGATCGGCCCGAAGCGGAAGATCATCGTGGCCGGCTGCAGTTGCTCGCCGGCATCGAGTTCGAGAAAGCGCGCACCCGCGCGGTCCAGCGCGTCGATGTCGCCGGATGCGTCGATCAGCACGCCGGCCTTCACCGTCAGCACGCCGCCCTTGGTCAGCACGCGCACCGCCGTGATGCGGCCGCCTTCGCAATCGACGTCGAGCAGGTTCGCATGCAGCAGCGGCTGCACGCCGGCCTCGGTCACCATGTCGTCGAGCACCAGCTTCAGCACTTCGGGCGAGTATTCGACGCGGTCCATGTGGTGGCCGGTCGACATCACGAAGCTCTCGTGCGGCCGGGCGCCGCCATAGGCGCGCAACCGCGTCACGACCTCGTCGGCCAGGCCCGCGACCACCGTGCGGCCCTTGCCGGTCTGCCAGCTGTTGAATTGCGCGACGGCACCCGCGGTCGCGTTGCCGCCGAGAAAGCCGTAGCGCTCGATCAGCACGACCGATGCGCCGTGCCGCGCCGCCGCGACGGCCGCCATCGTGCCCGCGACGCCGCCGCCGCAGACCACCACGTCGGCGTCCAGAACCTTGCCATCGATGCGTCGTGCCGTGCCCATCGGGTCAGTTCTCCACGTGGATGCCGCGGGTCTTGATCACCTGCTCCCAGCGGCTGCCTTCGGTGCGCAGGTACTGCGTGGTGACCTGGCGGTTGCTGGGGAAGGGCGCGAGGCTCAGCGCGGCGAAGCGCTTCTTCACGGCGTCCGATTCGAGTGCGGTGATGAGCAGGCCGTCGAGGCGCGCCAGCCCTTCGGCCGGGATCGTGCCCTTGGGCGCGACCAGCGTCGCCCAGCCCTGCACCTCGAGCGCCTGCAGTCCGACGCTGCGCAAGGTCGGCACGCCGGGCAGGTCGGGCGAAGGTTGCGCCGACGACACCGCCAGCGCCCGCAGCCGGCCGGAGCGGATGTGCACGATCACGCTCGGCAGGTTCAGGAAGCCCATCGACACCAGGCCCGAGATCAGGTCGGGCATCAGCGCGCTTTCGCCCTTGTAGGGAACGGTGACCAGCGAGGTGGATGTCTGCAGCGAGAACAGTTCGGCCGTCAGGTGGGCCAGCGTGCCGGTGCCGCTGTTGCCGGCGCTCAACTGGCCGGGCTGCGCCTTGGCCAGCGCGATCAGGTCGGCGACTGATTTGGCCGGCGATGCGGCCGGCACGACCAGCACCAGCGGCTGCTCCGACACCATGCCGATCGCGTCGAAGTCCCGCGCCACGTCGTAGCCCAGCTTCGGGTTCAGCGACGGGTTGATCACCATGCTGTTGCTGCCCATCAGCAGCGTGTGGCCGTCGCGCGCCTGCGCCGCGGCCATCACGCCGATGGCGCTGCCCGCGCCCGGCTTGTTGTCGACGATCACCGACTGGCCGAGTTGCGGCGCCAGCACTTCCGCCAGCACGCGCGCCGAGCCGTCGGCACCGCCGCCGGGCGCGAAGGGCACGATGATGCGCACCGTCTTCGTCGGCCAGGCGTCCGCCGCCATGGCGCGGCCATGCAGGCCGGCCAGTCCGCCGCCGATGGCGACGGCCAGTGTCGAGAGCGCGCCACGGCGCGTGAGGCCGGACGCGGCCGGGCCGGCGTCGGCGAGAGGTCGATGGACCATGTCTTGTCTGCCTTTGTTCTATGAAGGCGCTGATCGTAGGCAGCGCGGCGCAGACCTTCCAATACCAAGATCTCGGAGGCTCATAACATCGCGTTATCGAGCGAGAACGCCATCGGAGCGCCATGAACCTGAGACAGATCGAAGTTTTCCGCGCCGTCATGCTGGCGGGTTCCGTCACCGACGCCGCGCGCCAGCTGCACGTGTCGCAGCCCGGCATCAGCCGCATGCTGTCGCACATCGAGCTGCAGCTCGGGCTGCGGCTGTTCGAGCGGCGCAAGGGCAAGCTGCTGCCGACGCCGGAAGCGCAGGCGCTGTTCGCCGAGGTGGAACAGGTCTACCGCGGCGTGGCGCGCATCGACGAGCGCGCGCTGGCGCTCAAGAGCGGCCACATGCTCACGCTGCGCGTGCTGGCCAGCCCGAGCACCGGCCTGGAGATGGTTCCGCGTGCGCTGGCCGCGCTGGGCCAGCGCTTTCCGGCGGCGCGCATCTACCTGGAGATCCTGGCCGCGCGCGACATGGTCAAGCGGCTGCTGAGCCACGAAGCCGATGTCGCGATCTGCACTTTGCCGGTCGACGACCCGCTGCTGCAGTCGCGCGCCATCGGGCAGTGGACGCTGGCCTGCGTGTTCCCCAAGGGCCATGCGCTGGCCGCGCGGCGCACCCTGCGGCCGGCCGACATCCTGAAGGAGCGGCTGATCTCGTTCAGCGCCGACACGCCGCAGGGCCGGATCATTGCCGACTGGTGCGTCCGCCATCACTGCGAGCCGAACGCGCAGATCGAGGTCCGCGCGGGCCAGACCGCCTGCGCCATGGCGGCGGCCGGCGCCGGCATCGCCATCGTCGACGACCTGACCGCGCGCGGCTGCATGACGGACGCGCTGGCGTTCCGGCCGATCGTCGGTGCGCCGTCCTTCGACGTGTTCGCGCTGACGCACCGGAACGTGGCCGCATCGCAGTTGTCCGAAGCCTTCGTGGCGCAGGCCGAGGCGGAATTGAAGCGGCTGAAGCAGCCGGGCTGAAATCGGTGCGTCTGCCTCAGCCGCGGTGGGCGCCTTCTGCCAACGCTTGCCCGTGGCCGTCCCAGATCAATGGCAGCGCCTGCAGCGCAGCCAGTTCCTCCGCTGCCAACGAAAGAAAGTTCAAGCCCAGTTGCGACAGCGGCCGGTTCACGTTGCTGACGCTGTAGATCGGGAACTGCGGCGCATCGGGCACTTCGACGAAGGCCAGGTTCTCCGGCCGGTGCGCGCGCGCCGACAGGTCGTCGACGAAGGCGATGCCCGCGCCGGTCGCCACCATGGCGCAGGCCGCGTAGCCCGAGCGCACCTCCACGCCGATCTGCGGCGCGATGCCGTGCGCGTCCAGCCAGCGGTCGATCGGCCCGCTCTGCGGCGCCTCGGGGCTGTAGACGATCAGCCGTTCGCGCAGCGCAGCCACCAGGTCGAAGGGCTGGGTCGCCAGCAGCGGATGGTCGTGCGGCAGGGCGCAGAGCAACGTCCAGCGGCCGATCTCGCGCACTTCCAGCGCGGGATGGTCGAGCGGCGCACTGGAGATGGCGACGTCGGCGTCTTCCGACACCAGCAGCTTGACGATCTCGCGCGTCGGCAGCGCCTCGAAGAACACCTTCGACTGGGCAAAGCGCGACAGCAGACGCGCGGTCGCGCGCGGCACCAGTTGCAGCGCGGTGTTGGCGCTGGACAGCACGCGCAGCGTCGCGTGGTCGCCGAAGCGCAGCCGCGACGCCACGTCCTGCACATGCGACACGCCGCGGTAGACCTTCTCGACCTCGGCGAATAGCGTGTGCGCCTCGGGCGTCGCGACCAGCCGGCTGTTGCGGCGTTCGAACAGCGCGACGCCGAGCTGCAGCTCGAAGTGGCGGATCAACCGGCTCACGCCCGGCTGCGACACGTGCAGCAGCCGGGCGGCGTGGGTGGTCGAGCCGGTGGTCATCACGGCGCGGAAGACTTCGATCTGGCGCAGATTCATCATGGCGTCGCCTAATACAAAGAGGTCGGGGATAACCCTATGAGATAACGCGATGTTATTGGAATCGCAGGCATTGGTATTGGCCCGAATCGGCCGCCGTCCCTAGCATCCCGGCCCATGACTTCCTCTCTTTCGCCGGGCGCGACCGATACCTCGATGGCGATCACCGGCAGCACGCTGCTGTTCCCGGTCGTCGGCCATCCGATCGCGCAGGTGAAGGCGCCGATGGCCTTCAACGCGCTGTTCGCGCGGGCCGGCGTCGACGCGCGCGTGGTGCCGCTCGACCTGTCGCCCGACACCGTCGTCGACACCTGCCGCGCACTGCTGGCGTCGCGCAGCATCGGCGGGCTGCTGGTGACCGTGCCGTACAAGAAGACGCTGTTCGCGTTGCTCGATGACCCAGGCGCGACGGCGCAGGTGGTGGGCGCGTGCAATGCGATCCGCCGCATGGCCGACGGCCGCATCGCGGGCGACCTGTTCGACGGCACCGGCTTCCTGGCCGGCCTGCGCGCGGGTGGCCACGAGCCGGCCGGGCGCCGCGTGCTGGTGATCGGCGCGGGCGGTGCGGGTTCGGCCGTGGCCGCGGCGCTGGCGCTCGCGGGCACCGCGTGGATCGGCCTGTTCGACCCCAACCTCGACTTGGCCGCTGCGCTGGCCGCCCGGCTGCAGCCGCGTTTCCCGAACTGCGCCTTCGTGCCGATGCGCGCACCCGACGGCGCGGCCTGCGACATCGTCGTCAACGCGACGCCGCTCGGCATGAAGCCGGGCGACGCGCTGCCGATCGATCCGGCCACGCTGGCCGCCGGCACGCTGGTGGTCGACGTGATCATGCAGCCGGCCGTCACGCCGCTGCTGCGTCTGGCGGCAGAGCGCGGCCATCCGACCCATCCGGGCCGGCCGATGCTGGACCACCAGATGCCGGCGTACCTCGACTTCTTCGGCCTGCCCATGGTGGCTGCGCTCGCGGCGGCCGACCTGCGCGACCGGGCGGCCGCCGACGCACACGCCGCTTGAACTGCCCGAACGCCCCGGACCGCCCGAATCATCTGAACCACCCGAAGCCGCGTTCCCATTCCTTTCCCTGAAGCCTTCCCCTGACGGAGACATCCATGAAAAACATCGTTCGCCCCCTGATCCGCAGCCTCATGGCCGGCGCTGCCGTGATGGCCTTTGCCGGCCTCGCCACGACCGCATCGGCCCAGGCCTACCCGACCAAACCGGTGACCATGGTGGTCGGCTTCGCGCCCGGTGGCTCGGGCGACATCCTGGCGCGCCTGGTGTCGCAGAAGCTGGCGCTCACGCTGGCGCAGCCGGTGGTGGTCGACAACCGGCCCGGCGCGGGCGCGACCATCGCGACGTCCTTCGTGGCCGCCGCGCCGGCCGACGGCTACACGCTGCTGTTCGTCACCAGCGGCTTCCCGGGCAGCACCGCGCTGTATTCCAAGCTCGGCTACGACACGGTGAAGAGCTTCGCGCCGGTCGCCAAGGTCGGCGCTTCGCCGGTGGTGCTGGTGGTGCCAACCGACTCGCCGCTGCGCCGCTTCGACGACGTGCTGGCCGCCGCGCGCAAGTCGCCCGGCAAGCTCAACTACGCAGCCGGCGGCGGCGGTGCCACCACCACCAGCCTGGCGGCCGAGTTCCTGAAGAGCGAGGCCAAGATCGACATGCTGATGATTCCGTACAAGGGCTCCGGCCCGGCGCTGACCGCGCTGCTGTCGAACGAGGTCGACATGGGCTTCGACATTCCATCGAGCGCGCTGCCGCACATCCGCAGCGGCAAGCTGCGCGCGCTGGCCGTGACCACCAAGAACCGCTCGTCGGTGCTGCCCGAGGTGCCGACCGTGGCCGAGCTCGCGTTGCCCGGCTTCGAGGTCACCGGCTGGTTCGGCATCCTGGCGCCGGCCGGCACGCCGCCGGCCATCGTCGCGCGGCTCAACAAGGACGTGAACGCCATCCTGGCCCAGCCCGACGTGAAGGAACGTTTGGTGAGCCTGGGCGTGGAGCCCGCCACCGGCAGCCCGGCCGACTTCGGCAAGCTGATCGCCAGCGAGACCGCGCGCTATGGCGACGCGATCCGCCGGCTCGGCCTGAAGGCGGACTGAACCGCCTCGATCGACCGATCCAGCCACTGAAAGAGAAAGCGATTCCGTGACCGCCCACCCAGCAAACCCGGCACTCCTCGCCGCCGAACTCGAAGCCGATCTCGTCGTGATCGGCGGCGGCCTGGGCGGCATCGCCGCCACGCTCGCCGCGGCGCGGCTGGGTCGGCGCGTCGTGCTGGCCGAAGAGCTCGACTGGCTCGGCGGCCAACTCACCGCGCAGGGCGTGCCGCCCGACGAGCATCCGTGGATCGAGAGCGTGAGCGGCTCGCAGAGCTACGCGGCACTGCGGCATGCGATCCGCGAGCACTACCGCCGCCATATGCCGCTGACCGACGCCGCGCGCCTGAGCCTGCGGCTCAACCCGGGCCAGGGCAACGTCAGCACGCTGTGCCACGAACCCTGGGTCGCGGTGAAGGCGATCGACGAACTGCTCGCGCCCCACATCGCGGCCGGCCGCATCACCGTGCTGCGCCGGCATCGGCTGCGCGACGTCCAGACCGACGGCGACCGGGTCCGCGCCGTGCGCGTGCACGACCTCGACGCCGACCGCATCCGCGTGCTGCACGCGCCGATGTTCATCGATGCCACCGAGACCGGCGACATGCTGCCGCTCGCGCAGGTCGAACACGTGTTCGGCGCCGAGGCGCAATCGCAGACGCAAGAGCTGCACGCGCTGGCCGAGGCCGACCCGTTCGACCAGCAGGCCATCACCTGGTGCCTGGCCTGCGACTACCTGCCCGACGAAGACCACACCATCGCCAAGCCGGCTGCGTACGACCGGCTCAAGACGCTGCAGCTCGACTGCTGGCCCGGCCCGCAGTTCAGCTGGACGCTGAGCGACTTCGTCACGCACCAGCCGCGCGAACGGCCGCTGTTCGTCGGCCCGACCGATGCCGAATCGCTCTACGACCTGTGGCACGCGCGGCGCATCGCCTGGCGCAAGAACTTCACGCCCGGCGCCTATGCGAGCGACATCACGCTGGCCAACTGGCCGCAGATGGACTACTGGGAAAAGCCGGTGATCGGCGTGTCGCCCGAGGCGCAGGCCGTGGCGCTGGAAGAGGCCCGCCAGTTCAGCCTGTCGTTCTTCTACTGGATGCAGACCGACGCGCCGCGCCACGACGGCGGCTACGGCTACCGCGGCCTGCGCCTGCGCGGCGACGTGCTCGGCACCACCGACGGCTTGGCCAAGCAGGCCTATTACCGCGAAGGCCGTCGCATCCAGGCCGAGTTCAGCGTGCTGGAGCAGCACATCGGCGTGGCGGCACGGCCCGGCGAGGCCGGCGCGGAACGATTCCACGACAGCGTGGGCATCGGCGCCTACCGCATCGACCTGCATCCGAGCACGCGCGGGCGCAACACGGTCGACATCGACTCGTTCCCGTTCCAGATACCGCTCGGCGCGCTGCTGCCGGTGCGCATCGACAACCTGCTGCCGGCCTGCAAGAACCTGGGCACCACGCGCATCACCAACGGTGCCTACCGCGAGCACGCGACCGAGTGGAGCATCGGCGAAGCGGCCGGCACGCTGGCCGCCTTCGCGCTGGAGCGCCAGCAGCCGCCGCGCGCCGTGCGCGCCGACGCCACGCTGCTGACCGACTTCCAGCGCCTGCTGGAGCGCCAGGGCGTGCTGCTGGCCTGGCCGGAGTTCGGCGCACTCACACCGATGCGGCGCGTCGGCTACCAGCACGCGGCGCGGTAGCGCACACAGCGCGTGCAGCGCATGTGCGCAGTCGCGCGTTCAGCCGCCCGGCCGGCTGCGGATCACCATCTCCACGAGGTCGATCTCGTGGATCAGCGCACGCAGCGTCTCGTCGTTGATGCGGTGCGCCAGCCGCAGCCGGTGCAGTTCGTCGCGCTCGGCCTGCAATGCATCGAGCCGTAAGTGGCGTTCGAGCGCCAGCGCCTGCTGCACCTGTGCGGCCGACTCGCCCGGATGGTCCGGATGGTCCGGCTGATGGGGCCGCAAACGATGGCGGTAGCTGTGGTCGATGCGGGCGCGCACCAGCGCGTGCATCGGGTCGGGCGGCGTGGCGCCGTGGGGCGCGGTGTCGGCTGATTCGAGCGTGCGCAACGCGGCGCGGGCCGCACGGTCGCGCGCCCAGGCCGCCTCGCGCCCATGCGGGCTGCCGGTGCGCAGCGCCAGCCGGCGCAGCAGCCAGGGCAGGCCGACGCTGGCGATCAGCAGCGACAGCACGATCACCATCGTGGCCTGGAACACCAGCAGTTCGCGCGCCGGGAAGTCGCTGCCGTCGGGCATCAGCAGCGGCACGCCGAGCACCGCGGCCAGCGTGATGCCGCCGCGCGTGCCGCCCAGCGTCGCGATGCCCGACCAGGCCAGCAGCGGCAGCTCGGCGCGCGCACCCGTTGCGCGCCGCTTGCCGAAACCGCGCGCCAGCCAACCGCCGCCCGCCAGCCCGGCGAAGCGCACCGCCAGCACGCCCAGCGCGATCAGCAGCGCGGTGCTGAACAGTGCAAAGCCCATGTGCGCGGCGGTCGGCAGGTCGGGATGCGGCAGCGGCAGGTGTTGCACCAGCTGCGGCACCTGCAGGCCGACCAGCGTGAAGATCAGCCCGTTGAAGACGAACAGGATCACGCTCCACACGTTCTGCGTCTGCAGGTGGAAGGCGTTGAAGCGGCTGCTGCGCGCGTCGAAGGCGCTGGTCGTCATGCCGGCGGTGACCGCGGCCAGCACGCCCGACAGCCCGAGATGCTCGGCGATCAGGTAGGGCGCGAAGGGCACCAGCAACAGCAGCAGCACGGTCGGCGCGGCGGCACGTTCCTCGCGCCAGAAGAGCAGCCGGTCGTGCAGCAGCTTGAAGCACCACGCGAAGCCGATGCCGACCGCGACGCCGCCGCACGCGACCCAGACGAAGTCGGCCAGCGCCTGCGGCAGCGAGAAGCTCCGCGTGAGCACCGCGGCGACCGCGAACTTGACGGCCACCAGCGCGGCGGCGTCGTTCATCAGCGCCTCGCCCTCGATCAGGTGGCGCAGTTTGGTCGGCACCGGATGCCGCTGCAGGATGGCCGACACCGCGACCGCATCGGTCGGCGACAGCACGGCCGCCAGCAGAAAGGCCTCGGCCGTCGGCAGGCCGGGCAGCAGCACGTGGATCAGCCAGCCGAGCGCGCCGACGGTGAACAGCACCAGCAGCGTCGACGACAGCAGGATCGGCCACTTGTACGCGCCGAACTCGCGCTGCGGCATCTGCCAGCCGTCCGCGAACAGCATCGGCGGGATGAACAGCAGCATGAAGATCTGCGGATGGAAGCTGACGTGCAGCCCGCCGGGCGGCCAGCCGGCCAGCGCGCCGATGGCGATCTGCAGCAGCGGCAATGGAATGCGCGGCACGGCGCGCGCCAGCAGGCCGGAGCCGGCGACGAGCGCCAGCATGGCCAGGATCGGAAGAAGGGTGTGCATTCGGTGCGGAGCGGAGCCATCGGCCGCCTCGGCGTGCGGCCGAAGGGTCAGAGCCTGCGCAGTCTGGCGCGGTTCCGCAGGGTCGGCGTCGCTTGCGGGTAAACGCAGCGCAAAGGCGGCGCAAAGCCGATGCAACGGCGCGGCGGCGCCCACGCCCGCCCGCGCCGTTCCGGTGTCAGCCGCCGCTGGCGCGCGGCGTTGCCGAGGTGGCCGGCGCGTTCGCCGCAGCCTCCACCGTGCGCTCGCTCCAGCCGCCGCCCAGCACCTTGTAGAGCGTCAGCCGGTTGGCCTGCTCGGTCAGCTGCAGCGTGATCAGCGTCTGCTGCGCCGCGTACTGCGTGCGCTGCGCGTCGAGCACGCTGAAGTAGGTGCCGCTGCCGGCGCGGAACAGCGCCTGCGACAGCTCGAAGCTGCGCGACGTGGCGGCCAGCAGCGCCTGCTGCGCCGACAGCCGCTCGCCCAGCGTGCGGCGTGCGGCCAGCGCGTCGGCCACCTCGCGGAAGGCGGTCTGCAACGTCTTCTCGTAGTTGGCCAGCTGGATCTCGCGCTGCGCCTCGGCCACGCGCAGGCTCGCACGATTCGCGCCGTTGTTGAAGATCGGCAGCGTGATCGACGGCGCGAAGTTCCAGGCCGAACTGCCGCTGTCGAACAGCCCCGACAGGCTGTTGCTGGCGGTGCCCGCCGAGCCGGTCAGCGTGATGCGCGGATAGAAGGCCGCGCGCGCCGCGCCGATGTCGGCGTTGCTGGCCTGCAATGCGTGCTCGGCCGCGAGCACGTCGGGGCGTTGCTGCAGCACGCTCGATGGCAGCTCGGCCGGCGGCGCCAGCAGCTGCGTCAGCGGTGCGGCGGCCGCGCTGGCCGTCACCGGCGTGTCGACCGGCGGCAGCAGTGCCGCGGGCGGCGTGGTGCCGACCAGCAGCGCGAGCGCGTTGCGGTCCTGCTCGACCAGTGCGTCGAAATTGGCGACGTCGCCGCGCGCGCTTTCGACGGTGGTCTGCGCCTGCGCGAGCGACAGCCCCGACTGCGCACCCAGCGCATGGCTGCGCTCGATCAGGTCGTACGACTTCTGCTGGCTGGCCAGCGTGTTGCGCGCGAGTTGCAGGCGCTGCTGGTCGGCCGCCAACTGCAGCCACGCGGTTGCGACCGATGCGACCAGGCTGATCTGCGTGCTGCGCCGCGTCTCCTCGACCTGGAAGTAGCTCTGCAGTGCCGACTCGCCCAGGTTGCGCACGCGGCCGAAGAAGTCGAGCTCGTAGCTCGTCAGGCCGAGGTTCACGCTGTATTGCGTGGCGATGCGCGACTGCCCGTTCGCCGACACGCTGCCCGGCGTGCGGGTGCGGCTGGCGCCGGTGTTGCCGGCGACGCTGGGCAGCGTGGCCGCGCTCACCAGGCCGTATTGCGCATTGGCGCGCTCGATGTTGAGCGCCGCGACGCGCAGGTCGCGGTTGTTGGCGAGCGCGAGTTCGACGATGCCGCGCAGGCGCTCGTCGACCAGGAAGTCGCGCCAGCCGGTGTTCATCGGCGCGGCCGCCGTGGTGCTCGCAGGCACCGCTCCGGCGCTTTGCCAGGCCGCGGGCACGGGCGCATCGGGTTGCGTGTATGACGGCGCGAGGTTCATGCAGCCGGACAGCACGGCCAGCGGCAGCGCTGTGGCCGCGAGCGTGCGCAGCAGGCGCGTCGGACGGAGCTTGCGGTTCATGGGCATCGGATTCGAAAGAGCGCGCCGCATCAGTGCGCTCCCTGTTCCGACGGGCCGCCGATGGGCGCGTGCGGCTCGGCGGGCTTGTCGCCCGTCTTCGTCTTGCGCGCCAGCATCGATCGGATCATCGCGAAGAACAGCGGCACGAAGAAGATGCCGAGCGCGGTACCGACCACCATGCCGCCGAGCACCGCGGTGCCGATCGACTGGCGGCCACCTGCGCCGGCACCGGTGCCGATCGCCAGCGGCAGCACACCGAAGCCGAAGGCCAGCGAGGTCATCAGGATCGGGCGCAACCGCAGCCGGACTGCTTCGAGCGTGGCCTCGACCACGCCCTTGCCCTGCTCCTGCAACTGCTTGGCGAATTCGACGATCAGGATCGCGTTCTTCGACGACAACCCCACGGTGGTCAGCAGGCCGACCTGAAAGTAAACGTCGTTGTTCAGCCCGCGCAGCCCGGTGAAGAGCAACGCGCCGACCACGCCCA
>JAZKDL010000570.1:0-3707 GCA_040387575.1 Pseudomonadota bacterium
GCATGTGCACTTCATCGATCATGAAGACCTTGAAGCGCCCCTGCACCGGCTTGTAGACCGCCTGCTCGAGCAAGGACTGCACCTCGTCCACACCACGGTTCGATGCGGCATCGAGTTCGGTGTAATCGACGAAACGACCCGAATCGATGTCGAGGCACGCCTGGCACACGCCACAGGGGGTTGCGGTGATTCCGCCTTGTCCATCGACGCCCTGGCAATTGAGCGACTTGGCGAGGATGCGCGATACGGTGGTCTTGCCGACACCACGCGTGCCGGTGAACAGATAGGCGTGATGCAGGCGCTGGGTCGTCAGCGCATTCGAGAGCGCCTGCACCACATGCTCCTGCCCAACCATTTCTTCGAAATTGCGGGGCCGGTATTTGCGGGCAAGCACGAGATAGGACATCGCAGCGATTTTACGGTGCCGACGTCATCAATCCACCTCGCCAAGAGCCATGTTGCCGCGAGAGGGCATGGCGCTCGGGTTTAGAATACCGGCTGACGGGCCTCTCCGCATGGTGAAGTGGCCAACCGGGTCAGGTGGGGAACCAAGCAGCCCTAACTGCGTAGCCAGTGCCGGAGGTAAGGCTCGTCAACCTCCTATTTGTCGGATGCATGCCTCTGTGCTGCATTCGCTGCCCATGTTGGCGGCAGGCGCCGCAAACAACCCTCTCCCGCTCTCCCACACCACTCGGCGCTGCGCTCAGTCAACGCCAAAGCCACGTGCCAGCACGCCCCTCGCAGCGGCTGCGCCGCTCGCCATCGCTGCAGTTAGCAAATAGCCACCGGTCGGCGCCTCCCAATCCAGCATCTCGCCAGCGCAGAACACGCCAGGGATCGCGCTGACCATCAGCCCGCCATCCAATCCATCAAAGCGCACACCGCCAGCAGTGCTGATCGCCTCGTCGATTGGCCTCGGCGCGACGAGCCCGATCGGCACGGCCTTGATGGCGTTCGCCAAAGTGTCGGCATCCAGCATCGCCTCGCGCGAGAGCATCTCATGCAGCACGCCTGCCTTGATGCCTTCAAGCCCCAGTCGGCTCTTCAGATGACTGCTGAGCGACCGCGAACCGCGCGGGTGGCGCACGGCCGCGCGAACCTGCTCTGGTGTCCGATCCGGCAGGAGATCGAGTTGCATCACAGCCCGCCCATTTGCCGCAATCTCGTCGCGCAGCAGATTCGATGCGGCATAGACCAGACTGCCTTCCACGCCGGTGGCCGTTGCTATGAACTCGCCCCTGCGCGAAAAATGCCGCCCCTGCGAATCCGTGAAGGCGATCGCAACGGACTTGAATGGTTGGCCTGCAAAACGGGTCGCAAAATGATCGCTCCAGCCAACGTCGAAACCACAATTGGCTGGAACAAGCGGCGCCACGCTCACACCACGCGCCTCCAGCCAGGGCACCCACGCGCCATCCGAGCCGAGTCGCGACCAACTGGCGCCACCAAGCGCCAGCACCACTGCATCCGCGCGTACCGCGACTTCACCGGATGGCGCGGCAAAGCGCAACGCCTGAGCATCACCGCCCGCATCGGACCAGCCCAGCCAGCGATGCCGCATATGGAATTGAACGCCCGCCGATCGCAAGCGGTGGAGCCATGCCCTTAGCAGCGGCGCCGCCTTCATGTCTTCGGGAAAAACCCGACCCGATGTACCGACGAAGGTATCGATGCCGAGCCCCTTCGCCCAGGAACGCAAGAATTCTGGGCTCACCTCCTTAAGCCAAGGCTCGACGTACGCCAGCCTTTCTGAAAAGCGACCGGCGAACGCCTCGAAAGGCTCCGAATGGGTGAGATTCAAGCCACCGCGACCGGCGAGCAGTAGTTTTCGGCCCACAGACGGCATCGCGTCATAGAGGTGCACCCGGACGCCAGAAGCGCCCAGGACTTCGGCCGCCATCAGGCCGGCAGGTCCGCCGCCGACGATGGCGACGGTTTTTTCAACAGTCATTCGATCTCACAATTTCAGCCCTAGAGAAAAGGCCAGCGGGCGGATGGTATGCGCACGTCAAAGTCGCCCCGCGAAGTCCGCGTTGCAAGCCAGCATTTGAGCGCACAGATGCACCCCGGCAACCTCACCGCAAACACGCCACGCCCCAGTGATTGAAGGGCATTTGGCTATCGCCGCCATAGCCTTGCCTCCCAGCGTCAGCACTTGGTTTCTGTCACAATGAACCGAACTCCAGCAGTACCCAGAACTACTCGCTTTTCAAGGACACACATCATGGCCAGCGAACTCATCAAACACATCTCCGACTCCTCTTTCGAAGCCGACGTGCTCCAGTCCGGCAAGCCCGTTCTGGTGGACTATTGGGCCGAGTGGTGTGGTCCGTGCAAGATGATTGCACCGATCCTGGACGAAGTGTCTGCCACCTATGAAGGCAAGCTGCAGATTGCCAAGATGAACGTCGACGAGAACCGCGACATTCCGGCGCAATTCGGCATTCGTGGCATTCCCACCTTGATGCTGTTCAAGGATGGAAAGCTGGCCGCGACCAAGGTCGGTGCAATGAGCAAAGCCCAGCTGACGGCATTCATCGACCAACAGCTCGCTTAAGTCGGCCCCGAGCCGACAGGCGGTCGACGCGCAATGCGCCGGCCGCCATATTTTTCCTGTCATAATCTCTCTCAGATCACCGGCAAGCCCGGTTTGAGTTCCCCGGTTTAGAGGCTCCTCTCGCCTCACCCGAAACCACCCCCCGTTTCCTCCGTTCGACAACATCCCGAACACCCCGCAAGGGGTCGCTCCATGCACTTAAACGAACTCAAGGCACTCCACGTGTCTGAAGTCCTCAAGCAGGCCGAAGCCCTTGAGATCGAAAACACCGGCCGCATGCGCAAGCAGGAACTGATGTTCGCGATCATCAAGAAGCGCGCGAAGGCCGGCGAACAGGTCTTCGCCGACGGCGTGCTCGAAATCCTGCCCGACGGCTTCGGCTTCCTGCGCAGCCCCGACACCAGCTTCACCGCCAGCACCGACGACATCTACATCTCGCCGAGCCAGGTGCGCCGCTTCAACCTGCACACCGGCGACATGGTCGAAGGCGAAGTGCGGGTGCCCAAGGATGGCGAGCGCTATTTCGCATTGGTGAAGGTCGACCGGGTCAATGGCCTGTCGCCCGACGTCAACAAGAACAAGATCATGTTCGAGAACTTGACGCCGCTGTTCCCCGATGAACAGTTCAAGCTCGAGCGTGAAATCAAGACCGAAGAAAACATCACCAGCCGCATCGTCGACATCATCGCGCCTATCGGCCGCGGCCAGCGCGCCCTGATCGTCGCACCGCCCAAGAGCGGCAAGACGGTGATGATGCAGCACATCGCCCACGCGATCACCGCCAACAACCCCGACGTGCACCTGATGGTGCTGCTGGTGGACGAGCGCCCCGAGGAAGTGACCGAGATGCAGCGCACGGTCAAGGGCGAGATCATCGCCTCGACCTTCGACGAGCCGGCCGCCCGCCACGTGCACGTGGCCGAGATGGTGATCGAGCGTGCCAAGCGCCTGGTCGAACTGAAGAAGGACGTGGTGATCCTGCTCGACTCGATCACCCGTCTGGCCCGTGCCTACAACAACGTCGTGCCCTCCTCCGGCAAGGTGCTGTCGGGCGGTGTGGACGCGGCAGCACTGCAGCGGCCCAAGCGTTTCTTCGGCGCCGCACGCAAGGTCGAGGAAGGTGGCTCGCTCACCATCATCGCCACCGCGC
>JAZKDL010000571.1:0-5688 GCA_040387575.1 Pseudomonadota bacterium
AGCCCCGACGACAGCTGGTTTTCGAGCAGCGGGGTGTTCGGTGCCATGTCGAAGACGGGAATTCGCCCCGTCGCCGCCTGGATCTCGCGAATCGCATTCGGCGGATTGACCGGCAATTGCTGGATTTGCAGCGAGTCGGCGGGTATCGGCTGGCCGGCTTGTACTGCTTTGGTTGTAAAAACAACCGGGAATGTCTCTGCTTTAGGCGCCGCCGATGCAGATGACGAAGCCGTCGGCACAGCGACGGCTGGTTTGCGTCCAAGCATCCAGGCATAAATGCCCAGCGCTATGGCGATCAACACGAGTACGACTGCAATTATTTTGCTCAGGTTGATCATGGCCGATTAGTTTCTATTTCGCTTTACCTAGCGTACCAATGTCCAGATGATGCCGGAAATTGCGAGGTAAGCGCCATAGGGGATGGGTCTTTTTCGCACGCGATTCGAATTCTCTTCTCGCTCGGCGCCCGCAAGCGCCATTGCCAGCCGTGGAAATACAGGCCAGCGTCTGAGAGCCAGAAAGAATATCGCATGCAAACCTGCGAGCAGGCTGGCACCGACCCAAATGGGGAATAGCGGGGTGATGCCGACCCAAAGACCCATTGCTCCTGCCAGCTTCACATCCCCGGCGCCCATGACCTTGAGTACGTAGAAGATGAGCATGAAGCCAAATGCCAACAGGCCCCCTGCAATTACAGTGGACCAATTGACACCGAAGGGCTGTTGACGAATCAGCAGCACCAGAATAGAAAGGCCTGCGCCGCCAGCTACCAACCAATTGGGTATGCGGCGCAGCCTGAAATCGCGGTCGGCGACAATAAGAAGCCAGATTATCCAGACCGCGGACATTGCTTCAATTAACCAGGGAGTTTGGCTCGGATGGATTCGAACAGCGCATTGAGCTGGCCTCCAACACTTGTCACGGTGCCTACGATCGCAACAGCAATCAGACCAGCAATCAGACCATACTCAATAGCGGTAGCACCTTCTTCGTCGCGCAGGAACTTGGCAATAGCGGTTTTCATAAGAGACCTCGTATCTAGAGAGTTAAGAGACATTCAGGAAGCCGTTATCTAACCGGCGAGGTGATCGTATGCAATGTAATTTCTTGTATCAATACGGCAAAAGTACACAACGATCTTCGAGGGTTACGAAATGTTGAGCGCCGTCTGACGGTGGCAAGAACGGGGCCGATCCGAGCGCACATGGAACATGCAAACGAATCGCGTTCAGTGCCGCGGAGCGTGGCTAAAAGTCCTTTTGCATCAATGACTTGGAGCGATTGCTAAACCACGAGGAGAACGTGGTTTTGAGCGACGTTACGGCTCTCGTAACGGAACAATTCAATGGCCGTTACGTAGCGTTCCTACGCCCAGGGATTAACCCTGAGTCGTAAAAATATTTTTGTAACTGTGCAGAGTTCAAGCCCCGTGGGGACTTGTGAATCCAAAAGGATTAATGGCTTTTTCTTAACCGGTCAGATCTTCTTGGAAGATCTTCCAGTCGCGGCCTTGGCGCAACCAGTACTGCCGGCGGTTGCGGCCGGTTTTCTCGCCTTCGCGGACCTCGCCGAAGGTCACGACCATGGTGTCTTCGGTGTCCTTCCAGTGCAGGAAGGACACGTCCTTGAGTTCCAGCGGTCGCACGCGGGCGTCCGTGGTGTCGTTGCGGCGGCCTTTCGATGTCGCCGCCGCCCGGGGCATGGCGGGCTGCGCATCGCCCGCATAGAAAGCCTGCAGCTGCGCCGCGTTGTCGTGTGTGCGTGCGTCGCGCCAGGCGTTCAGCACGTCGTTGAAGGCGCCGAGCTCGGTCTTCGCCTGCTGCGGGGTAATCCACTTCAGGCTGGACGCGATGACGACCGGCGTGGCGCCGACTTCCACGCGCCGTACGACCTCGCGCAAGTCGGCATTGGCCATCACGACGCAACCGTCCGTGGACAGCGGCGGGCGCGCGTACTGCTGCGGCGGCGTGCCGTGCAGCCAGATTCCGCCGCCCGTGCGGCCGCGCCGCAGGTCGTAGGGATTCGGGTAGTTGATGGGCAGGGCGCCGGCACCGTAGAAGTCGCGCAACGACTTCGGGTCGAGGTTGCTGGTGACGTGGTACACGCCCAGCGGCGTGCGCGCGTCGCCTTCGACCAGCTTGCCGATGCCCGACTTGCCGACCGAGATGTAGTAGTCCGCCACCAGCTTCGTGCCTTGCGCCGTGTTCTCGAGCAGGTACAGACGCGAGCGCGACGCGTCGACCGCGATGGCGTAGCGCGTGCGTGCCGACAGCGCAAGAAACTGCGAGGGAATGGTTCCGGCGGGTGGCCGGTCGCGCAGTGACTGCAAACGGCGCTGCGATTCTTCGCGCAGTTCCGACAGCGCCGGGCCGGCGCCGAGCCTGGTGGCGGTGGATGCGTCCGACAGGCCGCGAACCGGCGACACGCGCGCCGCGAGCAGGTCGGCATACACGAGTTGCGCAAGCTGGAAGTTGGGGTAGTCCTTGACCAGCGTTTCGGCCGCCTTGAGCGCCTCGGTGCTCTTGCCGCGGCCGAAGAGTTCGTACACGCCGATCAGCCGCGTTTCAGCGCGGTCCGCGGGCTGAAGCAAGGGCGCGGGGCCCGCCACACGTGGGAGTGCCGCCGGCTTGCTGCGCGATGCGGTTTCCAGAGTCGTGGGGGTCAGTGCGGTCTTGCTGCTGCCGCTGGTGCCGCTCCGTGCACGTGCCGTGACTTTGGCGTCGGCCTGTGCATTGGCCTTGGCCGGCTTGCCGGACCGGGCTTCCGTCCTGGCGTTCGCCCTGGTTTCCGCCTTCGATGGCTTGGCGGTCTTGGTGGATTTGCGTTCGCTGGCTGCCGCTGCGGTCTTGCTGCTGCTTTTTGCGACCTTGCCGTCCTTGCCGTGGTTTGCGGGCGGCGCGGCGAGCGCGCCGGACATCGCGATCAACGCCGTCAGGACCGCGACGGAAATGCGCGCCATGCGAAGAGGGCGCACATGCGGCAACGCGGAGAAAAATGAATCAGCCAACTAAAACGCCCGAAATCCCCGGCTGCGCCGAGGCATGCCTGCAATCTGCCATCACCCTGCCGCTACCCGTCGGGATGCCGATGTCACCCGCCAACGGTTTCCTTGACGATCTTCCAGCCGCCGCCGTGGCGAACCAGGTCGAGCGTCTTCCGGCTGTTGACGTTGAGCGTGTCTGCGCGATAGGACTGGCGGAACTTGGCCGTGGCCGTGTCGCCGTTGACCGTCACGACCAGGTTCTGGACGTTCACGCTGATGTTCGTCTTGCCGACGATGCGCGCACGGCGTTCTTCTTCCCAGGCCTTGCGGGACTGGCCGCCGGCGGGCTTGAAGTCGCCGCCGTAAGCGCCGAGGTAGCCGTCCATGTCCTGCGATGCCCATGCGCCAGCCCAGGCGCGCACTGCGCTTTCGATTTCGCCCGTAGCGGCGCTGGTCGCCGGCTTTTCCGGTGCAGGGGCCGGCGCTGGCGGCGTGGCCGGTGCGGCGGCCACGACGGGCGGTGCGGGTGGTTTGGCGGGCGCTGCAGGTGGCGTCACGGGCGCGGCGGCGACCACGGGTGGCGGTGCCTTGGCGACAGGTGCTGGTGCTGGTGCCGCAGGCGCTGGCGCGGCCGGCTTGCTCGGTGCTGCAGCCGGAGCCGACGGTGCGGGTGCGGGCGCCGTTGCGGCGGACGCCACCACGACCTTGTCCTTGCCGCTGCTGCGCGCCACGTTGGACGATGCCGGCGTCGCCGGGCTCACGATGGTGCGGATCACGGCCAGCTTCGGGGCGATGGCGGTGTTCGATTGGTCGAGCTGCAGCGCCTTGCTGTAAGCCTGGCTGGCGAGCCGCGCATAGACGTCGCCAAGGTTCTCGTGCGCCGTCGAATAGCTCGGGTTGGTGCGAATCGCGCTTTCCAGCGTGGCGCGTGCCTTGTCGTACTGGCCCTGGCTTGCGTAGAGCACTGCGAGGTTGTTGTACGGCTCGGGCAGTTCGGGGACGTCTTGCGTGAGTCGCGTGAAGGTGGCGATCGCGTCGCTGGTCTTGCCGGAATCGATCTGGACCACGCCCTTCAGGAAGCGCATTTGCGCGTCGCGCGGGTTGTTTGCCAGGAACTGGTCTGCCCTTGTCATGGCCTCCTCGAGCTTGCCGGACTGTGTCAGGCGGTCGACATCGTCGTAGTCGTTGGCATGGGCCCCGAAGGCGATGGCCAGCGCAATGACACAGAGGGGCGTGGCCAGCTTGGCGCGGAAAGAATTCATGGTGCTTGGGGGTCTTGCAACGACACGCAGCGCAAGGTTCACACGGCGACCTGCAGCTGGACGAGGCGGCCGATTATCGCTTCAGTCCCCGCGTCGACGAGTGCCAGTTGACAACAAACCGACGTGCAACCGACACACTATTGCTTCATGCCGGCGAAGAGCAGGGCGGCGCCTGCGTTGTCCTGGGCAACGATGTAGAACTGACCACTTACTTTGTCGATCAGGCCGATGCCGGAGCCGCCGACGATCTGGCGCGGGCAGTTGGCTTTGCCCGCGGCGTCGACGTACAGATTGAGGCGATAGGCCGGGTCGCCCGGGTTCGTCAGGTACATGAGTCCGGTGAACGTGCATCCGCCGGTGATCTGGCCCTGCAGTTTGCCGTCGCCGGCGATCGTGAGGGTCGGCAACGCCGCCGTCGCGGCAGTGGTCGTGGCGGTGGCCGCCAGGCGCACGTCGGAATAGGTGCCGGCCATGGCAGCGATCGAAGGGATCGGCAGCAGCGAGGTCTGGCGGTACGCCGTGAAGGTGAGCTGTTCGCCACTTTGCGGCCAGCTGGCGACCATGGTGTCGAAACCGAGCGTGCTGACCGCGGGCGTCACCTTCGACGTCCAGTCGATCACCGTCGACTGGCTGGCGCCGAAGTCGGTCACGCGCAGGACCTGCGCATCCTTGACGCCGAAGACGCCGTTCACGGCCGCCGTACCGGTGCCGCCGTAGGTCACCCATACCGGGAAGACGGTGCCATAGCTCGTCTGGCGCATGCGCAGGAACCACGTTTCGGCCGTGAGCGCGAGGGCCGGGTTGTCGGTGGGCGGTGGGAACACCACGCCGCGGACGATGTCGCCATTGCTCATCGTGCCGACCCAGATGCCGGACGGAACCACGGCAGGCGTGTCGGGCGTCTTGACCGGTACGGTCGTGCTGTCGGTCGGCAGGCTTTCGCAGGCCAGGCCATTGCCATCGGGATCGAGCGCCGCCGCCGAAGATGCCTTGTTGGCCTGGTAGTAGAGCTGTGCTTCCCGCTGGTAGGTGAAGGTCGAGCAGGTCACAGGCGTCAGGCCGATGCCCGTGTCGTTGCCGCTGTTGCTGCTGCCTCCACCGCCGCATGCAGCCAATGCCAGGGACATCAGGGAAACGATCACCGCAGCGCCTGCGCGCCAGCCAAGCCTCGACATGCTGTCAAACCCCAAAAAGACTCTAGAAAAAAGAGAAGGCCCCTGGGTCGGATGGACGGCGGGACCTTCGTGTCTGCGGGGCGTCCAACACTGTTACAAATGTTTTCCGTCCACCCTGGTCGGGGCGGATTTTAGTGGCTACGACCTGACTTCAGGGTGCAAGTCCGTTCAACGTTGTGTGCTTGCGTCAGGCTTTGCGCCTCAACCGCAACGGGTGCGGTCGGCCGCCGCGCTGTTGGTCGGGTAGTCGAGCGTGCCGTTGAGCGTC
>JAZKDL010000572.1:0-1842 GCA_040387575.1 Pseudomonadota bacterium
CTGTAGCGCCGGCCCCGGCCGCTCCAGCCCCACTGCTGCTTGTCGCCCGAGACATTGAAGTCGTGGCCGAAGCGCCAGAGATCGGCTCCGATCTGCCGGGCATGGTCGATCACGCTCTGCGGCGGCACCGGATCGCTCACGATCGCAGGACGCCCCGCACGCAGAATGCCGGCCTTCTCGAAACCGATGCTCTCGCGGTCCGGGCCGAGGAAGTCCATGTGGTCCAGGTCGATGCTGGTGATGATCGCGCAGTCCGGATCGATGATGTTGACCGCATCGAGCCGGCCGCCCAATCCGACCTCGAGGATCGCGACGTCGGGCTTGGCCTCGGCGATGCAGCGCAGGATCACCAGCGTGGTGAGCTCGAAGTAGGTCAGCGACACGTCGCCGCGCGCCGCATCGACGGCTTCGAAGTGGGCGATCAGGCGCTCGCCGTCCACGGCCTCGCCGAGAAGGCGCAGACGCTCTTCGAAGCGAACCAGGTGCGGCGATGTATAGACCGCAGTGCGGTACCCCGCGTGCGAGAAGATCGACTCGAGCATGGCGCAGGTCGAGCCTTTGCCGTTGGTTCCCGCGACGGTGATGACGGGACAGTCGAAATGCAGGCCAAGGCGCTGCGCGACGGTGCGCACGCGGTCCAGCCCGAGTTCGATGTTCTTTGCGTGCAGGCGCTCGGCATGTGCGAGCCAATCGGCGAGGGTTTTCATGGAGGGCGGGATTGTCGCCGACCCGGGCAGCCGGCATCATCCACGCATGACAACCACCCTTTACGGCATCCCGAATTGCGACACGGTAAAGCGCGCTCGCACCTGGCTCGACGCGCACGGCATCGCCTACCGGTTTCACGACTTCAAAAAGGACGGTGTCCCCGAAGCCGGTCTCGATCGCTGGCTGACCAAAGTCGGCTGGCAAACGCTGGTCAACCGTCGCGGCACGACATGGCGAAGGCTCGACGACGAAGCGCGTGCGGCTGTGGTGGATGCGGATTCGGCACGCCATGTGCTGATCGCCAACCCGAGCCTGATCAAGCGTCCCGTGGTCGAATGGGACGGGACGGACGACGTTACAACCGGTTTCGACGCCGAAGCCTGGACAAGCCGCACCGTGTAAACGGTTGAACCTGGCAAAGGCGTTTGTGTCCAATCGAAGTGCGGCGCGTTGCGCCGCGTCGACTTTCTCAGGAGACCTGACATGCGCATACCAAAATCCCGAATTGCCGCCCAGCTGGTTCTGGCGGCAGGGCTTGCCGTGCTCGCTACCGGCGCCATGGCGCAGAGCCAGCAGGTTCAGGCCCGCGTCATCTCGACCTCGCCAGTGACCGAGGCCAATGGCAGCACCAGCTTCAACGTCACGTATGAATACGATGGCCGCCAATACACCACGCGAACCGCCACACCACCCGGTGCGACGCTGCCCATCGAGGTGAATGCGTATGGCGTGGCGACGATGCCGGTGACTCCCCAATCGCAGTTCGCGCCGGCGGCGTCGAATGACCAGACCCGCTGGCAAGGCGTCACGCCTGAACCGGGCGTGGTCGTGTCGGCCGATGCACAGCAGGCGCCCGCCCCGACCTACTACGCGAACTACCCAGCCCCGGTCTATGCACAGCCTGTCTATACACAACCGGTGTATGTCCAGCCCGCTTACACGTATCCCTACGCCTATGCCCCGGCTTACTTCCCGCCAATCGGTTTGTCGCTGAATCTGGGCTACTCACGCGGCTGGGGTGGCGGCTGGGGTGGCCGCCGCGGCTGGCGCTGAGTCGGCGTCCTCGCACAGAAGGCCTGCGGCAAGCCCTAAAATCGAGGGCTTTCCACCTCATTTCCTGCACGGGTGCGCCGA
>JAZKDL010000573.1:0-2128 GCA_040387575.1 Pseudomonadota bacterium
TCGCCGTGCACGTCGATCAGCACGATGTCGTCGGGGCCGATCTCGCTCCAGTGCAGGCCGCGCGGGTTGATGAGGTAGCGATCCTGCACGCCCGGCAGCATCACGCTGAAGTGGTTGCACACGCCTTCGGAAAGGCCGTGATGCGCGGCGGCGCGCAGTGCGAGTGCGAGGTCTTCGCGCAGCGTGCGCACGGCGGGACTGGCGTAATCGGTTTCGAAGGACATGGGGAGGATGCAGGACAGAGAGGGAGGGAAGGGCGTTGTGATCGCCGGGAAGACTGTGGAATTCTCCCTCGACAGCGGTCTCCCAGCGCTTCACTGCGCCATATAGGCCGTCATGTCCTGCACGATCCGCCGCAGCAGTTCGGCCGCGGCCGGCGACAGCATGCGGCCGTGGCGCGACACGATGTGGCTGCAGCCCTGCGACAGCAGCGGGTTCTTCATGGGCAGTTCGACCAGCGTGGTGTCGTCCGCATGCGGCGTGAGCGCCACGCGCGTGCCGAGCGCATAGCCCAGGCCGGCGGCCGCGAAGCGCCCGAGCGCAGTGAACGAGGTTGTCGTGAGCATCGTGTTCAGGCGCACGCCCTCGCTCACTTCAGCGGCCTCGATGTGCTGGCGCACGCCGAAGTCACGATGCAGCGTGGCGCCGGCGTAGGGCTGCAGGTCGGCGAGCCGCAGCGGTCGCCCGAGCTTCGTGAGCGGATGCGACGCCAGCACCATCGCCAGGATCGGCTGTGGATGCGAATGGTGCGAGCGCAGCCGCTCGTCCTTGGGTGGCTGGAACAGCAGGCCGATGTGGGCCCGCTCGTCGACGATGCGCCGCACGATCTCGTCGGTGCTGCCGACGTCGAGATCGACCGTGATCTTCGGATGCGCCTGCATGAAGTCGCGCAGGCTGTGGCGCATCAACCAGTCGACGTAGCCTTCGCCCGCGACGATGTCGATGTGGCCGCGCTCGATCTTCTGGATGCTGTCCATCTGCGCGAAAAGGTGCTGCTTCTGGCTGTGCTGGCGCCTGACGTACGCGGCCAGCAATTGGCCTGCGTCGGTCGGCACCACGCCGCGGCCGTGGCGCTCCAACAGCCGTGCGCCGCATTCGCTTTCGAGCGTGCCGATCGCGCGGCTGACGGCCGATGGGTCCATGTCGAGCACCTCCGCGGCGCCACGCACCGAGCCGCTGTCGAGCACCTGCATGAAGTAGCGCACGCGGCGCGCATCGAGCTTGTCATCCATGATTTCGACGTCAGTGAGTGTTGCATTCCATGCAACGAATATCCCAATTCGCGGTCATTGATGCAAGGTCTTCGTTGATTGAGACTCGCCGCACCCCGATCCAAACGACCAGACCGCTCACCCCGCATGAACTCCCCGACCGCCACTCTCCCGCTCGCCGCGCGGCCCGCCACGGGCTCCGGCAAATTCAAACTCGTGCTCATCACGCTGGTCGTGGTGGCGCTGGCCGAACTCATCGGCCCCGCCCAGTTCAAGATCGGGCCGGGCAAGGTCGTCCTGTTGCCGATGCTGTGGGCGCTGCTGCTGGCGGCGGTCTGGGGCGTGGCGCACCGCCGGTTGCCGGCCGCGGCGAGCGTGTCGACCGGGTTGCAGTCCTATGCCGGCGCACTGATGAACGCCGGGCTGCTGCTGTTCATCGTGAAGATGGGCCTGACGGTGGGCGCGGCGCTGCCGATGGTGAAGCAGGCCGGCTGGGCGCTGGTGTTCCAGGAGTTCGGCCACGCGCTCGGCACGCTCGCGCTGGGCCTGCCGCTGGCGCTGTTGCTCGGCATCAAGCGCGAGGCGGTCGGCGCGACCTTCTCGGTGGGCCGGGAAGGCAATCTCGTGATCATCGGAGAGAAGTACGGCATGGCGTCGCCGGAAGGCCGCGGCGTGCTGGCCGAGTACATCACCGGCACCGTGCTCGGCGCGCTCTTCATCGCGATCCTCGCGGGCTTCATCACCAGCCTGAACATCTTCGATCCGCGCTCGCTGGCCATGGGCGCGGGCGTCGGCTCGGGCAGCCTGATGGCCGCCGCCATCGGCGCGATCGGCGCACAGCAGCCGGCCGAGATGCTGCCGCAACTGACCGCCATTGCCGCGGCATCGAACTTGCTCACCTCGGTGGTGGGCTTCTA
>JAZKDL010000573.1:2228-5140 GCA_040387575.1 Pseudomonadota bacterium
GTGGTGGTGCTGATCGCCGCCGTGGTCGAAGCCATCCGCCGCCTGCTGCCGCGCATTCCGATGGTGCTGGTGCTGTCGATCATCGCGACCGCCGTCGGCGTGCCGGGCCTGTTCCCGTTCTCTGACACCGTGATCGCGCTCACCGGCAAGCTCAACTTCATGGCCTTCACCACGCCGGTGCTGGCGCTGGCGGGCTTCTCGGTCGCCAAGGATTTGCCGGTGTTCCGGCAACTCGGCTGGCGCATCGTCGTGGTGTCGCTGACGGCCACCGCAGGTACCTTTCTCGGCGCTACGCTGATCGCCGAATTCTTCCACTGACCCCGACAACCGAACCACGAGAGAACCGACCATGTACCGCGACCCCGAGATTGCCGAAGACACCCGCGCCCGCATGCTGAGCTGGCGCCGCGACATCCACGCGAACCCCGAGACGGCCTTTCAGGAGCACCGCACCTCGAACGTCGTGGCCAATGCGCTGATGCTGATGGGCCTGCCGGTGCACCGCGGCCTGGCCGGCACCGGCGTGGTCGCCACGCTGAAGAACGGCGACGGCCCGAGCATCGCGCTGCGTGCCGATCTCGATGCGCTCGAGATGCAGGAACTCGGCAATGCACCGCACGCGTCGAAGTGCGCCGGCCGGATGCACGGCTGCGGCCATGACGGCCACACCGCGATGCTGCTGGGCGCGGCCGAGCACCTGTCGCGCCACAAGCCGTTCAAGGGCACCGTGCAGTTCATCTTCCAGCCGGCCGAAGAGAACGAGGGCGGCGGACGCGTGATGGTCGAAGAGGGCCTGTTCGAACAGTTCCCGGCCGATGCGGTCTACGGCATGCACAACTTCCCGCAACTGCCGCGCGGCCACTTCGCGATCCGCACCGGCACGATGACGGCGTACCTCGACACCTTCGAGATCCGCATCACCGGCAAGGGCAGCCATGCCGCGATGCCCGAGACCGGCATCGACTCGGTGGTGGTCGCCGCGCAGCTCATCAACGCGCTGCAGACGATCGTGAGCCGCCGCACCGGCGCGACCGATTCGGCGGTGGTGAGCGTCACGCAGATCCACGGCGGCGACACCTGGAACGTGATCCCCGAGAACGTCGTGCTGCGCGGTACCGTGCGCACGCTCGACGCCGCGGTGCAGCAGCGCACCAAGGCAGCGATGCAGCAAATTTGCGACGGCGTGGCGCAGACCCACGGCGCGACCGTGGCGCTCGACTATCGGCATGGTTATCCGGGCGTGGTCAACACGCCGACCGAGACCGCCGCAGCGGTGTCCGCCGCCGCCAGCCTGGTCGACGAGGCGCAGGTTCACACCGACATCCCACCGGCGATGGGCTCGGAGGATTTCGCCTTCATGCTGCAGAAACGCCCGGGCGCCTACATCGGCATCGGCGCCGGCGAAGGCCCGAACGACCCGCCGATCCACAACCCTTACTACGACTTCAACGACGCGATCCTGCCGCTCGGCGCCGCGTACTGGGTCGCGCTGGTCAAGCAGCAGCTGCCCGCGTGAACCAGGTGACGCAGGCGACGCAGGCCATGCTGTCGGCCTTCGACATCTTCAAGATCGGCATCGGACCGTCCAGCTCGCACACCGTCGGGCCGATGCGCGCCGCGCTAATGTTCGCGCGGTCGCTCGAAGCGCACGGCCTGCTCGACGCGGTGGCGCGGCTGAAGGTCGACCTGTACGGCTCGCTGGGCGCGACAGGCCGTGGCCATGCGAGCGACCAGGGCGTGATCCTCGGGCTGCTCGGCGATGCGCCCGACACCGTGCTGCCCGAGACGGTTCAGCCGCGCCTCGACGCGCTGCGCCGCGACGGCCGGCTGATGCTACTGGGGCGCCGTGGCATCGACTTCGATCGTGTGCGCGACATCGCCTTTCTCGGCGAAGAATCGCTGCCCGAGCATCCCAACGCGATGCGTTTCAGCGCGCGTGATGCGGACGGCGCGCTGCTGGCGCAAGCGGACTATTTTTCCATCGGCGGCGGCTTCGTCGTCGAAGGCGACAGCGCGGCCGAAGCGGCCGCTGCAGTGGCGCCGGTCCCCTATCCCTTCACGACCGGCGACGAGCTGATGGCGCAGTGCCGCGCCACCGGTCTCTCGGTGGCCGGGCTCGTGCTGCGCAACGAATGCGCGTGGCGCCCGGAGGCCGAGGTGCGCGCCGGACTGCTGCGCATCTGGGGCGTGATGCAGCAGTGCGTGCAGCGCGGCTTCGGCGTCGACAACCCGCTCGCCGCGCAGGCGCTGCCGGGCCTGCTGCGAATGCGCCGGCGCGCGCCCGAACTCCAGCGCGAACTCTCGGCGCAGGCCGGCGCAGCCGATCCGTTGGCGGCGATGGACTGGGTCAATGCGTTCGCGATGGCGGTCAATGAAGAGAACGCAGCGGGTGGCCGGGTCGTCACCGCGCCGACCAACGGCGCGGCCGGCGTGGTGCCGGCGGTGATGCACTACTACACGCGCTTCGTGCCGGGCACGAGCGAGTCCGGCGTGGTCGACTTCCTGCTGACCGCCGCCGCGATCGGCATGCTCTACAAGGCCAATGCATCGATCTCTGGCGCCGAGGTCGGTTGCCAGGGCGAGGTCGGCGTGGCCTGCTCGATGGCGGCCGGCGCGCTGGCCGCGGTACTCGGCGCGACGCCGGCGCAGGTCGAGAACGCGGCCGAGATCGGCATGGAGCACAACCTCGGCCTGACCTGCGACCCGGTCGGCGGCATGGTGCAGATCCCGTGCGTGGAACGCAACGCGATGGGCGCGGTCAAGGCCATCAACGCGGCGCGCATGGCGCTGCGCGGCGACGGCAGCCACTACGTGTCGCTCGACGCGGTGATCCGCACGATGAAGCAGACCGGCGCCGACATGAAGTCGACGTACAAGGAAACCTCGCTCGGCGGGCTCGCGGTCAACGTGGT